>NZ_BAAGXV010000001.1:0-96591 GCF_054779655.1 Pontibacter brevis
TCCTGGTGCTGCCACCTTCACAACGCTCACGTTGGCAGGAGGCAGCGGCACGTCGATAGGGGACTCGCTGTTGTTGTCGCCTGTGTCCGGGTCTGTGTTGTCTGCGTCCACCGTCACGCCGTTGACCAGCGTGCCTGGCTTGTTGATGGTGAACACCAGCGTCAGCACCGCGCTCTGCCCGTTGTTCAGGTTTCCCACCGTCCAGCGGTTGGTGGCTCTGTCGTAGTCTGCCGCTGGCTCAGCGCTCACCAGCGTCAGGCCGTCCGGAATGTTCTCCTGCACCACCACGCCCTCGNATTGGCCGGAGGCAACGGCACTTCGATAGTCACATCATCTTCATTGTCATTTGGATTTGGATCCGTCTCATTGGCATCAACAGACACATTATTTAGAATTGTACCTGGAGACACAATCTCAAACTTTAATTGCAATTCGCGTCTCTCTCCAAATTGCAAGTGGTTTAGTATCCAGGTATAAGTACTCTCATTAAATGTACCATCGGCATAAGAAGCCGAACCAGGAATGTATCGAAGGTTTGCAGGGAAGTTTTCAGTCACAACAACATTTGTGGCAGTACCTGGTCCAGCGTTGTTTACAACAATGGTATAAGTAACCTCATCACCTACGTTGTAAACATTATCAGGCAACGCTCCTATTGTTTTGGTGATACTTAAATTGGGGTTCACAAACGTTGGCAGAAACAGGTTATTACCATCTAATTCCACTTTGCCTTCCAGCGAGATAGCACGGCCCGCTCCATTTGCACCCGTATTTAAAATAATGTCCCGCTTAGCCAATAAAGTACCCTGGAAAAGCGTGTTTGTTCCTAACTCCACTCCATCTCTTATTATCCAGAAGACATTCTTTGGCTCTACGTTTATCAATCTAATGTTCGAGTTAGTTGGATCAGAAAACAGGTTCCCGTCTATTATGAAGACAAAAAGAGCATTTTGCTGGCTAGAGCCATCCAATGTTAAAGTACCTCTTAAAGTGGCGTCACCGGTTATCCTATAGGTGCCGGGGGTAATGGTCGCTCCACCGGTTATAGGAAAAGAAAGAGGAGTAGACGGCCTGGCTGAGAAGGTATTATAAGCAGTATTCGCATCTGCCAGCGCACTGGCAGATGGAGCAGTGTTTATTTCATACACCCCGCCCGTAAGAAGGATTTTGTCCTGCCCCGATATGGTTCCTGCTGGAGATAACCCGACATTGCCCATCAAGCCGGTTTCGCCATTGTTGATGATTTGAGTCTTTGCCAGCACGACAAAGCTACTTGCCTGCCCAAGCGTTGGGTCTGGCTGCGCGAGGACAAGGGTAATCCCCACGGTCATGAAAAAATAGGTTAGGAGTAAAGCTCGGATCATAGAGTATCAGTAAAGCAAAATGATAGTTCCTATTGTTTAGATAAATTCAATTATAAATAGATATAAGTACATAAATATATACCCACATATATACTTAGTTTTCTTTATTTAGTTTCAAAACAAAGAAAAATTTGTAAATAATATATAAACCAACCTATATATAATGATCAATCTATACAGAAAGGACTTAAAGCCGAGGCTTAGCAGCACCTTTTTAAAAACCAGATAGCACAGCACGTAATTTTAAGGAAGCAAAAGTAATCATATTTATATTTACTAAAACTATATGTTTTAATATATATCTATTAAAATAATACATTGCTTAAAAAGCGTTTAGGAGCACCAATAAGTAGTTTTTTAAAATATGCTGGCTGATTATACACATCCCCCAGTGCCATAAAAAAAGCCCGGCTACACATAGTGTAGCCGGGCTTTTACTTTTTTTCTGATGTAGAACCTATGTTAAACGTTAACGTGTCGCTCTGCGTGGTAAGATGATCTAACCAACGGGCCAGACTCAACATATTTTATTCCCCTCTTCAAACCTTCCTCCCGGTAGTGGTCAAACAGGTCGGGGTGAATAAACTCTGCCACCTCGAGGTGCATTTTAGTAGGCTGCAGGTACTGACCCAGGGTCAGGATGTCGCAACCGTTGGCCGCAAGGTCATCCATTGCCTGGTACACCTGCTCGCGGGTTTCGCCAAGCCCCAGCATAATACCTGTTTTGGTACGTTTGCCATACTCCTTGGTGCGACGAATTTGCTCCAAGCTACGATCGTATTTGGCCTGCGGGCGCACCTGTCGGTACAGTTCCTTTACTGTCTCCATATTATGCGACACAACCTCCTGCCCAGGTGATATCATTGTAATCAAAGCATCCCAGTTTGCTTTCACATCCGGAATAAGGGTCTCGATGGTGGTGGTTGGGGACATCAGTTTTACCTGCCTTACCGTTTCGTGCCAGATGGCGGCGCCACGGTCTTTCAATTCGTCGCGGTTAACCGAAGTAATTACGGCGTGCTTTACGCCCATCAGTTTGATGGCCTCTGCCACACGGCGGGGCTCATCTTCGTCGTACTCGTTTGGGCGGCCGGTAGCCACAGCGCAAAAAGAGCAACTGCGGGTACACACATTGCCTAAGATCATGAAGGTGGCGGTACCTGCACCCCAGCACTCACCCATATTGGGGCAATTGCCGCTTTCGCAAATGGTGTGCAGCTTATATTCGTCTACGATGCTTCTTACTTTGGCGTACTCCTTCCCAACCGGTAGTTTTACACGCAGCCAGTTCGGCTTTCGTGGCTGGCCCAGTGCATTCAGCCCCTCGGGCTTTGCGTTAGGCTGTATAACCGGAAGTGTCATTAATTCATCCATGGTGCAAAGATAGGAAGTTATGTTTTAAGAGGTTAACCTTAGGGCAAAAATGTAACCCCGGCAGGTTTTGCCTCTCTAACAACGGAGCTGCTATGTTTGTTCGGGAAAAGACTAATTACGGCTGCCGTAGTACAGGTTGAGGTAAACGGAGGTGAAGGTTTTGTGATTATCAGCATCCGGGATAATGATGGGCGTGTTTACGAAACGCTCAACCAGGAAGCCTACTTCTATACCAGCGATACTCTCCCGGTAGCGGCCATACTCAAAGGTAAGCCCAGCCTTTAGGTGCACACCAGGATTTAATTTCGCTTCTCCAATCCCTCTGAACACGTTGTCGCTGCCAAGGATATAGTCTCTGTCGAGGTGGCGGCTTGGGTCGTACTGTTCAGTGCGGATATCATTGCCCTGGCCACCGTAATTATAGTCAATGTAATAAGGCAACAGCAAGCCAAGGGAAGGACCTACAGCTGCAAGGGCATTTACCTGCACACCCGACTCTGGAGCTTTCCGGAACAACACCAGCTCGCGGCCATAATGCGGGCGCACCACAAAAAAGTAGTTTTGCTTTCCATCTACAAAAGACTCACCGGAAATAGGGCTGAAGTAGCGGTTCTCTTTCGGATGCTTTACCTCTACAATCTCCAGGCTTCCAAACTGGTACATGTCCTCTGTGATAAAATAAGTAGAACGAATAAAGGCGCCTCCGATAAGCCCTCCATTGGAGTTAAAGTTAACACCGTAGCTCAGCTCATTCTGAAAGCTTTCATCTTCCTCCGACTGAGCTTTAGCCGGTGCGGCTACAAACAGCGCGAAAGCAAGCAGGAGTATAAGGGTTCTCACCAAGTGTTTATGTAGGTTTTAAATTGTATAAAAGTAAGTATCTTTACGCTGATTTCAAAACAGAGTTTATACCTATGGCTACTATAAGCAGCACTTACAAAGGAGGCTTGCGCACTACTGCTCAACACCTTGCCTCTGGCAACACCATTATCACCGACGCTCCCGTTGACAACAACGGCAAAGGAGAGGCTTTCTCACCAACAGACCTTGTAGCAGCCGCACTGGGCTCCTGCATGATGACCATTATGGGCATTGTCGCCAACCGTATCAACATCGACATTGATGGCATAGAGATAGAAACCACGAAAATCATGGCTGCCGAGCCACGCCGTATTGCGGAAGTAGTGTTAAATTTTAAAATGCCTGCCGGTAAGTCTTATTCTGATAAGGAGAAGGCGATGCTGGAAAATGCTGCCCGCACCTGCCCTGTAGCGCTTAGCCTGCACCCAGACATCAAGCAGACTGTTACATTCCATTACTAAGCAGTAAAACGGCGTAGCAGCCTTATCATTTTGCTACGCCGTCACTTTTTTCTTCAGCGCATCTACGCCAATGGCCATGTGAGAGGCATCATAAGTGCAAACACCGTCCTGCAACAGCAGCAACTGCGGTGACTGGTGCTCGACCTGCAGTACCTCCGCCACTTCGTTAGAAACAGGGCGGTAGCGCAGCAAGTCCAGGTAATATGTTTTTACATGGTCTAAGCCGGCGCCATCCCACTGTCGCTCGATGCGGCTTTTGGCAGTGGCACTAATGGAACAGGTGGTACTGTGCTTAAAAATGACCACCGGTGTTTCTTTTGATTCCTGTATTACCTCATCGAGTTGCTCCGGGCTTGTTAGCGGGTGCCAATTCATATCAGTCTCTCCTTTTTCCTTCTTTAGGTTAAATTAATCTTTCTTTCTCTCCTGCTTTCTTTTCTTCTTCAGGAAATGGTACCATCGCATGGGTTTGCCTCTCTCATTAAACTTATAACTGGCAAGCTCATCTTTCTTTGCCCGCCTGCGGGCAGCAGTTCCCTTCCTGAAGCTGTAAGCGTTTGTATTCAGATGGGTTTCTTTGTAGGCTGGGTCCACTTTGGCAGCCTCTTTCAGTGATTTACGCACTTCCCTCCCATGGTTATCATGCGTCTTAAAGCTTATCTGCCCGTAACCTGGCAATGCTACCAAAAGGAGGAGCAGCACCAGGGGCAGCGAATATTTCATGGCCTTTTTCACATCAATGCACACAGTCTTTACGTCCATCTTTACAGGAGATTATACTGTTCTTCAAAAAACTAGTTTCCTTTGCTTACCATATACGCCAGCCGCCCTTCTTCACATTGCCATTTTTATCTCTCGGCACCTTGATGGCCTCCAGCCCCTGCCCTCCCTGCGTTGTCATTTTCACGCGGTTCTTCTTGCCGGTTGGCTTAGGGCATGGAATGCCTTTGCGCTGGCAACCGGTGCCCAGCAAGAGCCCCATGCAAAGCGAGGCTAAAAGAAATGACCGAAGAATACGCATGACGAAACAACTTAAGTTTGCTACCTGAAATATATAGTATACAACAAATATAATTTAATACTGCAACATTGCTTCAACTTTCTGTCGCAGGCGCTGCTTTGGCAGAAACTCCTGCTCCAGCGGTGGCGCAAACGGCACAGCCGTATCCAGGCTAGCAACACGGGCTACCGGCGCATCCAGCAGTTCGAAGCAGTTTTCCCCAATCCAGGCAGCGATCTCACCACCAATGCCGCCCGTCAAAGTGTCTTCGTGCAATACCAGCACACGGCCTGTTTTGGCAACAGCCTGCTGCACGGCCTCTTTGTCCCAGGGCAGCAGCGAGCGCAGGTCCAGAATATGCAGGCTGGCATCCGTCAATTCCTGTTGCAGTTGGCTTGCCCAGTGCACGCCCATGCCGTACGTAATAATGGTCAGGTCTGTGCCTTCTGCCACTGTTCTGGCCTTGCCGATTTCTACAGTGTAGTAGTCGTCTGGAATTTCCTGCGAAATGGCACGGTACAGCAGCTTGTGCTCGAAGTACATCACCGGGTTCGGGTCCTCAATGGCCGCATTCAGCAGGCCTTTGGCATCGTATGGGGTAGACGGGTAAACAATCTTGAGGCCGGGCGTGTGGAAGAACCAGGCTTCGTTGCTCTGCGAGTGGAAAGGCCCTGCTGCTGCGCCGGCACCTGTTGGCATACGCACCACCACATCAGCATGCTGACCCCAGCGGTAGTGGCTCTTGGCCAGGTTGTTCACAATCTGGCTAAAGCCGGCGCTCACAAAATCGGCAAACTGCATCTCTACAATGCTCTTTTTACCACGTACCGACATTCCCAGGCCAATACCCAGAATAGCTGATTCGCATAAAGGCGTGTTGCGAATGCGTTCTTTGCCGAACTTATCCACAAAACCCTCTGTCACTTTGAAGACGCCGCCATATTCTGCAACGTCCTGTCCCATCAATACTAGTTCCGGGTACCGCTCCATGCTCTGGCGTATGGCATCCGAAACGGCATCCACAAAGCGGCGCTCTGTTTTTCCTTCTGAGGCTGGCTTTATTATCTCCTGCTCAAAAGGTTTATACACATCCTGCAGTTCTTCCTGCTGGTTGGCTTCCGGCATGGGAGTGGCAAAGGCTGCCTGAAGACCGGCTTCTACCTCGGCTCTGATCTCCTCTTTTATACCGTCCATTGTCTTCTGTGTCAGGATGAGCTCCTCTAACAGGAACTTCTCATAGTTTTCCACAGGATCTTTCTTCGCCCACTTCTCAAACAGCTCCTGCGGCACATACTTTGTTCCGCTGGCCTCTTCATGGCCGCGCATCCGGAACGTAATTGCCTCAATCAGCATAGGGCGCGGATTCTTGCGGATGCTGGCTGCTGCCTGCCGCACGGTATCGTACACTTCCAGCACATTGTTGCCATCAATCTGCAGAGCGTCTATACCGTAAGCCGGGCCTTTGTCTATAAAATGGCGGAACTTAAACTGCTCATTGTTTGGTGTGGATAAACCGTAGCCATTGTTTTCGATCATGAAGATAACCGGAAGCCCCCACACAGCTGCTACGTTCAGCGCCTCGTGGAAATCTCCTTCCGAGGCACCGCCATCGCCACTGAACACCAGCGTCACTTTCTCCTTTTTCTCCAGTAAATCTGCCAGAGCAATGCCATCTGCTACTGCCAGCTGCGGCCCCAGATGCGAAATCATACCTACTATATGATGCTCATTACTCCCAAAGTGGAAAGAGCGGTCGCGGCCTTTGGTAAAGCCGGTCGTTTTTCCCTGGAATTGCGCGAACAATCTATCCAAAGGAACCTCACGGCTTGTGAACACGCCCAGGTTACGGTGCAAGGGCAGAATATACTCACCTTTTTCAAGAGCCAGCGCCGACCCTACCGAGATAGCTTCCTGCCCGATACCAGAAAACCATTTGCTCACTTTGCCCTGCCGCAACAGCACCAGCATACGCTCTTCAATCATGCGCGGCTTCAGAATAGCACGGTACAGGCGGATCAGCTCGTCTTCAGTATAGTCTTTGATGTTATAGTTCATCTCTAAAAGGAAACCTTGTTATATGGGGGCAAGTTAATGTATTGGCGGGTGACCTGAAATTTATGCCGCTATTTTTTAATTTTGTTCTTACTTGAATGGCTAAATGGTGTAATTGTTGAATGATTTCACCATCGGTTTCAATTTTAAGCGCCCAAAGCCTTAAATAATGTACAAGCGATTCAACCAGTCAAAAACTACTTTATGATAGAATTTAAAGAATTTACACTTGATAATGGCCTGCGCGTGATTGTGCACGAGGACCATACCAGCCCGATGGCTGTACTGAACGTGCTGTACGATGTAGGCTCCAGGGACGAAGAGGAAGCCCACACCGGTTTTGCCCATCTATTTGAGCACCTGATGTTCAGCGGCTCGAAAAACATACCTGTTTATGATGAGCCTTTGCAGCGTGTTGGAGGTGAAAATAACGCCTTCACCAGCCCTGACATTACAAACTACTACCTGTCGTTGCCTGCGCAGAATATTGAGACTGGTTTCTGGCTGGAGTCGGACCGTATGCTGGAACTGGCTTTTAGCGAGAACGGCCTGGAGGTGCAGCGCAAGGTAGTGGTAGAAGAGTTTAAGCAAAACTACCTCAACCAGCCTTACGGTGATGTGTGGCTGAAACTGCGCCCGCTGGCTTACAAAGAGCACCCATACAAATGGGCGACCATCGGCAAAGAGATTTCACATATAGAAGAAGCCTCTATGGATATTGTGAAGGCTTTTTTCCGGAAGCACTACTCCCCGAGCAACGCCATCCTGGTAGTGGCCGGCAACGTAACTTTTGAGCGGGCAAAGGAACTGACAGAAAAATGGTTCGGCCCGATACCGGCCGGTGAGAAATACATCCGCAACAACCCGAAAGAGCCAAAGCAAACAGAGCCACGCGTGCTGGAAACAAGTGCCGATGTACCGCTAAGCGCTATTTACAAAGCTTACCACATGCCCGCCCGCACCGACAAAGATTATCATGCCGTAGACCTTATCAGCGATATTCTGGGCCGCGGCAAGTCCAGCAGGCTGTATGAGAAACTGGTGAAAGAGCAGAAACTCTTTAATTCTATCGCAGCCTCCGTTACAGGCTCTGTAGAGCAGGGGCTGCTGATTATTCAGGGCAAGCTGAACGAAGGTGTAGACCTGCAGGAAGCCAATGCTGCTATCGAGGCCATTAACCAGGAGCTGATGGAGCAACTGGTAGATGAGGAGGAACTGAACAAGGTGAAGAACCAGGCAGAGACCTCTATTGTATTTTCTGAGATTGAGTTGCTGAACCGCGCCATGAACCTGGCCTACAGCAAACTCATGGGCGATGCTAACCTGATAAACCAGGAAGGCGAAAAAGTGCAGGCCGTTACGCCACAGGATATTCTGCGCTGCGCCAAAGAGGTACTGGACCCAAACAACTGCTCCACGCTCCTATATAAAGCGGAGAAGAAGAAAGTAAAGGAAGAAGAGCCGGTGGAGGCAGAAGCATAAGCTTTGGTTACATACCTAAATAAAAAAGGAATGGCTGCCATCAACATGGCAGCCATTCCTTTTTTATTTCTCTTTTGCGCCTTCTGAAAACGCCTGCTTTGGTGCTACAGAAGCTTATTTCTTCATATCAATAGAAGGCCACTGGTCTTTACCCCACTTTATTTCATGGATTCGCAGTTTTGGTTTGCCTTCATCCTTCTTGTCATAGGCATGGAAAATCAGGTAGTCTTTTCCATCGAAGGTATATGCAGCAGGATGCCCTACAGCAGCCCATTCGTCGTTGCCCTGCGCCACCAGTGTTCCACCACCATGTGCCAGTTTCTTTCCATCCTTGTCAAGATAAGGGCCGGTAATATCTTTTGAACGACCTACTAAAACTTTATAGGTACTGTTTACTCCCTGGCAGCAGCGGTCCCAGGACATAAAGAGGTAATAGTATCCGTTCTTCTTGAATAAGAATGGTGCTTCGATAGAGCCATTTTTCATGTTCCTGGCCTGCTCCAACATCTCCGGCGTATACAGCTTTTCGTAGTCCAGCTCAGGATTGGCAGCATCACCTGCATCTCTTTCATCCAGTAACCAGTTTCGTTCTCTCGCAGCAATAGTATGCCAGCTCTGGGGGCTGTTCACGACAGAAGTCAGGTCCGGGGTTAACTGCACCAGTTTAATGCCCTGCCAGAACGAACCAAAAGTCATCCAGGGTGTGCCTTTGTCATCAAAAATGACATTCGGGTCAATAGCATTCCACATATCGCGGCCAGGCACGGAGCGAACCACAATACCTTTGTCCTCCCACTTAAAATTAGGGTCGCTGGGGTTCAGGGTTTTATTGGTGGCTACAGCTATTGCTGAATTGTTGCGGCCAAAAGAGGACACTGAATAAAACAAGTAATAGGTGCCGTTGTGGTGAAGGATATCGGGAGCCCAGATATTTCCGTCGAATTTCGGGATCATTTCAGTGACCCACTTCGGTGTGCTGGCAAAAACCGGCTTTTCTTCTTTCCAGTTTTTCATGTCCTTCGATGATTTGACATTTATCCCTTCTCCTGTATGGAAAACATAATACGTGTCGCCCTGCTTGATCATGACCGGATCATGCGCGATAACATCACGTGACTGAGCCAGCAAATCAGCATTTCCCATCAATAAAATTAAAACCAGGGAAAGGAGTAATCTGATGTTACCATGAAGTCTATTCATATAGAGGTATAGTTTAATGGTTATTTTAATTACAATGGAGTAAGAGCATGTACAGCCTGTTTGCGTCCGCATCTTCTCATTCCTCTTCAGGCATATAGTCTTTTCAGGAAGATAAGATGGAATGCTTTATCGATTAAATGTATAAATTACATTTATAAAAATCAAAAATACTTTTCCCCGCTGGCATTTAACATTTTTCTGGTTCATCTCTTATGCCACTCCGAAACCTTACACTTACAAACTTTGTATATACAAATATCATTCGTATCTTTGTACCTCCAAGAAATATATGCGCATAGAAGACGAAATACACCAGAAGAACTTTAAGGATGACTACCGTCGTCTGCTGGCCAACCTGTTGTTTACAAACAACTGGCTGAACCAGCAGTTGATGCCTTTCTTTAAAGATCTGGGGCTTACACTGCAGCAGCACAACGTGCTGGCTATTCTGCGGGGGCAGCAGCCAGACCCTGTGTGCTTCGGCGATATCCAGAACCGGATGGTGGACCGTAATTCGAACGTAACGCGCCTTATCGACAAGCTGATTGAGAAAGGCTACGTAACCCGCGATATCTGCCAGACAAACCGCCGCATGATTGAGGTGCGTATCACAGAACCGGGGCTTCGAAAGCTGCAGCAAGTGGATGAGAACTTCCCAAAGCTGTTTGCAAAGCTGCATAACCTGACGCAGGAGGAAGCTGTTTTAGCAAGTAACCTGTTAGATAAACTACGCGGATAGGATTTATTTTTAACCCAATATTTGTACATACAAATTATGTACTTGCCTATAAATAACATACTATGAAAGAAATAAAAGTAAAAGGCGTAACCATTCCGGCATTAGGATTCGGCACTTTTGAACTCACCGGCGATACAGCGCTCCGATTGGTGAAAGCGGCTCTGGATACAGGATACCGCCACATCGACACAGCCCAGATGTACGGTAACGAAGAAGCCGTAGGTAGTGCCATAAAGGAATCAGGGGTCGCCCGCGAAGAGGTATTCCTGACCACGAAAGTGCTGCCTTCTAACCTGGCGCAGAAGAGTTTTCTGCCGTCAGTGGAGGAAAGCCTGCGGAAGCTGAAAACGGACGCTGTAGACCTGCTGCTGATTCACTGGCCAAACCCTGAGGTACCGGTAGAGGAGTATATCGGTGAACTGGTGAAGGCACAGGAGAAGGGTTACACCAAACATATCGGTGTGAGCAACCATACCACAGCCCTGCTGGACAAAGTACTCGCTACAGGCGCCAGCATTATTACCAACCAGGTGGAGTACCATCCCTTCCTTAACCAGGACAAACTATACAACTACCTGCGCAGCCACGACCTGACACTGACAGCTTATAGCCCGATTGCACACGGTAAAGTGATGGGGAACGAGACCCTGAAGCACATAGGCGAGAAGCACAACAAGAATGAGGTGCAGATTACGCTCCGATGGCTTATACAGCAGGACGGAGTCTTAGCTATTCCAAGATCCTCGAAAGAAAACCACATGCAGTCCAACTTCAACATTTTTGATTTTGAACTGACACAGGACGAGGTGCAGCAAATAAACGAGCTGACACAGGCCAACAACCGCCTCATCGACCCCGGCTTCGCACCTAGCTGGGACTAGTTATATTTTGAATGACTGAATAACTGAATTTTGAATTATGAGTGAAGAAGGAAAAGACGGTGCACCACACAAGGGCCTGGCTCTCTAACCTTCTGACGCTCTAACTTTCTAACTTAACATGACAAAGCAAGCACTTTTAAAACCGATAAAATTAAACGACCTGGAACTGAACAACCGGGTAGTTATGGCCCCGATGACACGCAGCCGCGCCGATAACGAGGGCAGTGTACCAAACGACCTGATGGTGGAGTACTATACACAGCGTGCCGGAGCAGGCCTGATCATATCAGAAGGTTCGCAGATATCAAAGCAGGCCGTAGGCTATATCAATACACCTGGAATTTACTCTGAAGAGCAGGTGGAAGGGTGGAAGAAGGTAACAGATGCCGTGCACGAAGAGGGCGGTAAGATTTTCCTGCAACTGTGGCACGTAGGCCGCATGTCGCATCCTGACTTCCACAACGGCGAGTTACCAGTAGCTCCTTCCGCTATAAACCCGGAAGCCAAGTCTTACACACCGGAAGGTTTTAAAGATACCGTAACACCTCGTGAACTGACTGTGCCGGAGATAAAACAAATTGTGCAGGATTTCAAAAACGCAGCCAAAAACGCTTTTGCCGCAGGCTTTGACGGCGTTGAGGTGCACGCCTCCAACGGTTACCTGTTCCACCAGTTTTTCGTGACCTCCGCTAACATCCGGACAGACGAGTATGGCGGTTCCAAGGAAAACCGTGCCCGTATTTTGTTTGAGGTATTAGACGCCATCAAAGAAGTGGCACCAATAGAGCGCGTGGGCGTACGCCTGAACCCAAGCCTGCACAACTCCTTCGGCATCACGCTGAACGAGGATACTATCCCTACTTACGATTACATTATTGAGAAGCTGAACAGCTACGAACTTGCATACCTGCACCTGTCAGAGCCGTTCACCGATGTAAGTGATGTGCCGCATGCAGAGCCAAATATTGCGAAGCGCTACCGCCCTATCTACAAAGGCAACCTGATCATCAACGCTGGTTTCAACCAGGAGTCAGGCAATAAAGTAATAGAGGAAGGCGATGCAGATATGGTAGCTTTCGGGGTACCGTTTATTTCCAACCCAGACCTGCCGGAGCGCTTTGCGCAGAACGCAGAACTACAGAAGGCAGACCAGAAGACTTTTTACTCTACTGGTGCCAAAGGCTATATCGATTACCCTTCCCTAGCGGAGGTGCAGGCCTAAGCCTGAGGCGCTTTTCTATATATACCTAAGTTTACAGCCAGTTGCCGCAAGGCAGCTGGCTGTTTCTTTTCTTAAGGGTTGGGCTTCTGCACACAGCATTCTGTTCTTGACCGAAGCTATGGGTGAAAGGCCTGAACAAGGTATAATCCTGAAAAACCAGAATGCTTTTTACTCATTTAAGCGCAAATTAAGCTACTTTTACTTTTTAGGCCTGCTGCTGAAAAGCAGCACAACAGGCCCGGACACAAGTAAACCTTACATGAAACTAAAAATAAGAACCGGTTTTGGCTACGATGTGCACCAGTTGCAGGAGGGGCTGGATTTTTGGCTCGGCGGTATCAAAATACCACATACACACGGTGCCCTGGGCCATTCTGACGCCGATGTGCTGATTCACGTTATCTGCGACGCTCTGTTGGGCGCAGCCAATATGCGTGACATCGGCTTTCACTTCTCCGACAAAGACCCGAAGTACAAAGGCATCGACAGTAAAATATTGCTGAAGGAGGTGGTGCACCTGCTGGCCATGGAAGGCTACGAGATTGGCAACGTAGACTCAACGGTATGCCTGCAGGAGCCAAAGGTGAACCCCCATATCCCGACTATGAAAACCTGCCTGGCAGAGGTGATGGGCATTCCGGAGGGGGATATTTCCATTAAGGCCACTACCACTGAGCACTTAGGCTTTGTGGGTAAAAAAGAAGGCGTAGCCGCCTACGCAACCGTACTGATTATGAAGCAGTAAAAGCAGGAGTACGCTCTAAAAAGCAACCGATGCTGCAGAAGCATGTTTTTATGCTCAGACCGGCTGATTGCTCTAGCATTGCCCTGACAACCTTTATCGAACAAACACACCTTATTAAAAACAAATCGAACTTATGAAACACAATGCCTATGGGTATTTGCTGTTAGCCGCCCTTGGGTTTGGCTGTGCAAAAACACCCACCACTTCCACTCCGCAAGGCCCCATTACAGATGTGGCCCAGCTAACAGAAGTCGCTCCCAAGTATGCCAGTACCGTTACCGCCGCTGACCTGTCCAGGCACCTGACTATCCTGGCTTCAGATGAATATGAAGGCCGCAATACAGGCGAAAAAGGCCAGAAAATGGCTGCCGAATACATTTCCCGGGAGTTTCGTGAGGATGGCCTGGTTGGGCCGGTACAGGGCGGCGGCAATCCATACTATCAAGCCTTCGACCTGGAAAGAAGCCAGTGGGGAGACGGCTACATGACAGTCGGCAAAGAAAAGTACCTGATGATGCAGGATTTCTTTGTGCTGGGCAGTTCCCCGTTCCAGACAGAGCAGGCAGTAGACGTAGTTTTTGCCGGCTATGGCATTGATGCTGACAGATACTCCGACTACACGAACCAGGATGTAAGCGGCAAAGTTGTCGTAGTACTGGCAGGCGAGCCCAGAGGCAGCAATGGCAATTACCTTATCAGCGGCACTGACAAAGCCTCTGACTGGGGCAACGACTACCGGATGAAGCGCAATGCTGCCACAAAGCATGGCGCCAAGGCGGTGCTGATAGTAACAGGCACCAATGAGTCTGAATTCAACAGCCTGACGCAGCGCTACAAGGCCTACGCCAGCCGTCCGTCTATCGGCTTAAGAAGTAACGGTAATCAGGAAACCGCTGCAGCTGTTTTTATTTCTCCTGTTGCGGGAGCCGCGCTGCTAAGCACTACCCCGGAAAAGCTTTTTGCCCACGGAAACCAGGTGGCACAGGCTGGTAAGCCGACCGCAGCCAATTTCACGGCAGCAAAAGATGTAAAAATCAAAACGTCGCGCGAATCCTCCCCACTCCCAACTGAAAACGTGTTGGGCTATGTTGAAGGCTCTGACAAAAAAGACGAAGTAATAGTGGTAACAGCTCACTACGACCACGTAGGCGTAGACACCACACGCCAGGGCGACCAGATTTACAATGGTGCCAACGACGACGGCTCGGGTACAGTGGCGGTGATAGAATTGGCTGAGGCTTTTGCACAGGCGAAGAAAGACGGCTTTGGCCCCCGCCGCAGCATCCTGTTTATGACCGTAACAGCCGAAGAGAAAGGCCTGCTTGGTTCTGAGTACTATTCGGAGAACCCTGTTTTCCCGCTGGAGAACACCGTAGCCAACGTGAACATCGACATGATTGGCCGCATGGACACCGACCATGAAAAGACCAATGACAGCAACTACATTTACTCTATCGGAGCAGACAAGCTATCTTCAGAGCTGCACCAGATAAACGAGGAGATGAACGAGAAGTATGTGAACCTGAAGCTGGATTATACTTACAACGATGAGAACGATCCGAACCGCTTCTACTACCGCTCCGACCACTATAACTTCGCAAAACACGGCATTCCGATTGTGTTTTACTTCAACGGGGTGCACGCAGATTACCACCAGCCATCAGACGAGGTAGACAAAATCATCTTCGAGAGTGCTGAGAAAGTAGCCAGGCTGGCTTTCCACGTAACATGGGAGCTAGCAAACCGCGAAAACCGCATTGTAGTAGACAGCAACAAAAAATAGTATACTACAGCGGCCATAACAGCCGTTATAAGTATAAATATTCACAGCTTTATTAGCTTTCAGAAAAACACCCTAACTTTAAGGGTGTTTTTCTTTTTATGACTACCTAAGGAGCAGTTACATATAGAGAAAGAACGTAGGGGAGAACAATCATGAGTAAACTGAAACAGTTTCTGCTGGATGCAGAAACAAAAGCATTTGACCAGGACCACCGCGCGACCATCAAGTTTAACATCGGCAAGTACAATACCGCTGTGCAACGTGGCCTGACCCAATACTCCGACCACGAACTGGCCCGCGAGCGGGGTTCCTATATCAAAACCAACACCATCAACAACCTAGATAAGTACCTGATGGAGTTTGAGGCCAATTTTACGGCGCGTGGCGGCAAGGTTATCTGGGCCCGCGACGCCAAGGAGGCGCTAAAAGAAATAGGCGAAATAATGAAGCGCAAGCGCGCCCGCTCTGTTGTAAAGTCCAAGTCGATGACAACGGAGGAAATACACCTGAACGAGTTCCTGGAGAAGAACGGTATCGAAACTGTAGAAACCGACCTTGGGGAATACATTGTGCAGCTGGCGGAGCAGCGCCCTTACCATATCGTGACACCGGCCATGCACATGTCTAAGAAAGACATCTCTGAACTGTTTGTGCGCAAGTTGGGCATTGCTCCTACTGACAATGCTGAGGAACTGGTAGGCGTGGCCCGGAAGCTGATGCGAGAGAAGTATACCGCTGCCGAGGTAGGCATTACCGGCGGCAACTACTTAATAGCAGACGTGGGTGGCGTAGCCGTAACGGAGAACGAAGGCAATGCCCGCCTCTCTACCACCTTTCCCAAAACGCACATCGCTATTGTGGGTATCGAGAAAATGATTCCGTCCATCATGGACCTGGACCTCTTCTGGCCGCTCCTGAGCACCAGCGGCACCGGCCAGGGCGTTACCGTCTACAATACTATTATGACGGGCCCGCGCCAGCCAAAAGAGAAAGATGGCCCTGAGGAGATGTACGTGATACTGCTGGACAATGGCCGCACTGACCTGCTGGCGCTGCCTGAAAAACGCGAGGCCCTGAATTGTATCCGCTGCGGAGCCTGCCTTAACGTGTGCCCGGTTTACAAAAACATCGGGGGCCATACCTATGAGAGCACCTACAGCGGCCCGATTGGCTCTGTTATCACGCCGCATTACAACGGAATGGCCGAACACAAGCACCTAAGCTTTGCCAGCTCCCTGTGTGGTGCCTGTACCTCCGTGTGCCCGGTTAAAATCAATATCCACAACCTGCTGCTGCTAAACCGCAAGCAAAGTGTGGATCAGGGAATGGCCGACAGCAGTGAGAAAACAGCTATCAAGTTCTGGCTGAAGGCCATGAAGAGCCGCACACTACTGAACCTGGCTCCTGCCTTTGCCAAAAACTTTGTGCTCAAGCAGGTGCTGAAAGATACCTGGAGCAAACGCCGTGAGCCACTGCAGGTGCCTGCCAAGTCGTTTAACCAGCTCTGGAAAGAGCGTAACAGATAAAAACAAAAAGCCTGCTTCACGCAGGCTTTTTGTTTTTATGCTTTTCAACTTCACTATTGTCCTTCTTCTCTTGTCGAGAACTTGTAGACGGTGGTTGACTCATAAGTCTCTCCCGGCTCCAGGATAGTGGAAGGGAACTCCGGCTGGTTAGGAGAGTCTGGGAAGTGCTGCGTCTCCAGGGCAAAGCCGTAGTGTTTCTTATAGGTCTGGTTACCGCTGCCAGTGATGGTACCATCCAGGAAGTTGCCTGAGTAGAACTGGATACCAGGCTCAGTGGTGAAGACCTCCATCACGCGTCCGCTCGTTGGCTCGTACACCGTGGCTGCCTTCTTCATTTCTCCTTTTTCGCCATTGAGTACGTAGTTGTGGTCATAGCCGCCGCCTTCCACCTGGTTCACGCGCGCGCCAATTGTTTGCGGCTCCCGGAAGTCCATTACCGTGCCTTCCACGTTACGCAGTTCTCCTGTCGGGATCAGCGACTCGTCTACTACTGTGTATTTGTCAGCATTCAGGGTCACCACGTGGCCCAGTGCGTCCTCGGCCTCACCTGCCGCCAAGTTAAAATAGCTGTGGTTGGTCAGGTTTACCGGCGTGGCCTTGTCTGTAGTGGCCTGGTAATCGATGCGTATCTCGTTGTCGTTGGTCAGGGTGTAGGTAACGGCACTGGTCAGTTTACCAGGGTATCCCTCCTCTCCGTCCGGGCTCACGTAGGTGAAGCGCACGGAGTTTTGCCCCTGCAGCGGCTCTGCCTCCCACATCACTTTGTCAAAGCCTTTATTACCTCCGTGCAGGTGGTTTTCACCGTTGTTGGTGGCCAGCTGGTACTCCTCCCCGTTGAGGGTGAACCTGCCTTTGGCAATGCGGTTACCATAACGCCCTACGATGGCACCAAAGTAAGGACCGCTCTTCACATACTCCGGAGTAAAATAGCCCCCCAGGCTGTCGAAGCCCAGCACTACGTCGCCCATTTCTCCTTCCCTGTCAGGCACAAGCACTGAGGTAATAGTGGCTCCATAATTCGTAATCTGCACCTGCATCCCGTTGGCATTGGTGAGGGTATAGAGTGTGGCTTCTTCGCCTTCTGGTGTTGTGCCGAAGGGTTCTTGTTTAATGTTCATGTTTTCCTGGTTGTTTGCTGTTGTTGTCTCTGTGTCTGCCTCGTTGCCTTCCTGGCCTGAGCAGCTGCTTAAGCCGGTGGCACTCATACATCCTGCCAAAGCTAGCATTAACAGCTTTCTGCTTAGTTGTTTTTTCTTCATTTTGAATTTGGGTGTTATAAATATGTGGTTTTTCTCTTTATGCACTCTCTAAACGGGAAACGGTATTCTTTCCTGCCTAATTGTCTACCCGAAACCAGTCGAAGGCGGCAGTGGTGTTTTCCGGGCCTTTTGCAGTCAGCCCCACACGCACTCCCCTGTCCCAGGGCGGCAAATAGGATGCATCTACCGCTTTGCCATTGTTCATCGCGTTCCAGCTGGTGCCGTCTGCGCTCCAGGAGAACTGCATCTGGTCGCCTTCGTCTGTAACGAGCTGCAGCTGTACCGTCTCTCCCTGCGGTGCGGGAGCTTTGGCAATAGTTGACATGGTGCCTCCTTTCATCGACCACAGCACAATCTCGCCGTTGCTTACGCCTATGCCCACGGCATTGTCCCTATCGCCGATGGCAGAAATACCCGCCATGGTGCTACCCTGAAGGCTGCTTTTCTTCAAGGCTGCCGTTGCCGTATAGTCACCGTCCACGGTGCGCTTTCCTAGCACTGTTCCTATTTTCTCAGGGGAAGCCTCCAGCACCAGCTGTCCCTCATTGAAAGTGTAGGCTGGCTTCTGCTCCACGGGCCACTGCCAGGTGGCCGCGAGGTTGCCGGCCTCAAATTCCTCATTGATGTCCGTGTCTTTAGAAGCTGTGGCGGCAGCGGAACCGGAAGCAACTACTTCGCCTGTGATGGCCGGTAAGCTGTTTTCAAAATATGGCCAGCCATCTTCACCCCACTTTATCTCGTCCAGCAGCCCCTGCCTTCCCGGGTACACAAAGCTGTCGGTGCTGTAGGCGTGGTAGAGGAAATAGTCGCGGCCGCTTGGGTCTGTCACCACCGTGCCGTGGCCAGGGCATTTCCACTCCTCATTTTGTTTCATAATCGGGTTCTCCTCATGTTTCTCCCATGGCCCTTTGATGCTTTTGGACCGTGCCACGCCCACCCCGTAGGTGCACTCCCGGCCACAGCACTTGTCGCCGGCGTAAAAGGTATAAAAGTAGTCGCCGCGACGCACAATGGCAGGGCCTTCTACCAGTCCACCTTCCCAGGTACCGGGGTCGTTGCGGAACAACTCAAACATTTCTCCTGTCAGGGCAGTACGCTCTTCGTTCATGCGCTGTGCCCAGATAGGAGTAGGCAGTCCCCGGCTGTTGCCGTCTTCCTTCCAGACAAGGTACAGGTCTCCGTTCTTGTCCCTTATCTCATAACCGTCTATAGAACCTACCTCCTGGCACACCAGCGGCCCGTGGTCTACATAGGGGCCTGTGGCGCTTGCGGAACTGGCCACTCCTACGCAGAGGTTCCCGCCTTTCTTCTTGGCTGTATAGTAAATGTAGTAACGGCCGTTTTCATGGGCAATCTCAGGAGCCCAGAAATGCGCCTCCGCCCAATCCGGCACCTTATCAGGGAACACGTGCCCTACCGTCTCCCAGTCCACCAGGTTTTTGGAGTGCAGGATAGGATACAGGGGAGCCCATTCTGAGGAGGTAGCCGTTGCCCAGTAATCATCCCCAACCCGCACCACGGAAGGATCGGCATAATCGCCGGGTAACACAGGGTTGGTGTAGGAGATGGTTTGCGTGGCGACAGGCTCACTGACAGCAGTCTCCTGTTGGTTTGTGGCGGTATTGCTGGTACAGGAAAAGACCAGCAGACCAGCCAGGTATAAGAGCCATGTTTGTTTTTTCATTTTTCACAGTTATTTGTTTAGCGCCCCGCTTTTCTTCCTTCTAGCGCTACATGAAGCGGAGCTGAATCTTTGCTTTTGTAATGCACCTTACTCTTCCTGCCCGGAAGGCACGGGCAGGGGTACGCCTGCCGGCACAGGTGTCCCGAAATGAGGATAGCCGTCTGCAGTCCAGGTAAACTCCTGCGCCCGTATGTTCCGGTCCCATCCCGGCACCTCGCTTTTTTTAGAATGATACAGAATCCAGTGTTCTGTACCGTCCGGAGACGTAGTGAAGCTGCAATGACCTACGCCCAGCACCTCATCTGTTCCCTCGAAAACTGGCCCTGACTTCTCCCAGTGCGAAGCCTGCATCGGGTTAAGCAGGGTATCAGAAAGTGTCAGCTGCCCCAGCCGGTACTCCTTGAGCCACGACTCGCGCGTAGAGTAAATGATGAACACCTTTTCCCCGTGCTTCAGCACCTGAGGTCCCTCGTTCAAATCCAACGGGCCACCTGTCTCCCAGGGCTCCTGGGGAGACGAAATCAGCACTCTATTGCTGCTGATCGTCCAGGGATTACTCATGGTGGCCATGTACAGGTGCTGCTTTGTCTTATCTGTATCCGCATCATTTTCCCAGCCCGACCAGACAGCATACAGCTGCCCGTTCAGTTGCAGCGGCGTCAGGTCTATGGCCCATCTGGATGCAGAGGACGGGTACTGGATACTATCGCCGGTGTACAGCATTCCTTTGTCTACGTAAGGGCCAAACGGGTCGTCTGCCACTGACTCCAGCACCCCGGACCGCTGGTGCAGAAAAGGAGCACCAGGCTTTTTGGCGGCGGCATAATAGATGTACCACTTTCCCCCAAAATGATGCAGCTCCGGTGCCCACACATTGCTCCTGTTCCAGCCTGTGTCAGGCGTCTTCCACACCACCACCTTCTCACCTGGCTCTGTCAGCTTTTCTGATTTGGAGACTTGTATTCCCCCATTGCCGGAACTGCAAAAGTAGTAAGTATTGTCTTTTTTATATACCCACGGGTCAGCACCATCGGCAATCGGGTTAGTAAAGTATGCCTCCGCTGCCGGCTGGCTGCTCTCCGGCTCTTTTACTGGCGCCACAGCCGTGGTGCAGCCCATTAGAAAAAGCGGATACAGCAGCACGAGCAGCGCCTTGTTCAGCCTTATATACCTGTAATCAGCAATGTCCATTTAGTTGCAGTATTTCTGTTCAGCTTTCGGTTTAGCACAGGTGTAACAGGATGCCTGTGTAGCTTATTTCTTCATCTTAACCAGTGACGGATCATACAATTTGGAATGAACCTGCCGAAGCTTTTCGGCAGGCACCTTGATCACCTTCCGGTCGTACGTCATCAGGCCGTTTGTTTCGATTTCCACATCCGTTGTCTGTGTATATATTGCAGCCGAAAGTCCTAGCTGGATCAGGTCCTCCAGTTTCTCAGTAAATTCCTGATACCTCGCAAACAGCTCATCAGCGTTCTTAAAGCTCTGATAGCCCCAGTTGTCTTTCTGCTGCCAGGTGTGTCCTTCCACCGGCAAACCCAATCCTCCAAACTCTCCCAGCACAATCACCTGCTTTTCTCCAAACAGATCGGGCCGCGGCATCACCGGATCCGGGTAGTTGTGCAGGTCGATGATCTGACCCACCGGATGAAAGTTTCCGCCGCTGGCGCTGTTCACCAGCCGTGACGGGTCGCGCTCCATTGTCCAGTTCGTAATTTCTTCTGTCTTAAATTGCCCCCAGGCCTCGTTAAATGGCACCCACACCACGATGCTCGGGAAGTTGTGCAAATCATCCATTATCTCCGCCCACTCGGTGCGGAATATCTTCTCTGATTCCGGCGTCCGTTCTTTTTCAGTACCGCGTCCTGTCACACCCGGGCGAGACTCCCACCTGTTGCCCATGTCGCCGCTCGGCATATCCTGCCACACCAGCATCCCTGTCTTGTCAGTATGATAGTACCAGCGTGCAGGCTCCACCTTCACGTGCTTGCGTATCATGTTGAAGCCCATCTCTTTTGTCTTCTCAATATCAAAAACAAGGGCTTCTTCAGTAGGTGCTGTATACAGTCCGTCTGGCCACCAACCCTGGTCCAGCGGACCATACTGAAATACGAATTCGTTGTTGAGGAGCATGCGCTGGATTCCGTTTGCATCAGGCTCCATGCTTATCTTGCGCATGGCAAAGTAGCTTTTCACCTCATCCTGTACCCTTCCGTTCCGCACCACAGCCACCCGCAGATCATACAGGGAAGGATTCTTAGGAGACCACAGTTTCGCGTTGCTTACCTGCAGCACGGCAGGACTGTTGGCGCTAACTTCCTGCTCCGCCACTTTCGTTTTACCGTCCCAGGCCGATACCCTTAGCCGGTCATTTGCCTGCGCTTGCTGTACTTCCGCCGCTACAGTAATTGTCCCTTTGTCAATATCCGGGGTTTGCCTGGTAGAGGTGATATACGTTTTAGGAACCGACTCCAGCCATACTGTTTGCCAGATACCGGTTACAGGAGTATACCAGATGGACTCTGGTTTTTTTACCTGCTTGCCACGCGGCTGCGGCCCGTCATCGCTGGGATCCCACACGCTGATGGCAATATCCTGCTGGCTACCTTTTTTGAGGTAAGGGGTAATGTCGAAAGAGAAGGGATCGTAGCCGCCCTGGTGGCTGCCCGCCTTCTGGCCGTTCACATACACATCCGCCTGCCAGTCTACGGCACCGAAGTGCAGGAGCACGTTCTGCCTGCGCATTTTGGCCGGTACATTGATGCTTTTCCTGTACCACAGCACACTATCTTTTCCTACAGTTTTGCCTACTCCCGATAAGGCTGACTCAATGGCATAAGGCACCAGTATCTTCCCCTGTAAGGCAGCTGGCACGTTAGCCTGCTGTGCTTTCGGCACGATGGCGTAGTCCCAGAGCCCGTTCAGGTTCTGCCAGTTCCCGCGCACCATTTGCGGGCGCGGGTATTCGGGTAAGGGGTTAGATGGATTTACTTTTTCAGCCCAGGGGGAAGCAATCCGGCCTTTCACCATGCTCCAACCGGTGTTTTGCGCCCCTGCTATACCTGTCTGCAGCAGCAGGAAGAGCAAAAAGAATATTTGTGTTTTTCTCATTATTTAAATATAAACATTCTTTATTAGTTCTGCTGACCGTATTTATATGCTGTTTCAATAGCCTTAAATTACCTCCAGCTCGTTTTTAGACGGCAGCTTAGGGAATGGAGCGTGCGGCTCGGCCTGGTACCAATACACGACCGAACTAATATCTGACTGCTGCGGCAGGTAGCGGTGCTCGCTCCTCCAGCCCAGGTCCTGTATTGTTACCCGCAGCTCCTTATCGAAGCGAATGGGGTCCATGATGTGCCAGCGGTACATGCCAAAGCGCTGCTGCGAGTTGTACAGGCCGTCTGGCCTGATAATCTGGTGCAGCCCGGCATAAGGTGTTGAGTACGCCTCGTACGCATTTGTTTTCTTATTCTCAAAGTTATAGGAGCCCAGAAAGTAGTCTTCTGTACCAGTACCGGCGATGGTTGGGAACTTCCTGTCACCGTCCATATAGAATTTTATCTCGCCTTCGCCCCACCAGCCCTTGTTATTCACCTGCCATGCCAGGTAAGTGCCTACATAGTGGCCTTTGCCTTTGATGCCGTCAATCAGGGTATGTATGGAGCCTTGCGTTGGATTGCTTCTTCTGAACTGGGCGTGGAAGTAAGCTGCATCGTCCGGCACCTGGGTTAAGGTATAATCAACCTGATAGAACACATTCATGCGGTCAGTGCTCAGGTTCTCCATTGTAATGCGGCACTTCTTGCGGAAAGGCATTGGCCAGAAGGAGTTGAACGCGCTGCCCGGGTTCACAGTAACCGGCAACGAGTTCAGTGGCGCATATTCGCCCCAGCCCATCCCGAAGAAGTCGCCCACAGGCACCTCCACAGACGGCTCTTTTTCATTGTCCCAGTAAAAGCGGATGATCGTGTGGCGCCAGTTCCCGGTGGGGGTCATCCAGATATGCTGTATGGCGCCGGGTCCATCTATCTCTGCGAGCGTAATGGTCTGGCCACCCTCTATCCAGACAAAGGGGTTTACCTTCCAGCCCTGCCCCAACTCCCGGGCCTGCCGCCCGTGTACGCCTTCTTCCAGCGTGGCCATGCCCCCCTTGCCTTTTTCGCCGGTAAAGTTCTCGGGGCTGATGGAACGGGTTTCGGCATTAGACAGGCGATAGAGGTTGCCCATGTTCATTTCAAGCCCATTGAAACTGCCTGCTTTCTGGGCACAAGCGCTGAAAAAAAGGCAGCAGCCGGCAATGAGTGCAAATATTCTTTTCATAATCTTTAAGCTTTTAATTTCTGGAACCGAAGCTAAATCTTCCGCAGCATCTGGTGACTGTACCAGCCTATACCATCTGCTGCAGGCAATTATGAATTACTGAATGTGTCCTTCTTTCCAATACACCTCACTGTGCCCATCCGCATAGTTTCGGGTTGTAACGAGCACCAGCGTCTGTGCATCTTTTAAGAAGAGAGAGCTATAATAAGCCCCTTCGTTTGTGGGCAAACCCGGCCAGGGATAAGAGATATTTGTAAAATTTTTGGCAACGCTGTTGCCGACCAGCACCAGCATGGTGTTCTTTTTCCAGTCTGATCCGATTGCCCTGCCTCCCCTGTCCTGCACCGACAGAATCGTTTCGCCTGTCGGCAGTTGAATAATAAAAGGAGCTCCTCCCCATATAGGTGCCTTTGTTGCCAGCCAGCGTCTTTCGTTTTGCAAGGAACCTACTCTGTCATAATTCCACCTTGCCTCCAGCGACGACCACACAATCCAGGGGGAAGCTGTGTTATTCACAGATTCGATGGGGAAAACAATGCCTTTGCCATCCTGCAGTACTAAGGGAACTGCCATGCCGTCGCGCATGCCTGGCGTGTAGGCCACCTGTATGGGTGCTGACCAGGTAGCACCGTTATCTGTAGAACGCACCATCAGTATCTCCTGCTGCTCGGCTGTGTCGCCAGGGCCACTCCACCAAAGGGCCTCGCTTGAATAGAAAAGTTCGATTTCACCATCCGGCAATTGTATCATGGCAGGCTCCCAGGAGCGGCCAGTCGCTACTATCTGTGGTGGTCCAAATGTCCAGCCACGGTCTTTGCTGACACGAATCTGAATGTTGGCGTGCGCGTTATCATCTGGTTTCCCGCGCCCGGTGTAGGCAAGGATTACGTCACCGTTCTGTAGTGTAATCAATTCCGGGTTGGCAAACCCGTAGTAGTTGGGGTTATCGTCTGCCACAATTGTTTCTGCCTCAGACCAGGTATTGCCACCGTCAATGCTTCTTCTGATGGCAATATTGTCCCACTCATTTGCGGGTGGCCCAAAGTGGTAGGTAAACAGTACTGTGTCTCCTTTCACCCTGTGTGCCCGCCCATACTCTGCTGAGTACACCTGATGCGACATTTTTACGGCGGCGTCCTCCCACGTAATGGTCAGGTTGGGTGTAGAAGTATCTACCGGTGGCAGCTCTTCAGGTGTATCCGTGACAGGAGTCGGGGTAATAGGGTTTTTCTTTGTGTCCTCTTTGCAGGAGACAAAAACCAGGTGCCCTAATAGAAGTACAAGAACTTTTATTCTGAAGAACTTCATGCTGGAGGAGTTAAACTATGCTGCTGACAGGTTATACTGCTAATTAACGGCAGACTGTCATCAATATAAAAAACTCAAGGTCCTGAAAGTTGCCAAGACAACCCCCAGGACCCTGAGATAAACATTCAACTTAGTAATTTGGATTCTGTATCAAGTTCGGGTTGATATCAACATCCCGCTGTGGAAGAGGCAATAAACGGTGCCTGTCCAGCATAAAGGTTGAGAAAGCCGGATCCCGCTGAATGAGTTCCTGCAGTTTATCCTCGCTTTCAAAGTAACCCCATCGGTCCAGGTCGTTCCAGCGGTGGCCTTCACCGGCCAATTCGGTTACTCTTTCATGCTCAATCTGCTCATGGAACTGCGCCTGCGTCATGCCAGGTCTCACCGCTGAAAGAGGCTCAAGCCCTACTCTTTGTCTCACACGGTCTACATACTGGTAGGCTTCCTGTGTTCTGCCCAATTGGTTCAGCGTTTCGGCATACATCAGCAACACATCCGAATAGCGGATAAAGCGGTAGTTATTAGCAGAACGGAATCCCTCTCCGGTACGACCAGGCTCCGCATCGTTAGAGAATTTTCTAACCCACACCCTCGCATCGTTCATGCCGTATCGCTGTGCAAACGTCTGCCCGTAAATCATAGTAAACTCTGGTCCGCGCACATCAGTAGAGTCGAAGAAGAAGGAAGCTGCTAAACGAGGGTCTCTTTGCCCGTTCTCAGTTCTCTCTTCATGAAACTCATTTACTACCCAACGGTGAATTTCAGCATCGGAGAAGCCCACGTTTGCCGGTGCAATAAACTGGGCCAGCGGAGAACCATAGTTCTGGTTAGGTGTTGCCACGTCGTTGTCTGTAAACTCAGACTCGTTTGTGGCAAACTGCCACTCAAACACCGACTCCATATTGTTTTCTGTTGTAGACAGGAAGTTGTCACGGTAGTTAGGCATCAAACCGTAAATGTTACTTCCTTCTCCTTCTACCAACCACTGTAGTGGCTCCAAAGCTGCCTGATAGTTACGCATCTGCATATATACTTTTGCAAGCATAGCATTTGCGGCTCCTTTGGTAACACGGCCTACATTTTCACCAGAATAGCTTGTTGGCAATACTGCTGCTGCTTCAGTCAGGTCCTGTGCCGCCTGTGCATACACTTCCGCTCTTGTTGCATTTGCAGGCATAAGGGTCGGGGTAGATGGCTCCAGGATAAGCGGCACGTTTCCGTATAGGCTGGCCAGGTTATAGTAGAAAAAGCCTCTGAGGAATTTCGCTTCTCCAAGGAGGCGCGCCTTTAGGTTCTCATCCATTTCGATGTCCGGCACATTGGCCAGCACCTGGTTGGCCCGGAAAATGCCAATGTAGTTATCCCCGTAGATCCAGTTTGTTTCCCCGAAGTTGTAGTCCGTTATCAGGAACTTGTCCATGTTGTTCGGGATATCTACTCTTGGGCTTCGGCTAAAGGCTTCGTCGGAGCGCACGGTGTAGTAAAACCACTGCCACAGCACGATAGGTCCTCTGTGCAATGTACTGTAAATGGCGTTTACCCCCTGCTGTGCATCCGTGGCATTTTGCCAGAAGACGCTGTTGGTAGGCGCATTTGGATTTATGATGTCCAGGTCATTCTCACAACTGGACAGTGACAGTCCGGCTGCGAGCGCAAAATATAGTATCTTTTTCATAAAGAAATTCTTCTCTTAAATAAGTATTAAAACTCAAAATTCAGGCCAAGCGAGTACACACGGCTTGCTGGCCAGTTTCCTGCATCCAGGCCTCTTTGTAAAAGGCCGGCACCGGTTACGTCCGGGTCAAGACCTGAGTATCCTGTAAATGTCAGCAGGTTCTGTCCGCTGATGAACACACGGGCATTGTTGGTGTGAATGCGGCTCAGGAACGTTGCTGGCAGATTGTAACCAATTTCTAAGTTACGAACCCGCACGTAAGAAGCATTTTCTAACCAGCGGTCGCTCGCATAACGGTTATTCAATATCACACCCAGCTCCGTATTTCGGGCTAGCCTTGGGTCAGAGGTATTGGTATTTGTCGGTGTCCAAGGGCTGATGTCGCTGCGGAAGTTAGTATTCACATAAGAGTCAAGGATTCTTCTCACGTCGTTAAACACAGTTTGCCCGAACACTCCCACTAACTGCAGGTTAAAGGTAAAGCCGCCGTAAGAGGCATTAAACTGGGCACCCGTTTGCAGCGTAGGCCATGGCGAGCCAACAAAATCCCGGTCATCGTCATTTATCTGGCCATCATCATTCAGGTCCACAAACCGGATATCCCCCGGCTTAGAGAAAGGCTGAATAACCTCACCAGCTGAATTCGTGTGGTTCAGCACCTCTTCCTCGCTCTGGAAGATACCGTTTGTACGCACTACATACCACTCACCAATACCACGGCCTATCTGAGAGCGTGTTGCTCCAACCTGAAGATAATCTATTCCTTCTCCCTGGTTACCAACATCCTCTACTCTGTTTTTGATGGTAGTAAAGTTAGCCGATACGTCCCACTTGAAGGCGTTCTCCATGCTGCGGTACGTGGCAGACATTTCCAGTCCACGGTTGCTGATAGAAGCCGCATTCACAAAAGGAGCACCACCCAGGTTACCGGTATAGAAAGGTATCTCAAGCGCAACCAGCACATCTTCAGACAAAGAGTGGTAGTATTCAGCTGTTAAGAGAAATTTATTATTGAAGAAGGATGCATCAAAACCGATGTTCCTTGACGTTCTGGTTTCCCAGCGGAGGTCAGGGTTAACCAGGCGAGCCTGGTACGCACCAACAGCGATGATATCGTTGTTGGGACCGAAAACAACTCTAGGGTTATTGTTGATCACCCCGATGTTATCCCAGGAACCAACAGTAACAATACCCAACTGGCCGTAAGAAGCGCGAAGTTTCAGGTCTGACAACCAATCAACATTCATGAAGTCTTCCTCACTTATTCTCCAGCCCAGGGCTATAGAAGGGAAGAAGGCATTGCGGTAGTTCGCACCAAAGCGGGAATCCTGGTCATAACGACCAGTCAGTGTTAAAAGGTATTTATCATCGAAGGTGTAGTTAATCCTACCCAGCGTTCCATTAATTCGATAATCAACTGGTATGCTACCCTCTGAAGACTGTTCACCAATAGCAGAGCTAATCGTGGTAAAGAGGTTACCACCAAAGTTTACAAGGTCGTTGCGTCTGGCTTCCATTCGCTCTCTTTGGTTCCACTGCTGGGTGTATCCTATCACACCATTGATGCTGTGGCGCCCAAAATCCTTGTTAAAATTAAGCGTGTTTTCAAACAGTAAGGAATGAAAATTCTGCCGATCCTGGTACACGTGCGTCGGTTCATAGGGCTGAGCCAGTACCCAGCTTCCTTCAGTTCGAACGTTCTGGTGGAAGTCAAAACCTGCATCTATACCCGCATTAAAGCGGTAGCTCAACCAGTCTGTTATCTTCACATCAGCAAAAGCATTACCTACTACTCTGGAGTACCTGTGCGTGGTGTTGAATAACTCTGTCATGGCAAGGTAGTTCCAGGCATAAATAGGAGCTGCCGTCTGGTCACCTAGTCCCCAGCCTCCCGGATTGCCCGGACCCACCAAAGCAGGGTCTCTCACCGGGATAACAGGAAGTAACTGTGGCATGTCATAGAAAGGGTTAACCAGCAAAGGCCGCTCTTCCCAGGAGTGCGTTAACACCAGGTTCTCGCCAAAAGTTACTCTGCCTTTTTTCCCCTGTGTGTTTATACGAAGGCTGGCACGGTCAAAGGTATTACCAACCACAACGCCTTCATTTGTGAAATACGAGCCGGAAATAAGATAACTACCGGCCTCTGAGCCACCAGATAAGGTAACGTTGTAATCGGCCAAAGTTCCCAGTTGTGTTGCCTCATCCTGCCAGTCTGTATCTGTCACGGTCCAGTGTCTTACGCTGTTAGGACCAGTAGCAGGAGGTGGAGTAAGTGAAACACTTGCCGGAGGTGTAGCGCCGGAATTTTCGTACTGTAGCCTTTGTGTAGCTGCAAACTGTTCTGAGTTCATCACGTCCCACAGCCTAGGCAGTTGCTGTACACCATGTTTTACAGATACGCCAATTTTTGCAGGTCCTTCCTTTCCTCTTTTGGTTGTAATGATGATTACACCGTTACCGGCTCTTGAGCCATAGATAGCCGCTGCAGAAGCATCTTTCAGAATCTGGATGGACTCCACATCATTCGGGTTGAGGGTAGGGGTCGCATCGGCGATCATACCGTCAATCACATATAGGGGGTTTGTGTTCGTAAAGCTGGCCACACCGCGGATATCTACGGCTGCACCTGCTCCCGGACGGCCCGAGTTACGTACTGTTACCCCAGGCGCCAAGCCTTGGATAGACTCCGTTACGGTAGCGGCCGTAACCCTATTAGCTGCTTCCGGACTTACCACAGAGGCTGCACCTGTCAGGTCCTTCTTTTGAATGGTCTGGTAACCGATTACCACCACCTCTTCAAGGGCTCTTACATCAGGTGCTAACTGTACATTGATGGTGCTTCTGTTGTTTACCGGCACTTCCTGTGTGGTGTAACCGATATAAGAGAACACAAGGGTGCCATTTTCCTGGCCATCCGGCACAGTCAGGGTATAGCGGCCCTCTACATCTGTGATAGCGCCTACAGATGTTCCCTTCAGGGCAACACTTACTCCAGGCAAACCTGTGCCGTCTTCGCCTGTTACTCTGCCTGACACCGTGATAGCCACTGCTCTGTTTGATTTAACAGCAGATCTAACAGCCAATACTGTGCGCTCATCCTGAGCGGCAGAAAAATTCAGATTTGTATCCTTGCTTGTCTTTTCAGAAGCCAGGTTCATGCCAGGCAACGTTCCTGACATTGCCGTGAGCGCCTGCGCGTGGGCAGGTAGCTGCAGCCCGGCACACAGTACTACTGGCATCAGTAGCGGAAATTTGCGGAAAGGTTTCATCATGTAGTTTTAATTTGTGAGTCGTTTAGTATTCAAAACTTATTTCATCTTAGCCATCTGAATGGCTGGCTTATTTCTTTACTTGTTTAATTCTCTTTGCCTGCTTCTATAGGTGTTAGATGAAACAATTTTTTTAGTGCGGTAATGGGTCTATCTATTCTACCAAACGGAATAGTACCGGGGGTCTTTAACAAGCAACAGAAGCCCACAAAGAGGCGACACTGCCTGTACAGCCTTGCATCAATCACTAAATTCACAGCGGCAGATGCATCCAACTTTACTTACTGTAAGAAGGTTCTATATCAAGCAAACCAGATGTTTCAGGCAAAGCTTGTGAGTGACTACTCAAATTTAAGCGTCTTTTTGACGATTAAAAAATTTTTAATAGAAAATCAGCCGATTCAGCCCACTAGTTTCCCTTGTTTCAAATAATGAACCTTATTTATTTTATAACTATTTTGTTATACGATGCTTTTGTTTTATTGTACCTTCGGAAGAGTAATAACTTACTTTTTCCTTTTTCCTCCGGCTTTCTTCCCGGCTACCACAGGCCATCCGTTCTTGTCCCAGCGCAACTTTTCTATCCTTAGTTTTGACCTGCCCTCGTCTGCTGCATCATAGGCATGAAAGACCAGGTAGTCCTGGCCATCGAAATTATAAACAGAGTTATGCCCGACGCCGTGCCAGTTCTCATCGCCTTCCAGCAGCAAACTGCCGCCCCCTTGCGTCATCTTTTTCCCTTCCCTGTCTACATAAGGCCCTGTCACTTTTTCAGATCGCCCTACAGCCATTTTATAAGTGCTTTTAGGCCCGCGACAGCAGTAATCAAAAGAGGCAAAAAGATAGTAGTGGTTGCCTTTCCGGAAGATGAACGGGGCCTCCACCGCAGCATTGCCCGCGCTTCTTACATCCAATGTGTCAATGCGGTTTCGCTTTACAATTGTGTGCCACTCCTGCGGGTTTTCTGCGACAGAAAGAAGGTCTTTCTTCAGCTTCACTAACTTCAAACCTTCCCAGAAAGAACCGAAGGAAAGCCATGGCTGCCCCTGCTCATCGATAATCAGGTTAGGGTCGATGGCATTCCACATATCGCGACCCGGCACCGACTGCACGACTATCCCCTGATCCACCCATTGGTAATTGGGATCATCGGAGTTTAGTGTTTTATTTGTCGCCACACCAATGGCAGAAGTGTTTTTACCAAAGGCGGACACAGAGTAATAGAGATAGTATTGCCCGTTGTGGTACGCTATGTCTGGCGCCCATATGTGGTTCTTGAAATCCGGCACCACGCTCTCAACCCATTTTGGTGCTTCGTCAAAAACAGGCTTTTCTCTCTCCCAGTTCTTCATGTCTTTTGAAGACCATACTGCTACCCCCCTGCCCGTGGCGAAAAGATAGTATGTATCGCCCTGTTTGATCATAACCGGGTCGTGCACAGGTATTTTTTTGTCCTTATGTTTCTGAGCAAGGGCAAAAGGCATAGCTGCCAGCCATAAGAACAGCAGTAGCACCAGACCAAGCACACCTGTCTTCTTCAGACTATGAAACATTCCTTTGGTTTTAGTTTTTTGATATAACTCAAGATTTAAAGACAGTACATGAGCAAAGTGCTATGAAGCGCCTTGCTCATGTACTGTCTAAAGCTTCTTCCCCCAGATGGCAGTGCCCTGGTTGTTCAATCCTGTGAAGAGTATAGTGCTGGCTTTTTTATTTTCCCAGTCTCTTCCTCGTTCCACATGTACTTTCTCTGTGCGGCCGTTGCTCCACCTCAGTTCCAGCCAAGGTGCCTGATAGGTCCAGGTGCTGAATGGGTCGGCATTGAGCGTACCGTCTGCGTTTATTTGCAAAGCGGTGGCTACCTGAAAATCCGGGGTAATCTGCTCATTGGCATAACCCGGTACAATGCTGTAGTTAAACACAATGCGCTCCCAGTTTCCTGCTAACTCACCGGCAGTTACTGCTGATTGCTCCACACCTGCATAGCGTTGCGGAGACACCACAGGCCAGCCATCTTCTGTCCAGTGTATTTTGCGCACGTGCAGCACCATAAAGTATTTGTTTTCTCCCGGCCGGCCCTGGTGCGCCATATAGTACTGGCCATCATCTGCCTTGAACACGGCAGGATGCGAGGTACCCTGCCAGCCGCTGTGGCCCATAAACTGGTAAGGCGCCAGGATCATTGGCAGGTTGTCTTCTTCCTCATTCAGATCCTTTCCGTTGAAATCATAAAAAGGCCCCTCCGGAGAATCGCTGCGGCCAACACGCACATTGTATTTTGTCTCCAGCCAGTCGTAGGATATAAAGAGAAAGTACTTGTCCAGCTCCTGGTTATAGATAACCTCAGGCCCTTCTATGTTACCATTGATAGAGTTACCGGTAGAACCTCTCTGTGCAATCCTCCTGCCTTTGTCGCCGGCTGTTGCGGCCAGGCCTGTAGCAGGGTTCAGTTTCAGCACGTAAATGCCGTCCCAGGCCGAACCATAATAAAACCAGTGCTCTCCGGCCTTATCCACAACTACTGCAGGGTCTATGGCATTGGTTTGCCCGGTGTTGTTATTAACAGAAGTAACCACCAGGTCCCTCTCCACCCAGGGCCCCTCCGGACTGGAGGATGTAGCCAGCCCAATAACGCTTAAACGGGGTGTGGGTGAGGACAAGGAGTAATAGAGCCGATATTCATTGCCGACCTTCATGATGTAAGGCGCCCACAAAGAGTTAAAAGGGGTACCTCCGCGCTGGGTGATGAATTCACGCCCTTTTTTAGGCAAGCCATCAAAAGCCAGCCCCACAAATTGCCAGTCTATCAGGTCCTTTGATCTTCGGACCTGTATACCCGCCGGGGCCTCTATGCCATACGCAGCATCTGTGCTGTAGCTGTAATAGTATTCCCCCGCCTTTATGATGGAGGGATCATGTGTATTGTAAGGGCCCCACCTGTAGCGGAATTCGTAGGGCGCAATATTGGCGTATGTGTCGTTTAGCTGGTCTATATCAAAATCCGGCACATTCGTTACCGGGGGAGTTGTACCTGTGCCTGGTGCCGGGGTGTCCTTCTCTTTTGAGCAGGACAACATACTCAGGCTCAACAGATAGGCAGTAGCTACTGCAACAAAACTCTTTCGCTCTTTATTCATAACGATGTACTTTACTCCAAAAGCATTTCTTTTATATACTGAAATGCAGTAGCTCCGGCTAGTATTAATGTATTTTTTACATTTATTAAATACAGTGAAAAAAAAGCAGGCAATCAATCATTCGCTTGCCTGCTTTTTAACCACTATATATACTACAAAATATTACTTTTGTTTAAACTTAGAGGGCCACTGCCTGAAAAAGCTTTATTTGCTTTTCTTCTTTTTAGCTTTGCCAGCGGGCTTTGCTCCTTCTTTTGCAGGCTGCACACCTTCCGTTGTCATGATAACGCGCTTCATTGTTCCATCCGGATTGTAAAACAGCTCATCAATGGCAACAGAGCGGCGGAAACTACCCCCGTGCGGCTGGATGCCACCGGTATGATAAATGAAGTAGGTTTTACCCTTGAAATCGATGATAGCCTGGTGGTTGGTATTGGAATTACCTGCCAGTTCGTTCAGGATGCCTTTATACTCCCACGGGCCCTCTATACTTTTGCTCATGGCATAGGCAGTTTTTTCAGGGAACTGGTATGCATAGGAGAGATAGTAGTTCCCATCACGCTTGTGCACATAAGGGGCTTCAGTAAAGTGAGGCAGGTTGTCAATGGTTTTAATCGGGCCATCCAGTTCTACCATGCTATCCTTTAGCTTCGCATAATAAGCTTTGGTATTTCCCCAGAACAAATAAGCCTGTCCGTCATCATCAATGAACACAGTAGGGTCAATGTCATCCCAGTCAATAGGGGTGCCGGTGGTCATGTCATTGGTGATGAGTGCTGAACCTCTCGCATCTTTGAACGGACCAATCGGGCTATCGGCAACAGCTACACCTATGGCCTTGCCTGGTTTGGAGTCGTCGTGCGTAACAGTTACATACCAATAGAACTTGCCATTCTTTTCAATAACCTCTGCCGCCCAGGCATCACCTTTTGCCCACTTAAAGTCAGACGGCTTTAAAGGTACCGGGTGCTCTGTCCAGTTAACCATGTCCGGTGATGAAAACACCAGCCACTCATTCATTCTGTAAAAATGGAAGTCGTTTGGCGCTTCATCGTGGCCGGCATATAGATACACTTTGCCATCATGCACAAGGGCAGCCGGGTCGGCCGTATACTTGTGTGTAATAATCGGGTTCCCCTGCGCCTTGAAAGTAGTATCCGCAGGAGAGGAATATGCGCCTGCCGATGCCGGGGCAGCAGCAAACAATGCTGCTGCCACCGCCAAAGGGCTTGCTACACTGGCAATCTTCTGAAAAAAGTTCATTTGCTTTATCTGATTGTAGCTGCCTTACGGCTCAACTTACTTTAGCTCCAGCACCACAACAGAGAATGGCGGTATCTTTACATTCAGGTTGTTGTTTCTCAATCTGGCACCTTTGAAGTTCTCAGGCTTGATAACATTCGGCTTATCGAAAGAGTTGTAATCCTGCAGCTTCTTTGATGTCAGCACACGGCCTGTTACATTCTTATACTTTGCACCGTCGATGTTGATAGAAACCTCCTGCGCTTTTTTGGAATCGATGTTTACAAGCGAAATATGCGTTGCGCCGTTCTTATCTCTTGAGGCCGAACCGGAAACAGCAGGCAGCTTTTCGTTACCTACTACATAACTGTCACTTTTGATTGTCAGCGGCAGCCAGGTAGCATCCTGGTGCACCTTGTACATCTCCATCACATGGTATGTAGGCGTCAGGATCATCTTTTCCTCATCCGTCAGGATAACAGCCTGCAGCACATTGATAGACTGTGCCAGGTTTGCCATCTTCACACGGTTGCTGTAATTGTTGAAGATGTTCAGGGTTGCACCGGCAATCATGGCATCACGCATGGTGTTCTGCTGATACAGGAAACCAGGGTTCGTGCCTGGCTCCACCTCATACCAACCACCCCACTCGTCCACTACAAGCGCTACTTTGTTCTCCGGGTCATACTTATCCATGATAGCAGTATGCTTCTGGATCAGTTCTTCCATAAACAAGGCACTCTTCATCGTTTTGAAGTACTGCTCCTCGTTGAAGGTAGTGGAAGGTCCTTTTGCGGCCCAGTCAATAACAGAATAGTGGTGCAGCGCTACCCCTTCAATCAGGTTTTTAGGGATGTTCTTCATCAGCACTTCTGTCCAGTTGTAATCAGCTGAGTTGGCACCGGACGCAATGCGGAACAGACCGCCTGAGTTATTCCAGTCAGCTAAGAAAGTCGCATATTTGCGGTACTCGTTGGCATAGTACTCCGGTGCCATGTTACCACCACAACCCCAGGCTTCGTTACCAATACCCCAGTACTTCACGTTCCATGGCTCATCACGTCCGTTCTGGCGGCGCAGGTCCGACATAGGGCTCTTACCGGCAAAGTTCACATACTGCACCCAGTCAGCCAGTTCCTGCACAGTACCTGTTGCCATGTTACCTGCCAGGTATGGCTCTGTCCCCAGCAACTCGCACATGTTCAGGAAGTCGTGCGCACCAAAGCTGTTATCCTCTGTTACACCTCCCCACCAGGCATTCACAATAGTAGGGCGCTGATCTTTCGGCCCGATGCCGTGCTTCCAGTGATAGGTGTCGGCAAAGCAGCCGCCGGGCCAGCGCAGGTTCGGTATGTTCAGTCGCTTCAGCGCTTCCACCACATCGTTCCGCACACCATTGGTGTTAGGTATTTTGGTATTGCCTTCGCCTACATAAAAGCCTCCGTAAATGGAACGCCCCAAATGCTCTGCAAAGTGCCCGTAGATATGGCGGCTTATCACCCTGTCCGGTTTAGCTGGCACCTGCAGTTCGCCGGTATTCTGCGCATAAGCAGAGAAGCCGCACACAAGCATCAGGAGAGCAGCTATTGTCTTTTTCATGCTCAATCTTGTTTTTAAGTAATTCATAATGAGGAGGTGTTCTGTACTATTATTTTAAATGTCTAAATTACATTTATAAATATAAGGGAAATATGTCATCAAATACAAGTATCTTCCTCTATAATATTTGGCTGCCCGCAGTAAAGCTTTGTGCAGGGCAACTTTAGATAAAGCTGCAGGACGCCAACATCAACGCAAGGGGGAGGCTCGATCCTAGAACCGAGGTAGCCATCTTGGAAAGAAAAACTTCCTGCTGCTATTCGCCCTGCGCCAGTTGTGCTGCCAGCTAGCAAGGGGGGACCTAAGTGGATTGGAGTGATAAGGCCTCTGCAACAGAACGTGCCGGCCTGTTAAAGGAGAGACTGCAGGTTATCACACAGAAAAGCCGCTGCAGTATGGTTGCAGCGGCTTTTCTGTATGGTGGTTTGCTTATAGGAGTATCTGCCGGCTAATGCTTTCCTCCAGCGAAATAAGTGTTTCTGTACGCTGAACTCCTTCTACAGCCTGCAGCTTTTCGTTCAGCACTTCGCGCAGGTGCTTGGTATCGCGGCAGATAAGTTTGGCGAACATGCTGTAAGTTCCGGTGGTATAGTGCAGTTCCACCACTTCCGGTATTGCTTTTAGCTGCTCCACGGCATCCTTATACTCCGAGCCTTTTTCCAGGAACACCCCGATGAAGGCACAGATGTCAAAACCTACCGCCGATGGGTTAACTAACAGTTGTGCTCCTTTTACCACGCCCATCTCGTTCAACTTCTTCATTCTCACGTGTATGGTACCACCCGAAACGCCTAACTCTTTGGCGATGTCAGTATAAGCACGAGTTACATCCTGCATCAGCAGCCTCAAAATCTGCTTATCCAGATTATCGATTTCATAATTCATAAGCTCCTATACTTGCTGTTTTTAACAATGTCTCAAATATAACATCTATTTCATAGAGATATATTAATTTCTGAAAAATATATTTATCGTGTTTATAATTAATGCGAAGCATGGTTATATTTGTTAGGTATATTTTTGGAAGATCTTAACAAATTAGCAAAATAATGGAGCAACAAACAATAGGAACCCCAACAGCACTGAATGCTACCCTGAGCCACCTAAACCGTACTGCGCTGCCCAAGATTTTGCAGGTGCAGCAGGGCATTATTCGCGCTACGCATGAGTTCATGTTTAAAAAAGGCCTTACGCAGCTTATGCCGCTCATGCTCTCCCCTATTACTGATCCGCTGAACCATGGTGTGGTAGATGCCACCATTCAATATGCCGGGCAACACTGGAGCCTGACCAAATCAATGATCTTTCATAAACAGCTGGCTTTACTGAATTCAGAATTAAGCAGCCTGTATATAGTTTCGCCTAACGTGCGCCTCGAATTTGCCGACCGTGCCGATACGGGTCGCCACCTGTTCGAGTTCACGCAGGTTGATTTCGAGTTCAAAGGCAAGGATCGCTTCTATGTGATGGAATTTATGGAGGAGCTGGTAAATTTTATCTTTGCCCGCCTGAACAGCGAAATACCCGAGGTGCTGATGGAGCTTCGCGGTGAACTGCTGCCCCAGTATGAGAAATGGCCTGTGTACCGCACTGAAAAGCTTGAGGCCAGCATGGGGCCGGAGTATGAGCACCTGAAATCTAAAGAGGCCACTGCTCCTTTCTGGCTGCTGAACCACCGCCGCGAGTTCTACGACAAAGAAGACCCCAAAAAACCGGGAACCTACCTGAACTATGATGTGATTTGGCCGGAAGGTTACGGAGAAGGCTTATCCGGAGCAGAGCGCGAAAACGAATACGACCAAATCCGGAAGCGCATGGAGGAAGTTGGTACAGACGAAAACATTTTCAGGCATTATTTAGAGGTGGCAAAAGAAGGTGGTCTCCCTAAGTCTGCCGGTGGTGGCTTTGGTGTAGAGCGCATGACCCGCTTTATATGCCGCCTGAAAGATGTAGACGAAGCAACTGTTTTCTCACGCAAGCCCTTTACTCCGGCTATATTCTAATTGCAAAGATGTTGTAGCTGCCGGTAACGGCACCACATTTCCAGATTTTCAGAAGGGCCTGCTTAAAGAGCAGGCCTTTTTTATGCCCCCTGTAAAGCTAGCCACAGCGCCACAACTTCCCGTACTAACCAGGAAAGGTAAAAGAAACATACATATGCTAACCGGACGTGTTAACGCACCAGAGATACAAACAGAATATGGCTGGCTCAACACCAACCGTAACTGGTCTATTAAAGACTTCAGAGGCAAGGTTGTGCTTCTTGACTTCTGGACCTTCGGTTGCATTAACTGCCAGCACATTATACCAGACCTGAAGCGACTGGAGGAGGAGTATGCGGATGTGCTGGTGGTAGTGGGCGTACACTCTGCCAAGTTCGACGCCGAGAAGCAGGGCGAGACTATTCAGCAGGCCGCCCAAAAATTCGGCATAGAGCACCCCGTTGTCAACGATGCAAATTACAAGCTATGGAACGAATATGGCATACGGGCGTGGCCAACTACCGTGCTCATCGACCCAAACGGGAAGGTAATAGGCCAGCATGCCGGCGAGGGTGTATACCAGACAGTGCAGCCCTACATCCAGCGGCTGCTAGAGGAGTTTAAAGATCAACTAAACCGGGAGCCAATCAACTTTCAGCCAGAACAGCCAAAGGAGGAGACGGTGCTGTCATTCCCGTCCAAACTCATCAGCGACAGCGAGGGCAACATCTATCTTTCTGACAGCGGCCACCACCGCATCCTGAAGCTGAACCAGGAGGGGCAGGTGCTGGAAGTAATCGGCAGCGGCAGGCAGGGCTTCGACAACGGCAGTTATGCAGAGGCATCTTTTTACGAGCCCCACGGCATGGCGCTGCACGGCCACCTCCTGTATGTGGCCGATGCCAAGAACAACGCCATCCGGAAAGTAGACTTAGAACAGCGCCACGTCAGCACGGCCGCCGGCACAGGCGAACTGGACTACTACTTTATGGAGGATCAGGCAGATGTACCTGTGAACCCAAACAGCCCCTGGGACCTGCTGCTATGGGAAAACAACCTCTACATTGCCAATGCCGGCAACCACCAGATTCTGCGCATGGACCTGAACACTGAAAAGGTGTACCGCTTTGCCGGCAACGGCCACGAAGCCCTTGCAGACGGTTATCTGTTAGAGGCGGCTTTTAACCAACCCAGCGGACTAGCCAACAACGGTCCTGTGCTGTATGTAGCCGATGCCGAGGCCAGTGCTATCCGGACGGTGAACATTAATACCGGTATGGTGCTGACGCCGCTGGGCAAAGGCCTTTTTGATTTTGGCGATGTGGACGGGCACGTGGACGATGCACTGCTTCAGCATTGCGTAGGGCTGGAGATTGTTGACAGCAACGTCTACATTGCCGACACCTACAATGGCAAAGTCAAAATGCTGAACATGAGCAGGCTGCGGGTGCACACAGTTACAGATGGCCTCAGCGAGCCAAATGACGTTCTTTTTCTGAACGGGCAGTTGTGGGTAACCAGCACCAACAGTCATCAGCTATTTCAGGTAGAGCCGCACACCGGCGAAAAGGAAGAGGTTGTCGTCCGGCTTTAGCATAGATGTAATGCAAAACCTTTCTGCTTCTTTCGTCATTCCGGGATGTTTGTGCCTTACCTAAATCCAGCGCTCACACAAGCGCCTCACCTATGGGTTATATGTTTTTTATGCTTTTAAGTTCTCCGCTTCTGCCTTTGTTCCCTCATCAGTGAGGGAGGCGCGCAGGTTCTGGAAGAACCGCAGCGTAACCTGGAAGATTGGGCTGATGATGAAGGTATAGAAGAACGTAACCACAAACACCGGTCCGCCCATAAGCCAGCCGATGCCCAGCACAATGCACTCCACCACAATGCGGGCTCGGCTCACCGACAGCTTTGTTCTTTCAGCAATAGAAAGCATAAAGCCATCGCGGGGACCTGCACCGATGCCTCCGGCCACATATAAACCCGCGCCGATACCTACAATAATAATGGAGCATGCCAGTTGCAGATAATCCCAGGGCGTGTGGGAGGCATCCGGCAGAATACCTACCCACAGGAAGAAGTCCATGATGGGACCAATGAGCAAGGCGTTCAGGAAGGTGCCAACGTTGATGTACTTCTTGTTCATGAACCACGACACCACCACCACCAGCAGGCCTACGATAACGCTCCACGCCCCAATTGTGAGGCCAAACTTCTGGAAAAGTGCCACATTCAGCACCTCCCAAGGGTGAAGCCCAAGGTACTTTACCTTAACAGCAATGGCATTGCCTAAGCCAAATAAAACTAAACCCAGAAAAAAGAAAGTATACTGTATTACCCGATCACGCATTTCTTCATAACTAACTGCTTCATCCTGCCTGCACAACAGACAAAAACGTCGCAAGAAAGCGAATTTATACGGGAACAGGTATAGAGGAGACAAAGCACGGCAGCAAAAGGAGTTAAATCATGAATGAAATGCCATAACGAAACAGCCCTGGGAGGTGACCTGTTTAGAGTATACTTACAGGCCGCCCCCTAGTGCTATAGGCTGCTAATGGACTAAAAAGCTGACGCGGTTCAGCTTAGTGTTAAATAACAACTGACAAATAAAAAATGCCCTATGCTGCTGCCTGCCTTGTAAGTTGCGCCTTTACGCGCAGGGCCTGCTGCACATGGCGCTCCTCGTGCAGCACGACAAACTCCAGCGCCTCGCCAATGCGCAGCCTCAGCAGCTTAAAGAACTCTACCGGAACGGCTTTCTTATTTATATTTGCTTTCCCGGCACGTTTCAACAGGCTCAGCAACTCTGCCTGGTGCTCTAAGAACTCCTCTACTGTGGCACGGCCCAGGTTACTATTGCTGGGGTTCATGTGCTTCACCGTCTTATGCTTCTTCAGGTTCTGGGGCCGCACCATCTCCAGCGAATATCTGCCGAACCAGCTGTAACTGATATGTTGTATAGAGGCACTATCAGCGTTGTTGGCAATGGCTTTGGCGAAGGCAGGGTTGTAGTAACGGCTGTAGCGGTTCAGGTGCTCCAGGCACTCCAGTATGCTCCAGCGATCGGGGGCAGTTTTAAAGCTGAGGGCGCCCAGGTCCAGCGGCGCGAACTCAGTAGAAACGGTTTGGGAGAGGCTGCGTGTAACCTGGCTCAACTGCTTTAAAGTGCTCATAATGTGTATCGTTTTATGTTGTAGAGCAAAATTAAGTGGCACACCTATTCGATTCCTTGATTCAGATCAAGATTTACAGGCTAAGGCTAAACACCTATAAATCCTGAGGCGCTTTCAGCAACAGGTGCTGGCGCAGTTGCTGTTGCGCTGGAAGGGCTTCCGGGTTATCTTCTACTACAAACTTCAGCTCCACACGCTCTTCTACCGGGGTAAAAGTCTTTTTGTGTAGTTCGTTCTGCCTTAGATAGGCTAGCTCCACAGCATCCTTACCCTCCACCTCAATCAGCGGTTTTATCAGCTGGTAAATGTTTTCCTCTGTCAGAGGCTCGCCATTTATTGCATACAGAATGTCATATTTTTCTAGGCCAAACCTGTTATCCATTGGCTCTGCTATCCAGAAAAACTTCTTGTCCTTTTCGTAGCCCAGCCGGAACTCCCCGAAGGTAAGCTTCGTGCCCTCCTTCTGGTCTGCATAGGCCCAGCCAATCTTGTTGTAATACTCCCGGTAGGGCAGCGGCTTATTGCCTATGACATAGTCCTCAAAGAACTGGCGGATTTCAGGATAGGTATTCGCCACGATCACATCAATAAGCGCATCATCTTTAAAGGGCTTGTTAGGACCATATTGCTTCGACAGGTTCAGCATCAGTTCGCGCAGACCCATCTGCCCGTTGCTCAGCTCTTTCAGCCGGATGTCGAGCAGGAAACCAATCAGTGCCCCTTTCTGATACACATTGCTGTACATCTCCTGGTATTCGGGCTCGATAATACGGCGGCTCATTTCGGTGAAGGACACACCTTTGTACTCACTGCCACGGCGCATTTTCTCCATCATCTCTTCCTGGAACGCCTCGTACGATTTTAGCCCTTCCTGCAGCTGCACCAGGTGCGAGAAGTACTCTGTCACTCCCTCATACAACCACAGGTGCTGCGACAACTTCGGATCTTTAAAGTCAAAATACTCAATTTCCTCGCTGTGTATGTTCAGCGGCGTGAGGATGTGCAGAAACTCGTGCGAGGCGACGTCCAGTACCATGCTTTTCAAATCATCGCCGGTTTGCTCGGGCAGGAAGTACATAGAACTGTAAGAGTGCTCTAAAGCGCCGAAGCCACCATACCGGGTAACTGCAGACTGCCCCATCTTCGGGAAGTACATGATGAACTGGTAGTGGTCCACAGGCATGCCGCCGAAGAAGTTAGTAAGCGCTGTAGCCAGCGGCTTTATCATCTCCCGGATTGTATCGGCCTGCACCATGCCTGTCTCGGAGTGCACGGCTACTGAAACCGTGGTGTTGCCGGTGCGGAAGCTGGCGGTATCGGGGCGGCTGTACATAATGGGGGCATCGGCCAGGCGCACAAAGTCGGTCGCCTGTACTACATCCTGCTCCGGCGACTGGTGCGTGACAGGCAGCGAGGTAGCTGCCAGCAGGTGTTCCGGTTTCTGAATCTGCAGCATATAAGGAAGCATTTTGTACCCCTCCAGGTAGCCGTAGAATCCGAAGTGGTTGATGACGAAGTTACTGTTAGCCTCAATGTTGGTACCACCCGGCTGAAAGATATAATTATCGTCTTTCTCCACATCCCAGGTATCATCCACAAGGTACTCGAGGCGGGCCAGTTTTTTTGCCTTCTCAATTACGAAGAGGTTCTTTCCCTGCTGCGTGGTTTTGAGCTTTTTTCCTTTAGCGTCGTAAGCTTTAAACTTACTGATGAAACGGCCATAGTCCTTCTGGGAATAAGAACCCGGAATCACGCTTGGGATAATGTACGTAATCCTGTCCTCTTTTACCTCTGGCGTATTCACCACCACCTTCACCTTGTCGTTCAGAACATTCTTAAGGTCAAGGGAAACAGTGTAGGCCTGCTGCGCCATTACTACAGACGATAACAGGAGAAGAGAGCCAAGGAGTGAGATGCATTTCATGTGTTTGTTAAGTTTGTTTTATAAGGGCAGCAGGGTTTACTTCCCTAGCCGAGATGTATAAGTAAAGATAAAAAGTATAATTCACTTATCCTTATGCTTGGAGCCCTGTACCGACACCTGAGGAGCATAACAGAAGACGCCCCTGAAGAAGACTAACTGAGGCACCAGCCGCTACGGCCAGAATGCCGGAAAAAGGAAAGACCAGAGGGGGAAGCCTCCGGCCGAACACACCTTAAACAAACAACAAAACTTTAAGATACAACTTTTAAGCTCTGCTCTAATAAGAACCGGCCCGGCTTGTGATTGTTTACACAGCAATGCATTATTTTACCAGAATCTTTTTTGAGCAGAAGTGGCATTTTCAGTATCTTCCTTAAGAGCAACAGAAACAGACAGCCATGCCGCAGCCTGCCCCTTCAAAACGCTACACTTCCTTAAAGGAGTTTTACCCTTATTACCTGTCAGAGCACCAGCACACGACCAGCCGCGTGTTACACTTTACCGGTACCGGTTTATTATTGATGGTGGCTATAGCGGCTGTTGCTTTGGGTGAATTTAAGTGGCTGTTACTTATACCTGTTATTGGCTATGGCTTTGCGTGGGTGGGCCATTTCTTTTTTGAACGCAATAAGCCGGCAACGTTCAGGTACCCGTTTTACAGCTTAGCATCAGACTTTAAACTTTTCTTTGATATTTTGCGGGGCAGGCAGGGCTTTAAAGCCAGTCGCAACGAAGGTGCACAGGGCTAATTATCGGGAACAAATCTCCGCCGGGAGTAAAAATTACATGATAGTGGAAAGCAGTGTTGCCACTAGTGCTTTCAAGGCAATGGTAATGGCATCGGAGCTTGCCTCTGCATCTGAATCATCTTCGTCTGAAGAGAAGGCGTTTTTGAAGTAGGCCATCGGGCTTTCCAGCACCTCTGTATCCAGTATCGATTTTTCACGAGGCTTGGTGCTTACTTTCTCCTTTGCTTTGGAAGGGGCAGTATCATCAGAAACGGCAGAAGAAGTGCTAACCTGCTGTGTAGCAGCAGTGCTACCACCGTTATTGTTTGTGCTTGCCTGGACAGTAGGCACAATTATCATACACAACAGCAGTATAGCTGCCATTGGTAAGTATTCGCGCATTTGCTGCCACAGATTTTTCATGCCCAAAAGTAAATATTAAATTTATAAGCAACAATAATTCAGTAGGATAATTTAGAGAACACCACTTTTGCTATAGTAAGCATATTCTCCTGATAAGCAGACCTATACAACTTTTGATACTCAGGATATCCTATTTTCCTTTAGCAGGCTGAATTACTTTCATCTCAACTGGTATCACGCCTGCTTTTATAAAGTCCAGCCGCCTCGCCGCCTTTTCTGACAAATCGATGATACGCCCTTTCACAAAGGGGCCTCTGTCTGTTATTTTTACCTTCACGCTCTTGTTTGTCCGAACGTTGGTCACCTTTACTTTGGTTCCTAAGGGCAGGGTGCGGTGCGCCGCAGTCATTTTCCCCCGGCGGTATGGCTGGCCATTTGCCATGTCGCGCCCCTGGAACTTGCGGGCATAATAGGAGGCCTTTCCCTCCTCGGTATAACCGCGCTCCCCAAAAGCCGGGGCCGAACCGGCACAGGAACTTATACAAGCAGCCAGACAGCCCGCAACTACTGCCTGTTTTACCCAGGCGATAACAGCAGTTTGCAAAGGTGCGGAAAGACGTAGCAAGGCCTGTGACATAGCTAATCTGTGCTTTATTACTGAACGGAAACCTGTTTTATGAATTGTCTTATCTCCCGGCTTAACTTATCCACAGTAACAGTTTCGAAGGGGTGCCGGGTGGCAGGAAGCACCTGCAGCAGCAGCAAATTCTCCATATGATGAAGGGTAGTGGTTAAGCTGTACCAAAGTTACAGCATTAGAGGCATAAAAATCATGATTCGAAGCCGTTTGCTTTATACAAAAGAACAGATTGCCTGCCCTGCTGTTTAAATCCTTTATCTTGCGTAGCAGAAGGTTGTGAGGCTACACCAGGTTTTCTGCCGCACGCCCTGCCTTATTCGCGCAGCCAAACCCCTATGACGATAGAAGAACTACAGGAACTTTGCCTGGCTCTGCCGGGCACAACAGAAGACATGAAGTGGGAGAACGACTTATGCTTTTGTGTAGGCGGTAAAATGTTTCTGGTAATCGGGCTGAATCAGACACCTGCTACGGTCTCTTTCAAGGCTACGCCGGAGGAGTTTGCCTATCTGACTGACCGAGCAGGCTTTGCACCTGCACCCTACCTGGCGAGGCACCACTGGGTATTAGCTGAAAACTTACACCGCCTGACAAAGCAGGAATGGATGCATTACAGCCAGCAGGCCTATGCACTGGTAGCGGCAAAGCTGCCAGCAAAGGTACGGCAGGCCCTGCGGAAACCTTAGGCCTCCCGGAACGACTTGTATAAAAAAAGCCGGACAAGCTCACATGCTCCTCCGGCTTTTCTGCTTCTGCAGTCTTTTACTTACTGCTTCAGTTGGTAGTTGTACACCTCCATGGCCTGCGTCAGTTTGTCCTTCTGAAAAAGGTTGATAACAAACTGAGCACCCAGCACACCGGCTCCCGCATACATCAGGGGCGAAACATTCACGCCGCCACCGTTGCCTAAATCCTGCGAGTTGCCAAAAGAGGATATAGCCCCGGCTGCCAGCAAGCCTCCGCCCAGGATGCTGATTCCTGTGTTGATGAGCTTGTCCTTCCTGTGTCTGCGAAGCAGAGCCATACTGGAGGGGTTGTCGGCAAGCACCTGCTCCAGGTTCTCGTAATTCACAAGGTAAAGCGGCCCGTTATCTTTCGAGAAGAAGTAGATGCGCCTGCGGCTACTGCGGGGGCCTCCGAAGCCGTAACCATAACCGTAGCCGCCGTAAGGATAGCCATAGTCATACGACGTGCGGCTGGTATAAAACCTGTCAATACGTGGCCCGTCGAGGATTCGCTTGGCAAAACTGTCCTGGCTGTTACCAGCCTCCACCCTGGCAAAAAAACCATCCTCGTTCTGAAAAGCACTTACCATGCTGGGGTTATACTTCAGCGAGTCGTCTACCAGGAAATGGCTTGACTTGAAGATAGGGGATTTGTACTGAATTTTATTTCCATATACCACGTCTCCACTTTGGAGCTGTATAAAGTGTCTGCCCGGGCGGTTGATTCCCGTCTGTGCAAAGCTGGCATAGCTTGTCAGGAGGCAGATTATCAGAATTAAATAGCTATGTTTCATCATTTTAATTAACACAGAAAAGTCAAAATTATTGTGCTCTTTTTGCAGACAATTTACCTCAAAAGAGTACAAATAACATCACGATCATACCTAGTAGTGCCAGGTACACCCAAACCATCAGATGCCTGCGGTGCTTGCTGGGTACCATGTTGCTGATCAGCATCACCATAAACAACAAACACAGCAGGTATAAAAGGATAAACGTAACTGCTTTTACCCAGTTGGGCACAATTGTATTTTCCGGCTGGTACTGGTTGCTAAGCCCCATGCCTGACAATAGCCACTGCAGCCCGAAGAAAACTACTACTTCAAAAATAAGAAAGTAAAACAGCCAAAGGGCCCAGCTGTGCTTGCCAGAGTTCATGTTTACAGGCTTTTGAAAAAGTGGAAACTCTTTACGTGAAACCCCTCCCGGAAGTAGAACCGGTGAGCAGCACTGTTTGTAACGTAGGCATCCAGCATTAAGGTATCGCAGCGGTGCCGCTGCGCCTCCTCCAGCATCCAGTCAGACAGCAGCTTGCCTATCCCACCGGAGCGGTGTGCTGCATCCACCACAAAGTTATCTGCTTCTAAATACTTGCCGCTGTACAGCTTCGCGCTGATCCAGAACCCGGAGAGACCTACGCAGTTACCATGCTCGTTGAAGGCCCCTACCATACGGTAGCCGTTTTGCACCATCTGGCGCAACAGTTCCTCGTAACGGGACAACACCATATGCGGGTTTAGCTGCAGAATGAGGTGGTGCTGCGCCAGCATTTCAGGCAGACTCGTAATTTCGCGTATACTGTAGGTTGCCATATAATCGACACTGGGGGAAAATTAAAAGCATATAAAACTGCGATGCACTGCAGAAAGGCAGCTCTTTTGCAGCTATGTGTATAGGTGCTGGCAAATATAAGACCCAGAAATCAAAAAGCAGCTTTTGCACTTTTAAATGCGCCAGAAAGCACTGTTACAGGTAGTTTAAAATGCCTGTAACAGTGCTAAACTTTACGCTGGCTTGAAACAAAAACAGGGGTATATATCGTTAAAATACCAGGAGATTGCAGGGACATGAAGTTAAGACGTGACATAAGATTAGATAATTATAAATTGTATAGCGAGGGAAGTGCCAGAAAAATATTTAGTGTAGGTTATGAAGACCTTACTACATTCATATACTATCAGGATGGTAAAAACATTTATAAGCTGGTAGTAGCCAAAGAGGATGACCCTCCTATTGTTATAGAAAAGGATATTACAAGGGCACAGGCCTTTCGGCTAATGAATACCCGTCCATAAACTGGACGGGCTTTCGTATGCCTGCTGCCTGCGCTCTCCTTTTGCACCCCAGGCCCATTACTATTGCACCTTCCTGGCGCCTTTCCCGAAGTACATCCAATTTCCCGGGTTTAAACAGAAGCACGCCCTTTATAAATAACAGATCCAGCACTCGCCTTGTGGCCCAGGTTGTATGATGGAAGAGATATAGCCCAATTTAGAAAGCGCTAGCGCTGCCTTACTTAACTTACCCGTTCAGCTTTTTGGAGGTAAAGGCGTATACTTAAGCATGAAAATAGAAAACCGCTACTTCAGAATTGCCATTATCGGATTGGTGCTGAACCTGCTGTTGCAGGTAATACTGTTTTTTGTAGTAGACCCTTATTTCGCGACTATCCTGTCTCCGCTGTATTCTATTTGGTTTATTTTGTTTGTGGTAGGATGGCGCAAGGAGCACCCGCGCCGCTAAAGCTGCAGCAGTAGCGCACGGCTCATACATACTCTCGGGCCACATCCCTGTGTGGTAACAGCAGCCGTATACCCCATCCTCGGGCCCCTGCCAGGCGGCAGGTGTTGTATTCCAAAAAGATTCAGCCGTACCGGTTTAAAGAATTTATACTGAATACACAGAAGCCTTGCCAAAATGGGCACTATTTGGGCGTAAAAATTGCTTAATTACTGTGGCCCGTTTAATATAGTGTCTATGTCCGAAGAAAATGTTATGGCCGATGAGAGCCAGGTGCAGCACATGTTCCTGCACGTAGAAAGCAGCGATGCTGTATGTATGCTGAATATAGCAGGTCATCCGTACCGCCTGCGGGAACTTGTTTTTATGATGATAGAGAATGGCTGCCGTGTCGTGCAGACATCCGCAGAAGCTTATAAAACCTTCGATTTTGACAAGGAGACGGTGGAAGTATATGATTTCCTTACCTCCATTATCAAAGCTAAATTCCTGGCGTAAGTACTTAGTAAAACAAGAAAGGCTGCCTGTTACGGCAGCCTTTCTTGTTTTAATGTCTTTTTCCTATAGTTGTTTTATTTCGATTTCTCTTGGCTGGCCTGTGCTCTCATAGAAGGGCAACTTCACCATCAGCTGGCCTTCCTGGTATACTGCCTCAACGCGCCCTAAGTCTACTTGCGGAGGCAGCATGAACATGCGGTTAAACAAAGGGGCGGCCATTTCAGGATTCTCTTTGCTCTGCAACACAGAGAAAACAGTTAACTGGTTGTTGTGCAGCACCACCTTAAATGCTTCAGGGTCTACACCGGCTGCCCAAACATTAATAACAGCTCCTTTTTTATATTTCTTTATATCAACATAGGTTTCGCTCACGCCGCCTCCCAAAGTGTTCAGCAAGTCGATTTGCAGGGCTATGTTCTTTAGTAGTTCTTTATCTTTTATCAATTTCATCTCTATCTCCTCTTTTCGTTTACAAACAGAATAATGCAAATGCGATGCCAAATAGCCCAGGTGCGTAATCTATCCTGAAAACGTCATGCAGTATGCCAAAATGACCTCATTGCAGCATAACCACCTCAACTCATGGCCAAATTGTCATGCTTTTCAAAAACCAAGATTAGCGATATAATTCAATAAGCGCATGGCAGCAGCATGCAGGACTGGTAAATACAACTTGCTGCATGATTGACATTCCAACCTGCCATATGGCAGCCATATACTGCCTGTTAAAGCAAGCACAGCGGCACAAAACACAGACAAAGCCAGTGAAATTTGCAGCTATCTGCCGCCAGACCGGGGCACTCACCAGGTGGATGCTTGCTGCGTCGGTGTAAACTGAAGTTTTAGAACCACATTCTTTTAGCCCCGTAGATTCAATTAGTACAAATAAGCAACCAAAACAAATAAAACTATGAGCACAAGAATAATGACACTATTGTTGGCAGCAGGCCTTATGGTTGGCTGCAGTGAAACAAATAAAGAAGTGGAAGATACCGGAGACGTGCGTGAGCTGGCCTCTGAAGACACCGCTGTAATGTATCAGGACATGGCGGCACGGGAAAGGCTGACTGCCGATGGCCTGGAAGTAAAGGATATGGGCGAAAGCTTCTGGACAGGTATTGATGTTAATGCACCTGTAGTAAGCAACCCACGCATTACGGGCAACGATATAGAAACACGCCGTGGTCAGGGATACGACCTTTACCTGATGGATGAGCGTGTGCTTTTTGACCTGGACAAGGCAGAACTGCGCCCTGGTGCAGAAGACAAACTCCGCAGCATTGCAGAGTCTATCAACGAAGCAAGCCCGAGTGGTCCAGTCAGAATTTTCGGGCATACAGACTCCCTTGCCAGTGCTTCTTATAACCAGCAGCTTGCACAGGAGCGAGCCAACACTGTAAAAAACTGGCTGCAGAACAATACAGACATAGACGCTGCCCGCCTGACCACACATGCCGTAGGAGAGGCCCAGCCAAGAGCCACAAACGAGACAGCAGCCGGCCGCCAGAAGAACAGGCGCGTGGCTATAGCCGTGGCTACTGGAGAGGAGGCACAGGCAACACCAAGGCAACAGCAACAGCAACCACAGCAGCAGCAGTAACAGTATTTTCTCATGTACCTAAACTGCCTGTAATTGCTGCAATCACTTCACCGATGCATGCTGGCTGTAGTGGTTACGGGCCATAAAATGGATACAGGCATATGAGTATTTCCGCACAAACTGATAAACCAAAAGCAAAAGGGAGGCATGAGCCTCCCTTTTGCTTTTGGTTTATCAGTTTTTCAGGACAGGTTTGATTTGCATTTGTTAAACAAAATATTGTATTTGCTATATTCCTGCACTTTTTCCTGTCTGTAAGCACAGTATTACCTATGGAGCAAATTTACTTTAAGAACAACTTTGTTGATATTTACTTTGATAAGGACCTTGGTTTGGGAAAAGCGGTTTGGAAAGGCGATTTGATAGGCGCTGAATTCCGGGAGTCTGTGCTGCTTTGCCTGGACCTGATAGACAGGCATGAGTTGGTTGGCTGGCTTGGTGATAACCGCAAAATGAATTCTATACGCCCTGATGACCTGCAATGGAGCATTAAAGTGTTTCTGCCAAAACTGCTGGAAAGTTCATTGCTCCGATTAGCCAACTTACCCTCCGAAAATGAACAGAACAGGGAGGCAGTCGAAACTATCTACAGTAAAACCAATGTAACAGACAAGGAACTGGCGGTACGCTATTTTGAAGACAGCAGGGAAGCTGAGGCATGGTTGAGGGAACTGCCTGAGGTGCAAAAAGCCAGAGACTCTGAATAACGTCTCCGGCTCTTTTGTTTATTTGCACCTTTTCCCTTTACTCTGTTTTTGTACTGTTTGGCTTCGCCAGGTTATGGTACGCCGGCCCCTCCAACACCTCTCCCTCTACTGAGAAACGGCTTCCGTGGCAGGGGCAGTCCCAGCTCTTTTCCGCGTTGTTAAAGTGCACTACGCAGCCCATGTGCGTGCAGACAGATGACACCACATGCAGCTGCCCGGTGTTATCCCGGTAGGCTGCCAGCTTTTCATCGTCTATCTCTATGGTTTTGCCTTCTCCTGGCTTTATGTCCTTTAGCTGATCGGTTTCCCCGTAGAACAGGTAGTCCTTTATCAGGTGCTTCGCCACATGGAAGTTCTCCTTCGCAAACTTAGGGGCAGACGCAACAGGCGTAAAACGCTTCGGATCAAACGTTTCAGCCCACTTGTTTTCCTTGCCGGTTATCAGGTCACTGATTATCATACCCGAAACGGTTCCCCAGGTCAGTCCATCAGCAGCAAAGCCTGTGGCAATGTAGGTGTTGGTTTGCATTGGGCTGGTGCCGATAAAAGGAAGGTTGTCATCGGGCTTGTAGTTTTGTGCAGCCCACTTATACACAATGTGGTCCACGTCAAAGTGCTTCGTCATGTATTCCTCTATCTTTAGGAAGCTATCCTCGTTGTGCTCCTTGTGCCCCACCTTGTGCGGCTCGCCCAGCACCAGCAGGAAGTTGCCCTGCTCATTGCTGTAAGGGCGAACAGAGTGTTGCTGGCTCTGCATCTGGTGCCAGTATACGCCGCCCGCGATGGCATCCCCTTTCAGGCGTACGGCCATTGCATACTCGCGGTAGGGCTCCATTTCAGTATGCACCATGTAGATTCCCTTAGGAGAGTGCGTGGCCATCACTACCTGCTTTGCAGTTACTTTGCCTTGCTGTGTGTGCACCACACAAGGCTCTCCATCTTCCACATCCATTACCTTGGTGCCCTCATATATCCGGCAGGTATCGCTTTCTATGGCCGCTGCAAGGCCCTGCACGTACTTAAGCGGGTTAAACTGCGCCTGGTGCGGGATGTTAGTCATCGCCTCTACCTGATAAGGAAAGCCTGCAGGCACATCTCCGGTTGCAGGTAAACCGGCTTTCTTTGCTGCCTCCAGTTCCTTTTCTACCTGGCTGTTCTGGCTGCTGGTTTCGGGGGTAGTAAAAAGGTACCAGGGCACACGCACAAATTCACAGTCGATGTTGAATTCCTGCACCCGCTGCTCTATAAAATCTACGGCAGCACTTCGGGAAGCGGCCACTGTTCGCAGGGCTTCCTCGCTATGCTTTGACGCTATGGAGTGAAGGCGTTCGTCTATGGGGGCATATAAATTGCCTGTGGAGGAGCCTGTAGTGCCTGAACCTACTTTCAGTGCCTCCAGCACCGCTACCCGCTTGCCTGCTTTCGCTAAGTTGTAGGCTGTGCTCAACCCGGTAATGCCTCCGCCCACAATGGCAACGTCTACCTCTATGTCGCCTGAAAGTTGCGGATAGGTTTTGAATGTAGTGGTTGCACTCCATAATGCCTGTGTGATGTGATCTGCTGCCATTTCGTTTTCGCTTTAGTGTTCCTTTTAAGGGATCGCAGAAAAGGAGGCTGGGGTTTAGCAGGAGGTGTCTTTATAGTTGTCAGGGCTGCATATTAAGTATAAACTCGTAGCACATAAGTATTTATAACCAATCGTAGCCTTGAAGGCTCCCGTACCTGCTTCTGGGTAAGTTCTTTAACAAATACCAGAGTATTCTTCTTCAGAACAGAAGTAGCTTTTCAGTATTTTACGTATAGCCATTTTGAGCCTGCGCCCCCCCCTACGGCAAAGGGATTTATCAGCCTTTATGAACAATGTTAAAAACGTACTACGAAAACGAGCACATACGCCTGCGCTATGATGAGGAGTTTCAGCTGGGAGTGGGAGAATGGAAAGGTTTTGTGAGCAGCAGTGAGTTCCGGGAAATGGCACTCCGCGCGCTCGAATTTGCAAATTCGTACGGGATTACCCGCTGGCTCTCCGACCGCCGTAAAATGAAGGCTATCCGGCAGCAGGACCAGCAATGGGCTGTGGAAGTCTATATCCCTAAAATGCTGGAAAGCCCCTTACGCCGCATGGCCGCTGTTGTTTCTGAAGACATTTTCAATAACATGGCAATGGAGGAGATGCTGAAGCGCAGTGGCGGCCTTGGCAACATCTCTCTCCGCCACTTCAACAACGTAACAGAAGCCATGGCGTGGCTGAAGCAGCCTTTTGATAAAACAGACCTAACCGGTGCAGGTACTTCTTCTGATTAATTTGCTGCAGCCTCTGGTCCGGATGGCTGGTAAAGGCTCTCTGAGTATTCCTTGCCAACAGACAAACTATAAGGTTTCGGAGCAAGCACTTCTGTTTACAGATTGACAGGGCTTTCGCGTAGCGGGCGCATACTTATTTTGTACATCCGGTTAATTATGTTTATACTAGAATAAAGTTTAACCACAGTAGAACATCAGATTGAAGCATGAAAAAAATAACAGGTCTTAGTCTAGCAGTGGCGCTATTCGCTACGATAGCGTTTCTTTCAGGATTCCAGGGTTCAAAAAAAGAGCCGGTGCGGCACATTGTTGTTTTCAAATACAAGCCCGATGCTGCTCCTGCAAAGATTGAGCAGGTAACACAAGCTTTTGCTAATTTAAAAAGCAAGATACCCGGCATTACGGCCTATGAACACGGCATAAACAATAGCCCTGAAAACAAAAATCTGGGCTTCACACACGTGTATCAGCTAACGTTTGAAGATGCAGCCGCGCGTGATGCGTACCTGCCACACCCTGAGCATAAAAAGTTTGGTGCCCTGCTGGGCCAGCTAGATGTTCTGGAGGATGCCTTTGTGGTGGATTATGTTCCTGCTAAGGCTAAAGTTAAATAGCAACAGCTTTTCTGCTGTTGATGAGGGAGTTCCAACCCCGGCTGAGGCACTTACAGGAGCTACATTTTTTGAGCAACCGTTCCTGGGAACCAGCAGCGGCATAGATGCATAGAATAGTCAGCATTTATGCCGCTGCTGGTGTCTGGACACATATGCAAACTAATTCAGCGGAAAGCCTGGCGTGCTTTGAGTGAATTGCTTTTTCACCTTGTTTACCTATTTATCTGCACTTCCCTGTTGCCCCTTCGTGCCCAAAAAATTATTTTTGTGGTTCATCAAAGGGTGCTGTGTCTTTAGCTATGTCAATCAATTATTTCCAGAATCATGTGGTTACGATCTCTTACGATAAAGAGCTGCAATTGGGAACAGCTGTCTGGGAAGGCTTCCTGAGCAGTGCTGAGTTCCGGGAGGCTATTACTACCTGCATCAAAATGATAGAGGAGTACAAACCGCTGAGGTGGCTGGGCGATAACCGCAAGATGCGGGTTATCCGGCAGGCAGACCAGGAGTGGTTTGTTGCGCACATCCTGCCCCGGCTTCAGCACTCCAGCCTGCGCCGCAATGCCGTTCTGGTATCTGAAGACTTCTTTAACAAATCAGCAGTAGAGCAAATCTACAAACGGGCTGAGGGCCAGAGCGACCTGGCGACAAAAGACTTTGACAACAAAGTAATGGCATTGGCCTGGCTGAAGCAGCCTTTTGAGGAATAGTAACTGGCCCCGATGCTCGCAAGAAATACCCCCTTCACAATTGTCTACACAAGCTCGTGTAGCACAGGCAGGAGCTTGTTTCAGAATAGCCATCTTTGCCTTCACTACACCTGCTGCTTCCTCTCTACTACCCAAGGCTTTCACCTTACAAGCATCCTCTAACGCCCTGACTAACAGCTTGTTTTATGCTTTTTGTGTGTTTCGTTTTCATGCTGATATCGTATATATAGTATGATCGGAACAAGTCACTTTAAGAGCCATGAAAACAAGTTTTAAACTTTACCTGCTGAGCCTTTTGGCTGTATTAAGCTTTGGTTGCAACAAAGATGATGAAGACATCCCACTCCCAGCTCACATCCTTTTGTACAACTTCGAACAGAACGCCCAGGGGTGGCAGGGGGGAATGGCTGACTTTCCGAAGGATTGGGACCAGGAGAAGCTGGAGTTTGATTTTGCGCATGAGTTCCTTCCTGCTGAGGTAAACAAAAACGGGATGGGAATGATGCTCTCTGGTCGGAACATGAGCGATGACCTGTTCCTGTTTATGAAGAAGAAGGTAACAGGGCTTAAGCCGAACTATACCTACAGGGCCACTTTTCAGGTTGAATTCGCTTCGAAGTATCCGGAGGCATCTTTTGGGATAGGAGGTAGCCCCGGCGCAAGTGTTTACCTGAAAGCAGGTGGAGCGCCTGTTGAACCCATGGCGGTTGAGGAAGGCGATGATATTCAAATGAACATCGACAAAGGGAACCAAGCCCAAGGTGGTAAACACATGGTGGTGCTGGGCAGCATCGGTATTCCAGGCCAGGAAGAAAAGTACCAGCTGGTACGCCGGAACAATCTGCTAAAGCCCGTCCAGATCACAACCGACGCTACCGGTAGCCTGTGGCTCATCGTTGGCACCGACTCCGGCTTTGAAGGCACTACTACACTTTACTATAACTCTGTTGAGGTTACTCTCTGGCAATAAGCTCTGGCGGACCAGGTATTATTTGAGGCAGGCGCTACTGGCCCAGACGCTCGCAGGAGCTGCGCACGCTGCGAGGTCTTTTTGAGCAACTGTTCCTGTAAGTTCGTACAGGTATAGATGCAAAAGACAACTTCGCTGGAACCAGGAAAATACTACCACCTCTACACCCGGAGCAACAACAAAGAGACGTTATTCAGGCATCCGGATAACTATGCTTACTTCCTGCAGCTCTACCGAAAGTATATAGCGCCCTACGCTGATACGTTTGCGTATTGCCTGCTGCCGGACCGCGTGCACTTCCTGATACGAATAAAAGAGGAGGAGGCACTGAAGCCGCTAACACTATCCGAGGACCCAACGAAGTTAATCAGTGTGCCGCGACAACTGGCGCACTTGCTGAATGCCTATGCTAAAACAATAAACAACCGGTACGACCGTGTTGGGCGGCTGTTTCAGCACCGGTTCGGCAGAAAAGAAGTGACATCGGAGGCTTATTTCACCCGCTTATCTATTATATTCATTTCAACCCACAGCATCACGGTCTGCTTGATGATTTCAGCGATTGGCCCTACTCTTCTTACCACAGCATCCTTTCTAAAAGTAAAACAGCTCTGCAACGGGAAGATGTGCTGGAGTGGTTTGGAGGAAGAGAATATTACAAAGCTTTCCACGAAGAAAACGCCGCCGACTTCGCCCTCATCTCCCCACTCATAGAAGAAGATGAGCTATAATCACCCCCAAAGACCTCGCAGCGTGCGCAGCTCCTACGAGTGTCTAGGTACACTGACTCAGACAATATAAAAAAAGGCGACTGAACATAGTCGCCTTTTTTTATATTGTCTGAAGGTGTTGATAAAGTTCCTCCTTGTTATGGAATGTTAGTTTAGGTATGTCTAACCAATCCTTTCTATAGCCTTGCTGCGTTTTTTCCACCGCAGTAAGAAGAGCTTTCAAATCGTTATCTATATTTTCTAACTCTACAACTGTTCCATTATAGTTTGCAGTTTTTGACTCTTTTATAAATTGGTCTGCAAAAGAACGAGACATAAAATCTACCCCAGCAAAGTCTAAATATAAGTAACGATGATCTTTATACCTCTCAAAGAGCAAGGTAGCAGCTTCCCTACTATCGAGGGTATGACCAAAACACTTATATACCTTGATATGATTATCCATATGCTTTACTATCGTCTCCTTTTAGCTCTACGTTATTATATCTTCAACGTTGTTTTGTAAACATAAAACGTAGCTCTCACTACAATAGTATCACTTATTCATACAAATAGCAAACTCTTTTACTCTACATATTTTGTGTACTGGAAACCTTGAACATCGGTCGGTATACGCAGCAAAGCAAGAGTCCCTTGCCATTCTGTTATTCCATCCATACTTATAATTTCATCTTTCAAACTGGATGATAGTAGAAAAGCATTGCCTGACATGAGAACAAACTTACCTTTGAGTCCCTTTGATAACATGTCTTTCGATGTTCTTATACCAAAACCTCTTGAGCCTTCTGAAAGTCTATCTTCTTTGGTTGATTGACCATTTACAGCGTTGTCAATAGCTTGTGTATGAGTACTGATATCGCTATACTTTACAAAGCCACTTTGCTTGTAACTACCTAAGATTGCAGTTCCAGAGTCTGCGATTGCAATATCAATGTATTTCTCATTAGGATAGTACTGTGCAGCTAGCCAAAGACTATCAGCTCTTGAATGCTGTAAAGCATTGTTAACAAGTTCATCAACAAGGTAAGTCAGAGCGCTTCTCATAGAGGCATCTACTCCTGATTGCTTGATTATCAAACTGTGGATCTGACTTTGAAACTTTTCTCTGATAGTGACAGAATCATCATCCATGTTGGTTGACAACTTCACTATAGGGATATAAGTTTTACCACCATAATATTCTAGTCTACTTCCCAGCTCAGGAGTACCTATGTTCATTCCTTCAGGAAAGTAAGTAGTAGACATATAGCTCCCCCCGAAATTAACCAAATGAACGTTGTATCCATTGCTCCGCATATGATCATATATGCAGGCTAAAGGTAGTGTCACAAAAGGGCTGCTCCACTTGTAGTCACTACCATCTATATGTATTTCCTCATCTATACTACATAATGATAAAAAATCTAATAAATCAATAAGTACTTTTAAGTAGTCTCCTAACAAGGCACTATACCTCATCTTGAGAGAATATACCTTTTTTACTCCCATTTCACTCGTTCTCGAGGCTATGTAAATGACAAAAGCAAACGGAGGCAAAAAGCCTCCGTTTGTGTTTTACGATCCGCAAGCTTCGCAAGCGTCAGGGTTATCCAGTGAGCAGCTCATGTCGCTGCGGTTCTGGTCTTGCTGGCTGTAGACCGGCGACAGTGTTTCGGCGGCTTGTTTCTCCACCGTAAACTTGATGGCGTCTACCGCGGACTTGGTGCGCAGGTAGTACATACCTGTCTTCAGGCCTTTCTTCCAGGCGTGGAAGTGCATCGAGGTCAGCTTACCGAAGTTCACGTTCTGTACGTGCAGGTTCAGCGACTGGCTTTGGCAGATGTACGCGCCACGGTCAGCACTCATGTCAATTACGGTACGCTGGCTGATTTCCCAAACCGTTTTGTACAGGTCTTTGATGTGCTGCGGGATGTTCGGAATGTCCTGGATAGAACCGTTGGCCGCAATGATATCGTTCTTCATTCTATCGTTCCAGATACCCAGTGCAATCAGGTCGCGGAGCAGGTGCTTGTTCACCACCATGAACTCGCCAGACAGTACGCGGCGCAGGTAAATGTTAGAAGTATAAGGCTCAAACGACTCGTTGTTGCCCAGAATCTGTGCCGTAGAAGCCGTCGGCATTGGTGCTAATAACAGGGAGTTACGCGCACCGTGCTTTATCACTTCCTGGCGTAGCTCTTCCCAATCCCAGCGGCCGCTCTCCGGCGTTACACCCCACAGGTCGAACTGGAATTTACCTTCAGACAGCGGAGAGCCTTTAAACGTCTCATAAGGACCATCCTTCTTCGCCAGATCTTTAGAAGCCGTCATGGCTGCAAAGTAGATGGTCTCGAAGATGTCTTTGTTCAAGCCCCTAGCCTCCTCGCTCTCGAATGGCATGCGCAGGTGAATAAAGGTATCCGCTAATCCCTGCACTCCCAAACCAATCGGACGGTGACGCAGGTTAGAATTGCGTGCCTCCGGTACTGGGTAGTAGTTGATATCAATAACCTTGTTCAGGTTCTTCGTTACATGGTAAGTTACATCAAACAGCTTCTGGTGGTCGAACACCTTATGGCCGTTCTCCTCCTTCACAAAGCGTGGCAGGGCCAGCGATGCCAGGTTACAAACAGCTATCTCGTCGGCTGCTGTGTACTCCATAATCTCGGTGCACAGGTTCGAGCTCTTGATGGTACCCAGGTTCTGCTGATTGCTCTTGCTGTTAGCCGCATCTTTATACAGCATATATGGTGTACCGGTCTCTACCTGCGACTCCAGCACTGCAAACCAAAGCTCCTGTGCTTTTACAGTTTTGCGGGCACGGCCTTCGCGCTCGTACTTTTCGTACAGGCGCTCAAACTCCTTACCCCAGCAATCTGCCAGGCCAGGGGCCTCATGTGGGCAGAACAGGCTCCAGTCACCGTTTTCCTCCACGCGCTTCATAAACAGGTCTGGTGTCCAGAGGGCGTAGAATAGGTCACGGGCACGGTTTTCTTCTTTACCGTGGTTCTTCTTCAAATCCAGGAAGTCGAAGATATCCGAGTGCCATGGCTCCAGGTAAATAGCGAAAGCACCTTTGCGCTTGCCACCTCCCTGGTCTACGTAGCGGGCTGTGTCGTTAAACACCTTCAGCATCGGGATGATACCGTTGGAGGTACCGTTCGTGCCTTTGATGTAAGAACCTGTCGCACGCACGTTGTGGATGCTCAGGCCGATACCGCCGGCACTTTGCGAGATCTGCGCGCACTGCTTCAGCGTATCGTAGATGCCTGGTATGCTGTCGTCTTTCATCGTCAGCAGGAAGCACGAAGATAGCTGCGGCTTTGGTGTGGCAGCGTTAAATAATGTTGGCGTGGCGTGGGTAAACCACTTCTCAGACATGAGGTTATAAGTCTCAATGGCAGATTCGATGTCCTCCTTGTGGATACCCACGGCAACACGCATCAACATATGCTGCGGGCGCTCTACAATCTTGCCATCCAGGCGAAGCAGGTAAGAGCGCTCCAAGGTCTTATATCCGAAGAAATCGTAGTTATAGTCGCGGTCGTAGATGATGGTAGAATCGAGCAGGGCTGCGTTCTTACGCACAATCTCATACACGTCCTTGGCAATCAACGAAGCGTTTTCCCCAGTCTTTGGGTCTTCATAGGTATAAAGGCGCTTCATGGTGTTGGAGAACGACTTGCTGGTAACCTTGTGCAGGTTAGAAATAGCAATTCGGGCTGCCAGCACCGCATAATCCGGGTGCTTTGTGGTGAGGGAGGCCGCTGTCTCGGCAGCAAGGTTGTCCAGCTCCACGGTGGTTACCCCGTCGTAGATGCCGTCAATCACCTTTTTGGCTACCTCAATCGGCGACACATAATCCATGTGCAAACCGTAGCACAGCTTTTCAATGCGTGCCGTAATCTTATCGAATTTAACGGATTCGCGTCTGCCGTCTCGTTTAACTACTAACATAGGCGTATAATATTAGCGGGTTCTAAAGGCCCGGGTTATTAATAAATAGGTACAGGTATATATTAAAGCGCTGCCTTTGCAGCTGCTGGTTCTGTTTTTGATGCGGCACTCCATCAGCCCATACGCATATAGCGATATAAGCCGTTGTAGTACAAACGATTATAGGTTAAGCCAAATGCTTTTTCTATATAGTAGGGTAGAGATACCCTGTTAGGTGGCTACGGCCATCTATGAATTGGTGGAGCTGCCACTGCGCGTGCCTGCGGCTGCCCGGGAATTATAGGTAAGCGTAACTTAAGGAGGGGAAAAAGATTACTTTCTCCCTTTGGCTCCTTAAATATAACAAGATTCAGATATATTTTAAAAGTCTTCGTCCAGCGAGAAAACTTTTTTGTCTTTGTCGCCGCCAACACCTGCTTTCTGGTATTCGCCCACGCGCTTCTCGAAGAAGTTGGTCTTGCCCTGCAGCGAGATCATTTCCATAAAGTCGAATGGGTTGGTGGAGTTGTATATCTTGCTGCAGCCCAGCTCTCCTAACAGGCGGTCGGCCACAAACTCGATGTATTGGCTCATCAGCTTCGAGTTCATACCAATCAGGTCCACTGGTAGGGCATCTGTTACGAACTCCTGCTCAATGCTCACCGCATCGCGAATAATTTCCTGCACACGCTCTTCCGGCAGCTTGTTGTTCAGCATGCTATATAATAAGCAGGCAAAGTCGCAGTGCAGGCCCTCATCACGGCTGATAAGCTCATTAGAGAAAGTAAGACCCGGCATCAGGCCGCGCTTCTTCAGCCAGAAGATAGAGCAGAAAGAGCCGGAGAAGAAAATACCCTCCACAGCAGCAAAGGCAATCAGGCGCTCCGCAAAATTCTCACTCTCGATCCACTTCAGCGCCCACTCCCCTTTGCGGCCCACCGCCGGTACTGTTTCCAGGGCGTTGAACAGGTGGTCTTTCTCGCTCTGCTTCTTTACATAAGTATCTATCAGGAGCGAATACGTTTCAGAGTGGATGTTCTCCATCATGATCTGGAAGCCGTAGAAGCAGCGCGCCTCCGGTATCTGCACCTCGTTCATGAAATTTACGGCCAGGTTCTCGTTCACAATGCCGTCTGAGGCTGCAAAGAAAGCCAGCACGTGGCTGATGAAGTGGCGCTCGCCGTCGTTCAGGTTTTCCCAGTCTTTCAGGTCCTGCCCCAGGTCAATCTCCTCAGCGGTCCAGAAGCTGGCTTCCGCCTTCTTGTACATCTGCCACACCGCATCATTCTGAATCGGAAACAAGACGAAGCGGTTGGGATTCTCTTTCAGTATTGGCTCCATATCATGCATATTATTAAAGTGTAAAGGATTAGTTTTAGAACATCTGCTCTCAAAACTCCTGAATAAGGTATTTGTTCAGCCACTACCAGCACGGCGGCAACCACAGTATCAGGAGTTCAAATATATAGAATTGAACTTGAAAGTAGGGGCGAAAGTTGTTCAATTTATGCACACCCTCCCAGTTAGCGATTAAGGGCATATTTAAGGGTTAATACACACAGTTATCCACACCGTGGACAACACACATAGGTTACCTAAAATATTGAGATGTATACATATAACACCCAGATTTGAGCCATAATGGCTGCAAAACCAGCTTTTTAACCCCTGTTTTGTGTAGAAGTGTGGAAAAGAATACAGCAGCAGGTGACTCGTGTAAGAACAAGCGGCAATGCACCGTGTTTTCAGTGCAATTTGTGGAAAACATAAAAGTGCATAAATTCACACAACCTTTTATAACACAGCATATTGAGCATGTTTTTCACAAATCATCCAAATTCTGCCAGAGATATAAACACGGTTATCCACAAAAATGTGGGAAACCGTGTGCAGCGCTCAAACAAATTGTGCAGCAAGCCGTTGCAAATCTAAAATAAGACCCGTACCTTTGCGGACTAAATCTTTTAAACATACATTGAAGCTGATGTACGCAATTGTAGAAATCGCAGGTCAACAGACCAAAGTAGAGAGCGGCAAGTTCATCTACGCTAACAAGCTTTCCGGCAATGAGGGTGACGCCGTTGAGTTCACCAATGTTCTTCTTACTGATGATAACGGCACTGTTACTTTAGGTGCTCCTTTCGTTAGCGGTGTTAAGGTGACAGGTAGAATCCTTACCCCAATGGTGAAAGGCGACAAAGTGATCGTTTTCAAAAAGAAGAGAAGAAAAGGATACCGCAAGAAGAATGGCCACCGCCAGCAATTCACGAAGGTCCTGATCGAGAGCATTGGTTAAGCAGTAAGAAGAAATTTATTTTAAAATCCTTTCAGGCTTGGCTCGCTAACCTGAAGCAAAGTAAAAAAACATGGCACACAAAAAAGGAGCAGGTAGTTCTAATAACGGCCGCGAGTCGCACTCTAAACGACTTGGTGTTAAAATTTACGGTGGCCAGGATATCATCGCTGGTAACATCATTGTAAGACAAAGAGGCACTGCACACCACCCAAGCACAAACGTGGGTATGGGCAAAGACCACACACTGTTCGCGCTGACTGACGGCGTAGTGCAGTTCAGAAAAGGAAAGAAGAACCGTTCTTACGTTTCTGTAGTTCCTAAAACAACAGAAGCTGAGGCGTAAGCTAAACAGCCAACTGCTTCGGCAGTAGCGCTAGCGGAGAGGGTTGCCACACGGCAACCCTCTCTTTTTTTACACAGGCAAGGCTGCATGTTTAAATTTAAAGCACTTGTTTCGTTTTTAAGCATATATATGCTTAACTTGCAGCTTCTTATCAAGAAAGACCGAGGGACAGGGCCCCATGACGTCTTAGCAACCATGTAAAAGCTTGGTGCTAACTCCCTTCCTGCACCATAATAGCAGGAAAAGATAAGAATGTACTCCTCCCCAGGTGTCCTTCTTGATAAGCCGAATACAGAAGACTTAGAGAAGAAAGACGACACCGAAAATGACAAAACACCCCATTCATAAATTGCTGAAGGAGCGTGTGCTCGTGCTGGACGGCGCGATGGGCACCATGATTCAGCGTTACCAGCTTTCAGAAGCAGATTTCCGTGGCGAGCGCTTTAAGGATCATCCCAGCGACCTGAAGGGCAATAACGACCTGCTCTCCATCACCCGCCCGGACATTATCAAGGCCATACACGTGGAGTACCTGAATGCCGGCGCTGACATTGTGGAGACAAACACCTTCAGCGGCACCAGCATTGCCATGGCCGATTACCATATGGAGGACCTGGTATATGAGCTGAATTATGAATCGGCGAGGCTGGCTCGCGAGGCCGCAGACGAAGTAACAGCGCAGAACCCGGACAAGCCGCGTTTTGTAGCCGGCGCCATTGGCCCAACCAACCGTACGGCTTCCCTTTCCCCGGATGTAAACAACCCTGGCTACCGCGCTATCACCTTCGACCAGCTGGTGGAAGCTTATTATGAGCAGGTGCGTGGCCTGGTGGATGGTGGCTGCGATGTGCTGCTGATAGAGACGGTGTTTGATACGCTTAACTGTAAGGCTGCCCTTTTTGCCGCAGAGCAGTATGTGCAGGATGGGGGCAAAGAGCTGCCCATCATGGTGTCGGGTACCATCACCGATGCCAGCGGCCGTACCTTATCTGGCCAGACAGTAGAGGCGTTCTGGAACTCCATCTCCCACGCTCCTATCATCAGCATCGGTTTTAACTGTGCCCTGGGCGCGCGCCAGCTGAAGACACACATCCAGGAACTGTCTCGTATTGCGGATGTGCATATCAGCGCGTACCCGAATGCCGGTCTGCCAAATGCCTTTGGCGGCTACGATGAAACAGCAGATGAAATGGGTGCTATTGTAGAGGAGTACTTGCAGGAAGGCCTGATAAATATATTGGGTGGCTGCTGTGGTACCACACCGGATCATATCCGCCGTATTGCGGAGCTTTCTGCCAAGCATAAACCACGTGTCGTTCCTGAGCTTCCTGCTTACTCGCGCTTCAGCGGACTGGAACCGCTTACCATCACACCGGAAACCCTGTTTGTGAACGTGGGCGAGCGTACGAACGTAACCGGCTCCAAGAAATTCGCCCGCCTGATTGTAAACGGAGAGTTTGAAGAGGCTCTTTCGGTAGCGCAGCAGCAGGTAGAAGGCGGTGCCCAGATCATCGACGTGAACATGGACGAGGGCATGTTGGACTCTGAGGAGACCATGACCAACTTCCTGAACCTGATTGCCTCCGAGCCGGACATCTCCAAGCTGCCGATCATGATCGACTCCTCGAAGTGGACGGTGCTGGAGGCAGGCCTGAAGTGTGTGCAGGGTAAGTCTATTGTCAACTCCATCTCCTTAAAAGAAGGCGAGGAAAACTTCAAAGCGCAGGCCCGCAAAGTGCGCCAGTATGGTGCCGCTGCTGTGGTGATGGCGTTTGATGAGGAAGGCCAGGCCGACACCCTGGAGCGAAGAATCGAAATCTGCGGACGTGCTTACCGCATCCTGACAGAGGAAGTGGGCTTCCCGCCACAGGACATTATTTTCGACCCGAATATATTAGCCATTGCCACCGGTATAGAAGAGCATAACAATTATGCAGTTGAATACTTGGAGTCGGTAAAATGGATAAAGGCTAACCTGCCACACGCTTTGGTGAGTGGTGGGGTAAGCAACCTCTCGTTCTCATTCCGCGGTAATGACCTGGTGCGTGAGGCGATGCACACCGTGTTCCTGTACTATGCCGTGCAGGCGGGCATGAACATGGGCATTGTGAACGCCGGTATGCTGGGCGTGTATGACGAGGTGCCGGTAGAACTGCGTGACCTGATTGAGGACGTGATCTTCAACCGCCACCCGGATGCAACGGAAAAGCTGGTAACCTATGCGGATACCATCAAGGGCAAAGGCAAGGGTGCTGCACAGGCAGACAACACCTGGCGCGAAGCCCCTGTGGAAGAGCGCCTGAAGCATGCCCTGGTAAAAGGCATCGTAGAATTTATAGAAGAGGACACCGAGGAAGCACGACAGAAAGTCACTAAAACCTTAGAGGTAATTGAAGGACCGTTGATGGCCGGTATGACCGTAGTAGGCGACTTGTTCGGTGCCGGTAAAATGTTCCTGCCACAGGTAGTGAAGAGCGCGCGTGTGATGAAGAAGTCCGTAGCGTACCTGCTGCCTTTTATGGAGCAGGAGAAACTGGCATCCGACACCTCCAAATCAACGGCAGGCACCATCCTGATGGCGACCGTGAAAGGCGACGTGCACGACATCGGCAAAAACATTGTGGGCGTGGTGCTGGCCTGTAACAACTATGAGGTAATTGACCTGGGTGTGATGGTGTCGCTGGATAAGATATTATCAGAGGCCGAAGCCCAGAAGGTGGATATCATTGGCCTGAGCGGTTTGATTACGCCTTCACTGGACGAGATGGTGTATGTGGCGCAGGAGATGGAGCGAAGAGGCATGAAAATTCCCCTGCTGATTGGCGGAGCCACTACCTCCCGCGTACACACAGCCGTTAAAATCGCGCCGCAATACAGCGGGCCGGTGGTGCACGTGCACGATGCCTCCCGTAGTGTAACCGTGGTAGGTAGCCTGCTGGGCAGCAATAAGGAGGAGTATGTGGCCGAAATCAGAGCAGAGTATCAGAAGCTGCGCGAAGACCACCTGAGCCGCACCAAAGAGCGTTCTTTTGCCACCATCGAAGAAGCGCGCGCCAACAAGTTCAAGGTAGACTGGGAGGCCACACAGCCAACCAGGCCAAGCTTCTTGGGCACCAAAGTGTTTAAAAACTATCCGTTATCGGAAATCGTGCCTTACATCGACTGGACACCTTTCTTCCATACTTGGGAGCTGAAGCGCCAGTATCCGAAGATTCTGGATGATGCGGAATACGGAGCAGAGGCACGCAAACTATTTGCCGATGCGCAGCAACTGCTGCAGGAGATTGTAGACAATCAACTTTTGGAAGCGCGTGCGGTGGTAGGTTTCTACCCTGCCAACGTGGAAGCCGATGATACCATAGAAGTCTACGCCGATGATTCACGTGAAAACGTGCTGACGGAGTTCCACACGCTGCGCCAGCAGGGCAAGAAAGGCGGCAATGTGCCGAACCTGGCTTTCTCTGATTTTGTGGCGCCGAAAGAAACAGGCAAACAGGACTACATCGGCGGGTTTGTGGTTTCCACTGGCTTTGGGATTGAGAAACTGGTAGAGAAGTACGAGGCTGACCACAACGACTACCTGTCTATCATGGTGAAAGCCTTGGCCGATCGTTTAGCCGAGGCCTTTGCCGAACTGATGCACGCCAAAGTCCGCAAGGAACTGTGGGGTTACGCGCCGCAGGAAAGCCTGGACAATGATGCGCTGATAAAAGAGCAGTACCAGGGCATACGCCCGGCACCAGGTTACCCCGGCTGCCCCGACCATACCGAGAAAATCACGCTGTTTAACCTGCTGAAAGCCGAAGAGCAAACAGGCGTTATCCTGACGGAGAACCTGGCCATGTACCCGACAGCAGCGGTAAGCGGCTTATACTTCTCGCATCCGGAGTCGCGCTACTTTGGCTTGGGTAAGATAGGAGAAGATCAGGTGGCCGACATTGCGCGTCGCAAAGGCATGCCGCAGGAGGAACTGGAGCGCTGGCTCTCACCTAACCTCAACTATGAGCCGCAGCCGCTGGCGCAGCAAATCGAGGCAGCGGAGTAAGTGCACTAGCAGCCAGATATCCAACCACCCCTGCCCCTCCTTGTCTAAGGAGGGGAGCTTTTACTACTGCTGTTATCTGCTCAGTTTTGTGGCCACTGAAGCTTTAATATAATATTCCTCTTAAGAGGAGCAGGAGTAACAACAGAGGTAATTTGGAAGGAAAGATGAAAGAGTATGTAAAGTTCCCCGCCTTGGACAAGGAGGGGTTAGGGGTGGTTGGACCCGGTGTTGTGAACAAATAATTCAATACTCCACCCATTTAACAATTAAGAAAAAGCATCACCCGAAAAATAGATGAAAGTAACAGAACACTTCAAAAATGCGAACGGTAAAACCTTGTTCACTTTTGAAATACTGCCTCCGCTGAAGGGGGAGAACCTGCAGACCCTTTACCACCACATCGACCCGTTAATGGAGTTTAACCCGCCGTTTATCGACGTAACCTACCACCGCGAGGAGTACGTGTACAAGCAGCGCGACAACGGGCTGCTGGAGAAGATAAGCACGCGCAAGCGCCCGGGCACGGTTGGTATATGCGCGGCTCTACAGAACCACTACAAAGTAGATACGGTGCCGCATCTTATCTGCGGCGGCTTTAACAAGGAAGAGACAGAGAACGCCCTCATCGACCTGCACTTCCTGGGAATAGACAACGTGTTGGTGCTGCGTGGCGACTGTGTGAAAACGGAATCGCGGTTTATACCGGAGCCGGGCGGCCATTCCTATGCCACCGAGCTACTGCAGCAGGTGGTAGGCATGAACAACGGGTGCTACCTCGACGATGAGCAAATCAACACCAACGGGACAGACTTCTGCATTGGTGTGGCCGGTTACCCGGAGAAGCACTCTGATGCCCCAAATTTGAAGGCTGACTTGCGCTGGCTGAAGAAGAAAGTGGAGATGGGGGCTGATTATGTAGTCACGCAAATGTTCTTCGACAACCAGAAGTACTTTGATTTTGTAAAGCTGTGCCGCGCGGAAGGTATTAATGTTCCGATTATACCAGGCCTGAAACCGCTCACAACTAAATCGCAGCTCACAGTTTTGCCTGGCATTTTCCACATCGATATTCCCTGCGACTTGGCTGATGCCGTAGAAGCCTGCGCCGATAACAAAGCGGCTGCACAAGTAGGCGTGGAATGGGCAATTCAACAATCAAAAGAACTGATGGAGTTTGGAGTACCGTGCCTGCACTACTACTCTATGGGTAAATCAGGTTCGGTACGCAAAGTAGCAGAGGCATTGTTCTAGAAAGTACAGAGACACTGATTTCAGAAAGCCACAGCCATACAGGTTGTGGCTTTTTTATTTCCATAGCCCCTGCTAACGTCCAACGCTTTAGCTTATTTCCACTGAAATATAGAGATCAGAGTCCGGTGTTTAGGGAAGCACAGGTGCGCACGGCAGCACAAAAAAATGATGCACATAAAAGGATCTAGTGCAAATCACTTTGCCAGAAAGCACTCTCCAGGACAGGCTAAAATAAAGCAGTTTACTTATAGAATACCCAGAAGTAGGTATTGGATTCGAGCAGCCAAAGAGCAAATTTTGAAGGCTGGATTAGACTAAACTAACAAAGAAGCTTACTATCTAAAGCTTTGAGTCTTCACCACACAAAAACATTACTTTTTACACCCATTCTTTTTATTTATGAATGTGAACCTCTACTCGTTCAGGCTTTACCCATTTAAGTTCCTATTCAGGTTTAAAACCGACAGAAGCATTTGTACAAGTCAATTCTTCCGAGTCCTTACAGTATGTTTCCTGTCATTGTTCCTTGCTTCCTGCGAGGATGGCGTGTTTGAGCCCCAGTCGTTCTCGAACTGTCGCGAAATCAGCCAATGGAATGACAGAGGACTCAGAATAGACAGAATATACGATGGCAAGAAGGTCACCAAGATAGAGTACTACAACAATGAAGTACTTCAATACTATTACGAGTTTACTTATGATAACAACGGCCGTATTGTTGAAAGCCAATACGTCAATGTAGTGAACAACACACAGAGCATTCCGGAAATAATTTCATACAATGACAAAGGCAAGTGGGCTCAATCTACCTTTACGTATCCTAACGGTGACATAACAACACAATCTGTTGAATATGATAACCAAGACCAGATTAAGAAGCTTACCTCTGCTATCAACAGATCCGGCACCAGCACAGAGAACTACACGGTTACATATGCCTGGGAAGGAGGTAACAACATCGGCTATACTTATACTAGTCCTACATCTCAAACAGTGGTTGAGTATGAGTTTAACCTGGAGCAGGCAAATAAGCGGCGAAAGGAACAGGAGAAGCTTTCATTCTTTTCCATCTCTGTCCCTTATAGCAGAAATATGCTTCAGCGCGCAGTGTCTACCACTACCAGCGGCGGAACCACCACCAGAACGGTAAATGAATACAACTACGAGCTTGACGAGAATGGCTACCCTTACACCGTCACCCGCACCGTCACCGGGTCTGCCAGCACCTCCCCCTCCAGCATTACAACATACTTTGATTTTGACTGTAACTAGGCGCTTTTCCCCCTTCTAATTTTCCTTTTATTGTATTCTTTGACTATATGCTTCGACCTATACTCTTCACTATAATTCTGCTTCTGCCTGCTCTCCGTATGCAGGCGCAGCACCTGCTGGGCTATGCGGGTAGCAACTACGGGGGCACCAATTCGGTTTTCCTTAATCCCTCTTCCATTGCCTATTCACGGCAGGGATTTTTCCTGAACTTGGTCGGTGGCCATGTTACGTTCGCCAATACCTATTTTTATTATGATGGTGCGGGCGTTCAGCTAAGTGAAATATTAGAAGACCCTGAATACGTGCTCGAAGGCAATGGCTTGTTTGAGCGGTCCCGTATCCAGGAGCGGCTTAACGGGAAAAACAAGATGGCCCATTTCGGGGCTGAAGCGAGGCTTCCTTCATTCATGCTTAAGCTTAGCCCCCGGCACAGCATTGCCCTCACCAACCGCTTCCGTGGAGTACTGCAGGGCACCAACGTTTCTGAAGACCTGGCACGGGTAATTGGCTTCGGCACTAATAATCCCGCTCTGCAGAATACCCCTTTCTCAGGCAGCGAGGCTTACTTTAATGCCAATGCCTTTGCCGAAACCGGGTTTACCTACTCCAGGGTCCTGCTCTCCCAAAAAAACCGGTTCCTGAAGGGCGGCGTTACTGTAAAAAAGCTATCAGGTGTTTATTCCGCCCATCTGCTGGCTCCGCAGGTAGATTACCAGCTGAAGCAGAACCAGGAAGAAGAATATTATATGCAGGTACAACAGGGGAGCGCCAGATTCGGCTTCTCTGAAAACGAGCCTGAGATGAATCTTTCCAAAGCATTTTTAGGAAGCGACAACCCTGGATCCGGCTGGGGTATGGATATTGGCTTTACGTACGAACACCGTCCAGACTATGCTGATTACCAGTATACCCTGGACGGAGAGGAACGGACAGACCACGGCGAGAACAAGTACAAATACCGCCTTGGGGTAGCACTGCTGGATATAGGATCCATCAACTACAAAAATGCAGAGCAGGTACGTGCATACAACATTACCCGCCAAAACCTGGATCTGACTGGCGATACATTTGAGGACGTGGACTTTGAAAACCTGGGCCCGACCCTGGAAGAGGCGCTAGAGGTGCAGCCAAACGAACGGCAAACTCAAATCTCATCCGGTTTGCCTACTACCCTGCACCTGAACTTTGACTACCAGGTAACCCGTAACCTGTTCGTAAACACTGCTGTACTCCACAACCTGCGCAGTAAAGACGCCATCGCCATGCATCAAACTTCAGCGCTGGCCATATCGCCCCGTTTAGAGGGCAAGAAGCTGGAACTGGCCATGCCTGTTTACCTCACCAACAATTACCAGGACCTGAACTTTGGCGCTATGCTGCGACTGGGCTCCTTAGTGGTGGGCTCTAACAACCTGGCCGCCATGCTCCCTGGCAGCAAATCCGTCGGTCCGGATCTGTACATGAGCTTAGGAATCAGCATTGGCACTGGCGGGCGAAGGGCAAAAATAGAAGAAAAGGCCAGAAAAAAAGCAAGAAAGGAGCAGCGGAAAGCTGAGAAGGCCGGCACTGTTTCTCCTGTTCCTGCTGCCCCTGGTACGCAAAACAGCACTCCTGTTCATTCGCCGGCCAATGTCCCTGCTGATACAGTGAACATGACGCCCGCTGGCGCGCAAATAACCATTCCGGCCAACTCGCCAAGCACTACTGCGGCAGGCTCCCTTACAAATGCGGCAATCGAACCGGCTAAGGTGGTGGCAGCTGATTCGGGCAGTAGCACAACTGTAAAAGCACTGGAGGAGGTTACTCCGCCAACCAATGCGCCCGCAGCAGCAATTACTGTGCAATCTACTCCGGCTAAAAAGGCTGAAAGCGGCACAGCGGCTCAACCTGAAGAGAATAAAGAAGCTATACCTGCTACTAAACCAGCAGGTGCGCCAGCCAAAGCTTCAAACGATTAAAAACCGAGTAGCAGCTATGAAAACAACGGCAGGGGTAAAGCCCTAAATACTGTTCCCTTTAAAAGGGCGATGCTCCTGCTTATTATAAGAAATGCAGCAAAAGACTCCCCCTGTGCTTTTGCTGCATTTTCTTTTTTCAGAGAAGCAATCAATCGCTTCCTAGATGACGATAACGTACCTTAAAGCTACTCCACAAACAGTTCCAGCGTTACCTGGTCTGCCAGCAGCTTGCCTTTGTCTGTCAGGTACAGCACCTCCTCCTTTATTTTTGCCAAATCCTTGTCCTGTAACTCCTGTAAGTAGGCAGCATTGCTCTCTCTGAAATCATAGCCATAGTCCCGGCTGATTTTACGGAGGTCACAACCCCAGACAGTGCGGAGGCTGGTAAGCAGGTAGTCGTTCGCCTGGTCTGCCAGTGTGAGTTCTTCTACCTCAAACGGCACCTGCCCCTGTGCGATGGCATCGACATACTTTTTATTATGGGCTACATTGTACTGCCGCGAAAGGCCGTTGAAAGAGTGGGCACTGGGGCCTACGCCCAGGTAATGCACGCCGCGCCAGTAGTTGCTGTTGTGCTTCGACTCGTGGCCGGGCAGGCAGAAGTTAGAAATCTCGTACTGCACATAGCCGTGGCGGGCCATCTGCTCCAGCAATATCTCAAACTGTTGTGCGGTATAATCATCCTCTGCAGGCTTAAATTTGCCTTTCTTGCTCCAGCGGCCAAGGGCAGTGTCAGGCTCAACCGTGAGGGCATAACAGGAAACATGGGGCACGCCCAGCGAGAACAGCGTTTCTAAATCGCGGTGCCAGATGCTGTGATCCGGGGCCGGAATACCATAAATTAGATCTACAGTGATGTTGTCGAAGCCGGCAGCCTGTGCGTCTTTAACACACTGCAGGCTTTCGGTGGCGTTGTGGGCGCGGTTCATCATTTGCAGGTGCGGGGCATGAAACGACTGCAGCCCAATGCTGAGGCGGTTGACGCCTGCCATGCGCAACTCCTGCAGTTTAGCCGGTGACAGGTCATCGGGGTTGGCCTCCAGTGTTATTTCGGCATCCTCCGAAACTATAAACAACTGCTTTATTGTTGCCAACAGCAGTTGGAGTTCCTGCCGGTTCAGCAGCGAGGGTGTGCCGCCGCCAAAGTAAATGGTACGCACTGGCTGCCCCTGCAGGTAATCCTGGCGCAGCTTCAGCTCACTTGCAATGGCCTGCACTGTCTGCTCCTTCAGCCCCATCGAGGTGCTGAAGTGAAAATCGCAGTAGTGGCATGCCTGTTTGCAGAAGGGTATATGAAGGTATATTCCGGACAATTTGAATGTGCTAATCGATTAATGTGCTAATTTGGTAATGTGATAATGAGTAAAAAGAGATAATTGTTCAATTACCAGTAGTATTATCTACCACCTTCAGGAGGAGGAGTGACTGTAGCCCACTGCTACCTGTGTCATTTCTATAAAGCGCTGGCTTGCCCTGAATAACTAGCACATCAGCTCATCAGCACATTATTATCATCTGCAAATGTATAAAATAGCTGCCGTTCTTTTCTGTTTTCTGCTGTGGCTGCCGTTAGTGCAGGCACAGAACCAGCAGGCGCCCCAGAAAGAGCAGCTAAAGGCCCCAACGCCACAACCCCAGAAACTGCAGCCTGAAAAAGCGCTGTCTAAAGTAATCCTCTCGGTAAAGGCCCTGGGAGAGCAGGGGCGGCAGGTGCTTCGGCGCTACAATTACCGCAACGCCGCCCTTCCTGACTCTGCAGAAGCTCATAAAGAACTGAAGGCACTCGTGTACCGGCTGCAGCAGGACGCCTACCTGATGGCATCCGCCGACACGACTTACCTCCGCAACGACACGCTTCACGTGAAACTTTATGTAGGGCAGCTATACGAGTGGGCGCAGCTGCGCAATGGCAACCTGAGCGAAGGCATTCTGGTGGAGTCCGGGTTCCGGGAGAAGTTCTACCACGAAACACCATTTAAACCTGCCGAGTACGTGAAACTGCAGCAGCGCATCCTCGACTATGCTGAACGCAGCGGCTACCCCTTTGCCTCTGTCTGGCTCGACTCTATACAGGTAAAAGGAAATAAAATAGAGGCGGCGCTGATGGTAGAGAAAGCCTTTGTGGTGACTTATGATACGCTGCAGATTGTAGGCGACACCCGCACCCAACCGAAGTTCCTGATGCGCTACCTGCAGTTGCTGCCCGGCCAGCCTTACAACCAGGACCAGATCAACGCCTCGCAACGCATGCTCTCTACCCTGCCTTATATAAAAGTAACAAGGCCACCGCAGGTGCGCTTCGCTCGCGACAAGGCACAGGTACATTATTTTATCGACGACAGGCAGGCAAACCAGGTGGATGGTGTGATAGGTTTTCTGCCAGACCCGGTGCGGAAAGACAAGCTGCTGATTACGGGCGAAGCCAACCTGAACATCCGGAACATTAAAGGCTCCGGAAAGCAGTTGGGTCTGCAGTGGCGGCGCGTGAACAAAGGCTCTGTTATTCTGAACAGCGAGTACCTGCACCCAAACCTGTTGGGGACCCCTTTTGAAGTGGGTGCTAAATTCAACCTCCTGAAGCAGGATTCCTCCTTTATAACGGTGCAGCCCCGTATGCAACTGTCTTATTACACCCTGAAGTACGGCAAGTTCAGTGTGTTTACAGAGTGGCGAAACTCGCGCATACTTTCAGATGCCAGCCCGCAAAGTCTGCAGCAGTTTGATCTAGCAGATGCACAAACCACCACGTACGGCCTGAACTACCTCTGGAACAACCTGGATGACTTCTACTTCCCGAGGCGTGGCCGCTTAGTTGAGATGCAGTTGTCGGCAGGAGCAAAGAAACTGCTTCGTAACCCCAGTCTGGAGAAGAGCTTCTACGACACACTGGACGTGAAAACAACACAGCTTGGGCTGGCGCTTCGCCTGGAGAACTTCTTCCGGCTGGGCAAGAACAGTGCCCTGCTAGCGCGCCTGCAAGGCCAGGCACTGCTCAATGACCAGCTCTTCCTGAACGATATGTATCGCATCGGCGGCCTTTCCTCCTTGCGCGGCTTTGATGACTACTTCTTTTATGCCTCCTCTTATGCCGTCAGCACCCTGGAGTACCGCCTCTTTACCGCCGCCGACTCCTACGTGCTGCTGTTCTACGACCAGGGCTACTACCGCAGTGACTTAGAAAAGTCTGCGGCAAGCGATACGCCCTTTGGCGTGGGTGGAGGTATCAGCTTCAGCACCGGTGCCGGCATCTTTCAGTTGGTGTACTCTTTAGGGCAATCAGAACAGCAACCGCTATCATTTAAATATTCTAAGATACATTTTGGTGTTACAAGTAAATTTTAAAACTGAGCAAATTTTTAGAGGTTTTTTGTATGCATCGCTTGCATAGTAAACTTCTTTAGTATACTTTTGCATCATCATAACAGTGCGGGGTGGAGCAGTTGGTAGCTCGTTGGGCTCATAACCCAAAGGTCACAGGTTCGAGTCCTGTCCCCGCTACCAAACCGGACCGATTAGCAGAAATGCTAATCGGTCTTTTGTTTTTAGCCTCGCAAGTTGTTGAAAATGACTTGATTAGGCTGAATACTGAGTTGACTTTCTCGGTTCGATAATCATCATTTTCTTTATCATAGGCCACCCCCTCAGGAAACACCAGTTTTTGTAGCTTTTGCTTCGTGTGATAATCCCCCAAAACCCACGTTTTACCCATTTCAGAGCACATTTTGAGTGAAGAGTCAACGCACTTTTCAAGGTTCGATAATTTTTTAGGCCCCTCTCCAAGACTTGCTTCAATTTGCTCCTTTTCAGCTACTAACTTTTGAGAGAACTTCTCGTACTGCGCCTTTGTGATTTCTCCCATTACAAACCTTTCCTCCATCGTGTCCAGCTTATTTTGAATGGCTTTCAAGGTTGCTTTCAACTGCTTAGCATCTTCTGCTTTTTGCTCATTTAAGCTGTTAAACGTTGTCACAAGCTGTTGCTTTAAAGGAGCAATGAGCCGCTCATCAATAGCAAAGCTGTTAAGCAAGGAACTGTAGGCAGTATGTAGCTGCTCAGCATTCTTATTCACCTTACAGCCAACTTTGTTACACTTGTAGTAATGGATGCCTTTGCTTTTCACTTCATAACCCGTCATGTTCGTTCCGCAAGAGGCGCATTTCAAGTGGCTTTTAAGGGGTAACCTGGTGTCGTATTTAGTATGGGTGTAACCATGGTTATTTTTCTTCTGGATGTTGTTTACCTGTAAGAATACTTTTTCGCTGACCAGCTTCTCATGCTTCCCTTGTACTACCTCGTCTCCCAGCATGGCATGGGTAATGACACCGCAGTAAAAAGGATTTTTAAAGATTTCAGAAAGGCGCTGCTTTGTAAGCCTCAGCCCCATCTTACTTAGCCACTCCAATATCTCAACGTTCGACAGATGCTGCTCTGCTTTCATGGTAAAGGCTTTCTTCAACAGCTTACCAGTCTCATTGACAGTGATTACCTGCTCCCCTTTAACTTTTCTCTGGTTGTAGCCTAAGGGTGCCTTTGTGGGCCATTCTCCCCTCCTTAACTTCTCAATAGTGCCTGAGATAGACTTCTCCCTTCGCTGGTCATTGTCCCACTGGCTGAACAGGAACTGCATGTTCTGGTGGAATTTTCCGCTTGAAGTGCGTGTGTCTGTTTGCTGGGTGACTGATATGATGTCGATGCCGTTCTCCCGCAGCTGCTGAGAAATATAGATGGCGTTTGCCCCGGACCTTGAAAACCTGTCAGGGCTGTATACAAGAATCTTACTGATCTGCTCCTTTGAGCTTTTCACAAAAGCCAGCATCCTGTTAAACTCCTTACGCTCGTCCGTCTTTGCGCTTTCGTAGGTGCCGCCAAAATATGCTACAACCTCTAACCCGTGGTCAAGGGCATAGGCGTCGCAGTGTTTCCTCTGCGTGGAAAGGCTTTGGTTGTTTTCCGCCTGCTCCTTGGTGGAGACGCGGGTGTAGACAACAATTCTGTTACTGTCTTTTTGCCTCTTTGGGCTGCTCTTCTCCTTGGTGAAGGTTTTGAAGCTACTCAGGTTGCTCATAATCTTATGCAATTTCTGATGATTGTTTAGCAAGCTTACTATCTAGCTGCTGCGCCAGGCAATAGGCTTGTTTCTGTTAGCCTTGTTGCTGTATAAAGAGCTCGTAAGAGACCTGTGCAAGGATGGCTAAGCTTTCAACGATGGCTTGCGCATCAGAGTCGCATAATTTCTCTAATCCAGGATACTGCCTTAGGGCTTCAGGTGTAAGGATGTTTGGCTTTACATTTTCTTTTTTTTGATGATCTACATTCACGGAGATTGTGACAATTTCCGCACCTGTCTGAGTTCTTCAGTTACAATGCCAGATAAATGAATGCCCTGAGTGCTTCAGTGACTTTAATAATCCACTCGATTCGCAAGTGTGGGAATGTGGCTAAGCGAGGATTAGAGCCTTGTGCGTTGGGCCTCCTCGAAGGTGAGCCGCGTTCCGTTCTGCGTCTTCATGGTGATGGTACTGTAGTCGCGCGTGCCCAGTATCTGGGCAATCTCTTTTTTCTGCTTGTCCGATAGCTGCCGGTCTACCTTCGTTATGAGGTCAGCCCTACGCTTGTTGCCTTTCCGGGAGAACTTGATGGTCAGCTCCTTCACCTCGTCGTTTCGCATGGCCCTTAGCACCTCGCTCTCTTCTCTTGTGAGTATCGGCACCTTAGGCAGGAACTCCGCCATCGTCTCGTCACTAATAAACCGGGTAAAGTAGTGTCCTAGCGGGATGTTGATGTGGGGCTCACTGAGGTCAGGCTTGCCTTCAGGATCAATATTCTGATCCACATCGCTCCAGACAGCCACTCTCCCGTCACCAAAGACGTAGATGTAGGTATTAGACCGATTTTGGAAGTGGGCCAATACGATGGCGGAGAATCGGTAAGGACACAAGAGCCTTCTCAGGCTTAAATAGCCTTCTATTTGCTCAAACTCCTCATCCGTTACAGGCCGCTGCGCTTCATTTTCCAAGGCCTTTCTCAATGCTTCTCTTTCACTGTCGCTCCACGCCCTGTTTTCCTCTATGTCCGTGTCGAAAAGGTAGTGCTTCACGGCGGCGATCGTTTCCAGCGGCAGGCCGAACACCCGAAGGTCCTTTACGATCTGCAGCCACAGGTACTGGATAAAATCGAAGTAAAGCTTTTTGCCGTCCTCTTCAGAGTCCGGCACTATGCCCAGGCTGCGCCAGTTGTTGTAAACGCGCGACGTGACACCGGCGTCCTTGAGCGTGAACTGCCTGCGCTTCAGGTTCTCTAGTATCTCATCCGCATAGTCGAAGGGATTCTCATATACCGGGATGTCTAAGGCTATGTGTTTTTCACTCATGTAAACTTATCTTTACACAAATGTAAACGTTATATATTTTAATTCGTATGTTTGCATGTAAATAATTTTTTCCACCAACGTAAGACTTGAACCCTGAGGCACCATCACATAAAATGGGCACAGGGTTCCCCCACCAACATGAATAAGTGATCCCCCCCAACAGTGCACAAGCCATGGGAATGGCCCTGCACGGAACGCACGCCAGTAACAAGAGTGCGGAGCGCAAAAACAAAGGCAGTCAAACGCCTTCACCCCACACCATGCCGCCGCTGCCAAGCGCAGACGAGCTGCTATCCGACAGCAACACGCTGCATGTGCTGCAGGAATACCTCCCAAACTTTAAGAAGGCTGGTGCTGTCTTCAAAACCCAGCACTCCAGCCGCGTAAACATCTATCGGCACAAGGGGTTGTACCTGGTCAAGGACTTCACCGGAAAGGAGTTCGGTGATGATGCCTCGCGTAACACGATTCAGGTAATCCAGCATTACCACCGGTGCGATTTTAAGGAAGCCCTGGTGATTTTGCACCAAAAGCTAGGCTACGACTCAACAGCTGCGCCTGCGCCATTGCCTAAGCCGATGCTACGTCTATCGGCTACTACAAAGCCAGAGAAAGTGCCAGAACTGGTAGAAGTTAATGCGCAGCAGTGGGAGCGGATAATGCAGAACACCGGCTCAAACTTTCACCGCTATGCCCTATCGCTGGGCATCACGGAGGAGCACCTAAAGAAATGGCTTATCGGTACTGACACCCAAGGCAACACGGTTTTCGGGCACCAGAAAGAAGCGGGGTACTGTGTCAACTTAAAGCACATTGCCTATCATTCGACCGGCAGCCGTGATAAGAGCAGAAAGCCTTTTTACCTCAAAAACACTGCTGACAACAGGTACGGCCAGAGCCTCTACGGCCTGCACCTGTTGCGGGAAGACGTGCCGGTTATTGTGGTGGAATCGGAGAAGACGGCTGTGATGGCAAGTTTCCACTATCCTCAGTATGACCTTGTTGCTACAGGCGGGGCCTCATCCTTAAGCAAGGAGAAAGCAAGGGCTTTGTTTGGCAGATCCGGCTATGTGCTGCACGATGCCGATGAGACTGGTCGGCAGCTAGGCACTTGGAGAGTTCTCCATGGGCACGGTCTTGATTTCACTCCTCTGGAGCTGTTTCCAAGCCGTGACGACGGCTACGATCTGGCAGATGCCCTGCGGGACGGATACCGGCCCGAACTTAATGATTGGCGCTACCAGCTAAAAACAGGACCTAAAGATCCTGACTACAAGCTTCACGTTAACCGCTACATCGGGGAGCAGGCAGCTCCATTGATGGATTATATACAGCAGCACGGCAAGGTACTGCTCAAAGCCAGGACCGGAACCGGCAAAACCACCTTTGCCCTCGAGGAGCTGGCACGCGGCGTGAGTGGCCGCATTATCATCCTGGAGCCGCTGACTGTCATCGTGGACGCCGTTGCAAGGAGCAGGTACGGGGAGATTGCCATCATCAAGCAAGGGGCTACCTACGAGGATGTACTGACTGCGCTTCACAGCAGGATCACTGTCTGTACTTACGACAGCTTTGCCAAGGTGGCCCAGGTGACGGACGATGACCTGATCATCTGCGATGAGGTGCATGAGCTATTGTCCGGCTACGGTATGCCCGACAAGCGGCCCAAATACGAATTTCTCTTCCAGCAGCTGCTCATAGCCAAAAATGTGCTCTGCATCTCGGCCACGCCTCCGGGCTTTTTGCAGGAGTACGGCTTTAAGTACGTGGAGGTGGTGGCTGGGCAGTCAAACATGATACAGCTCACCCCCATCACCTACAAGGGCAAAATCCAGCATGAGCTGGCTAGAGTGCTGCCTACGCTGGATTACAAGAACTACCAGTACCTTATCCGACTCAACAACCTAAGGCTCATCGAGCAGCTTGTTAGTAATCTTAAAGAGTTGCTAGCAGATCAGGTGGCGGTGCTTAGCTCACAGTCCAAGGGCGAAAAAGGAGGCGTATATCAAACTATCACGGATTTAAAAGTGATACCGGAGGACATACGCCTTGTCTTCTCCACTTCCCTCATAGACTGCGGCGTTGACTTGTACAATGAGCGACTGCGTGTGATCGTGGCAGAGCATGAGAACGAGCAGCTAAGTATGTCCAATACCCTGCAGTTCATGGCACGTGCACGCAAGGTGCCCCTGCTTCCGGTTGTGGTGTACAAACAGGATCGAAAGGGAAAAGAATATGAATGTGATGCCGCCTACCGTGCGCTTTGGGAGTTTGCCCAGCATGAGTGCCAGGCGCTTAACATGCTTAACGCACAGTACCAGCAGCTACCATCCTACTTTTCCAAAGGCTCCTACTGTTACAGGGAAACGGCCAAGTACTGCAGCTACAACGTTGCCACGAAGTGCTATGAGGTTAACAGGCTGCTGCTTCACTATGAAGTGGAACAGGCAAGCGTTAGAAGCACCGCAACAGCCGGCTTTTTCACCCAACTCGCAAAGCATGGGCACATTGTGATGCTGGATTCACTACAGGTGACAGTGGCAAAAACTCCGGAAACGGAGGAGCTTGACAAAGCCGTCAAAGCAGCCAGAAAAGAGGTGGAGGAAAAGGCGCTGACACTATTGGAAACAGAATGCACCACGGCCGTCTACACCGCCCTCTACCACGCTTCCAGAGACCTAGAGCTGCGGCAGCAAATCGTGCGGGCAGAGTATGATGTGCGAGTGAATGAGGAGGCAGATAAGCTGCAGGAAACGCACCAGAAGCTGCTCTCAGACCAGGCAGCCCAGCATGTATTCAAAAACTACCTCAGGCTTCAGGATAGGCACATAGACCCCGGTGAGATAGTGCCCCTGATGCGTGAGCACCATGGCGGCAGGAAGTTTGGAGACCTGCTGAACCGGCTGGATACCTACGACAGGATAAGGAACTACGAGAGCCTGTCACCCGCTGACAGAAGAGATGTGGAGCGGATCCTTAGGCATAAGCAGACAATCATCACGAAGGTTACCGAATCAACTTCTATTAATATCAAAATAGGCAATCGGGTAACCGCCGACACCATCACCCATCTGATCAACCGCGACCGTGACGAGGCCATAAAGCTTACCAAAGACAAAGCCATGTGGCTGTTTCACATCCTCTTCGAAGCAGATGTGGCGGTGGTTAAGGAAAACGGCAAGGCGGTAAAGTATTTCGGCATTGTGGCCGATAAGACTAAGGCCCTGCTCCCTAATGAAGACGCTGGATGGAGCATGGCCGCATAAGTTTCAAATCAAAAGCAGTTAAAACCACTGAAAATGAAAAAGGAAAATTTACTTGAAAAGGTGCAGCAGCTGCACAAAGAAGGGTACTCCATCAGGGAAATTGCCCACAAAACAGGAATCAGTAAGTCCAGTGTGGGCAGAATCACGCAGAAGCTGCAGGGATGCGTTGCCGGGACAGCTATTGGGACATGCCCCAACGATGATCCTGGGACAGCTTTGAGTAGCGTCCCAGAAGCGGACTGGGACACTAAAACAGCCTTCGGAAGCTTTGGAAACAGTCAAGAAGAGGCTGTACCACCCCTTTCGCCTGCGTTGCAGGATGATTTTGCGCTAAGCGAAGAGGTGGTGCTGATGCTTCGTAAAGGTGACTTAAGCTCACGCTACTCATCCTTCCTGGACCGAACCATCGCTTTCCTACGCAACAACCTGGGTTCAGAAGGGTTGGCGCTATCCTTGATCAAGGGTAGGCAGGAAGCCGTCAGGGAGTTCATTCAACGGGCCAGGGTGCTGTGCCACGAATGCCGTGTGGACTATGAAGGCCTATTTATGGCCCATGTGCTGGAGCAGCTGCACAACTTCTTCGGACAGCACCCAGAGTTAGAGCACCACCCGTATAGCGAGCTTAAGATCAAGGTTAACCCAGCCCTAGAGCTGCTCCTGACAAAAGCGCTCCGGGTGGACGTGTTCGCCCCTAGGTAAGGCTTTTCAAGGTACCCAGTTAAAGTTAGTGCAGGCTTTGACTGGGTTCTTCATTTTCCTAGGACCAGCTATAGCTTACAAGGTAACCCGCTCCATGCTTCATAAGTATAATTATGTAAAGTAGGGGGATTAATTAAGCAGTTTTCTTCTACTTATTTAGGCCTTATATTTACGCAACAGCCTGTTGCGTAATTACTCTACGCGTCACGTTAAGCATTCCTGCAAGCACCGATCAAGAACGCGTATAGCGGACTCCTTATTTTTGATGATGGAAGAAATACAGAACAGTACACTACTTGTAAATGAGGTTAAGCAACTTATCGCGCATAGCCGTGAGAAAGTGGCTACTACAGTCAATGCCGAAATTACCCTGCTTTACTGGCTGGTTGGTAAACGCGTTAACGATGAGATACTAAGAAATAGCCGGGCTGAGTATGGCAAGCAAATAGTCACTACACTTGCCCAACAGTTAACGCTGGAGTACGGTACTGGGTGGAGTCAGAAGCAACTATTGCACTGTATCCGCTTTGCCAGTATTTTCAAAGATAAGCAGATTGTCTCCGCACTGCGGAGACAATTAACCTGGACGCACATCAAGACGATCATTTACCTGGACGATGAGTTAAAGCGCAATTTTTATATCGAGATGTGCAGGCTGGAGAAATGGAGCTCGCGAACCCTGCAGGACCGAGTAAGGTCCATGCTCTATGAGCGCACAGCTATCTCTAAACAACCGGAAGTCACTATCCAGAATGACCTGCAACAGCTGAAGGAATCCAGCCAACTCACACCTGACCTGGTTTTCCGGGACCCGTACGTCCTTGACTTCTTAGGTTTGGCAGATACCTATTCCGAGAAAGACCTGGAGGCCTCCATATTGGCGGAACTGCAGCGCTTTATAATTGAGATGGGAAGTGACTTTGCCTTTCTGGCCCGTCAGAAGCGCATTGCCATTGACAATCGCGACTACTACATTGACTTGCTTTTCTACCACCGGCGTTTGAAATCCTTAGTGGCCATTGATTTGAAAATAGGTGAGTTTGAGGCCGGCTTCAAAGGACAAATGGAGTTATATCTACGGTACCTGGAGAAATATGAAATGGTGGAAGGAGAAAACCTTCCAATAGGCCTTATCCTCTGCACCGGCAAGAACGAGGAACATGTAGAGCTGCTGCAGCTGGATAAAAGCAACATCCGCGTAGCCGACTATCTGACGCAACTCCCGCCGAAAGAGCTACTGCAGGCAAAGCTGCATCAATCCATTGAGATTGCCAGAAGCAAGTTATCAAATGAGGGGAGCTAGCGAGAGGATGACTGCAGGGACTATAAGAAGGACCTACTGAACATAAAAGCAGTTATACCGCAAACAGCCCCCACGGCCTGGAATCGCACTTGCTGTTTTTAGTACTCTAACGGGGGCATCTATTCCAGTGAAACCTATCAATCTGCTCTCTAGGCGTTCCTGCTGAACACTACTACCCTTACACACAGGGGAGGCTACCCGTGATGAGTAGCCTCCCCTGTGTGTAGTTTATAAACTGCTCTTATGGCACGCGAGTTATTTTACTCTTTCGAACTCAGTTCTGACAGTCTGACGATGTGCAGGCTTCAACTCGTCACTTGGATAGTCATGATATGAAGATGGGCTATTCTCCCAGGACCATATCATTTTATCACCAGATATTTTTAGTTCATAGCGCTCAACCGGACCGTTCTCTACAACTAAATAGTGCTTACCGCCCTCTTCTATGATGGTATAGTTTTGTGGCACTCTCGAGCCAGAATCCATGTAAAAGGACTCGGCTCCGAAACCGTACTCTGTTGATATAGCATGTGACTCTTTATGGAGCTCCTTGTTTTGTTCATCATAGAAGTGGCTCGCTGTCATGGTTTCCCTCCATGTTCCTATTATCTGTTCACTGAGCGGCAATGGTTCATCATCTTCTTTACATGAGGATAAAATAAGGAAAAAAAGAATAGGCAAAAGGAAGAGCTTTTTCATGTGACAGGGAGTTTTAAAGTATAGGCTGAAGTTAAGGGTTTCATTTATATATGCAATTAATCATATAAAAAATAATAAAGATAAAATGTTATTATTCGTTTGATTACCCTGCTTCCTGTACTTGGCAGATAGATAGCTACACCCGTCTTTCCTTGTACTACCTTTTTCCTGCTGCCCTTTCATGAACTGAGCCACCTTTCGTGCGTGGGTTATATGGCTTTTAGATGCTTCTATTTATCATAAAGCAGCTTATGAGCTACAAACAGTAAAGGCTCCTCATCACGGGGAGCCTTTACTGTTCTATAACGTCAGTTATATAGATTAAAGCCGCTGTATAAAATAAAGGTTTCTGTACAGCAAAACTCTTTCTTCTTTATAGTTTTTAAACTCCACAATCTTTTAGCTTAGTTACCTGCTGACCCGCTACTCAATGTTTAGCACCCCAAAAAGCACTACGGCTCTACACACAAACAACAACCCTCCAAAGGAAAAGACCTGCCACCTCCTGAAGCCATGCTCCTTGCCAGGACCTCCCCGGCGTAGGGCTGGCAGAGTATCTCATTGAGAAGGGATATGGCCCCTGATGCAACAGCTACTACTCTTTCTTGGTCGCTGTTTAGGAATTGCAGTTTCACATATCACATAGAGGGTGGAAAGCTTGAGAGTCAGTTGTAGCAAGCAAGCGTTTAAAGCCACCTTATTGCGCTGCTGTTCAGTTCCTGCCTGCCATCACTCCCCCGTCCACATCCCAGATGGACCCGGTTACCCAGGAGCTTTTGTCTGTGAGCAGGAAATGAATGACATTGGCAACATCCTGCGCCCGCCCAACTCTTCCTATCGGGTGAAAGGAATTGAACCCCTCCAGTGCCTCCTCTATTTTATCTTCCTCGATGAACGCAGCGTAGATAGGTGTCACCACCACTGCCGGGGAAACGGCGTTAACGCGGATATTGTAGTCTGCCAGCTCCATGGCCAGATGCTGGGTAAGGCTATGCAAACCCGCCTTGGCCATGGAATACGCGGAGGAGGGAGTTGCCTTGACCGCCTGTTTGGCCCACATTGAGCCGATGTTGACGATGGACCCGCCTCCGTTGCCTTTCATCACTCTGGCCACTTCCTGTGTGATGAAGAAGAAGGCTTTGTTGAATGCATGGTAGCGGTCATAGTCCACCTCGGTATGCTCAAGGAACGGTTTGGGGCTGAAGTACCCTGCTGCGTTGAGCAGATACTTTAAATCAGGAAACGCTGTCTTAAGGCTGCTGGTGAACTGCTGCACGTCAGGCAGGCTGCTCAGGTCTACGCCTACTGCATGGGCTTTACCATGAGCGGACAGCTCTTCCCTTGCCGCCTCTAGCTTCTTGCCTGGTCGGCCCATGATGATTACTTCAATGCCGCCTTTTAGCAGCAGTTCTGCTGTGGCTCTTCCCATTCCTGTCGTGCCACCTACTATCAATGCTTGATCTGCCATTTTCTCTCTTTGGTTGTCAGTCCTTATCATACGGAAGCAAGGAAGGTAATGGGGGCAGGGGGCGTGATATTTTCGCCGCTGCGGGAACAGGATGCCCAGGACAGCGAGAAAGATTTCCACCAGCTCCGCCATGCTTCCTGCGCTCACGGATGCATGGCGGAGCTGGTGGAAAGGATAGCCTCCGGAAACCGGCGCAATAAAAAGAGCACGGCCTCTGTCTAGCAACACATGCACGCTTAGCCTCTAAAACTGAAAGATCAAGTTCCTGGCAGCCTTCGGTTCTTCAGGCCTGGCATCATATCACAGCATCCCCTGCTTCATTAACAGCACACATTTCTTAGGGGGAGCCACTTCCTGAACGCAAACAAGCAAGGGCCAAGAGGAAAGGCAGTGACAGCATACCGATGGCTAAACTCCGAAAACGTTCGTGTATCTACACCGTTACACCCTATACCATTCACAAAGCATAACAATTTAGATATGAGCGAGAAAGAAGAATCAAGACGCGGGCCCATTGCCTCTGCCATGGCGGGGGCTGTAAGTGTTGGCGCGAATATGCTGGGGGAAAAGTTCACAGAGCTGAAACACGACGCTGACAGCAAGAGGCTGAAGGCATCGGCTAACTTCCCCATGATAAGGCTGCCAGAGGGTTATGAGATTGAGAAGATAGCAGACGGCCTTACTTACCCCACCTCTGTCGCCTGGGATGACAGGGGGAACATGTATGTGGCCGAGGCCGGTGGCACCTTCCTGGATGAGGAGGATGCCTCGGCAAGGATACTGCGCGTTGATGCCAACGGCACGGCAACAGAAGTGGTCAACCTGGATGGGAGAATCTACCCCGCCATCTCCGGCATGACCTGGTACAACGGCGCTTTCTACATCACCCACCGGGATAAGGAATTATACGGTTGCGTGTCCCGGGTGACCCCGGACGGGGAGATAACCCAGATACTCGGGGGAATCGTTGACAGCAAGTCTGACCACCAGCCCAATGACGTGCGCGTGGGACGGGACGGAAGGATGTACGTGTGCGTGGGCATAGGCGGCAACTCCGGGTACATGGACGAGAACATGATACCGTTTGTGCTGAAGGCGCCTGACGGGCATCCCACCCCGGCCAAGGACATCGTGCTCACAGGCTATAACATCGAGTTGCCTGATTTCCGGGAAGGGGGCAAGGGAACGGTACTGACGGGTGCCTTCATGCCCTTTGGGACAGCGACAGAGCCGGGCCAGGTAGTCAAGGGCAGCAGAAAAGCGGGAGGCACCATCCTGGTGTTCGACCCGGAGAATGCCGAGGCGACAGTGCAGCCCTATGCCTGGGGCTTCCGCAATGCCATAGGAATCGCATGGAACAGGGACAATGAGATGTTTATCGCGGTAAATGGTTATGACAACGCCGCCGGCAGGCCCATCAACGACTACCACGACGGCACCTACCGGGTGAGAGAAGGCGCCTGGTACGGCTGGCCTGACTTTGCGGCTAATTTCTCCCCTGTTACCGATGCCAGGTTCAAGCCTAACAGCTCCGCCATCCCGCCTACCTACAAAGGCAGGGAAAGAGTGGCAAAAGAGCTGCATTTTCTCATTGACCATAAGGCAAGCGGGTTGGAGCAGCCAGACACATCGCTGATCCTTGGCTTGCATGAGGTGAACGCTTCCCCTTCAAAGCCTGATGTGGCGCCTGAGGGTTGGGGGGAGTATGCCGACCACCTCTTCGTGCCGGAGTACGGGGATTTCCAGTGGATCACCAACCCCTTGAGGGACAAGTTCGCAGGCAACCGTATTGTTCGGATGAAGACCAGCGGCAGCGGGGAGCACACCGTGCACGCTTTTATTCAGAACGAGAAACCTGGTCCCGGTTCCCAGCAGGGCCGGCTGGGCGAAGGAATCGAAAGGCCGTACGATGTGAAGTTCGGGCCTGACGGGGCCATGTACATCGTTGACTTTGGCTCGCACAGAACAAGCCTGAAGCGCATAGCGGAGGGGCATTTCCCGGTTGAGTTTGACAGGGGAACAGGCATGGTCTGGAGAGTAACAAAAACGAAATGAATTGCTTAATCACTCTTTGATACTGGTAAAGGCTAAACCAGTGGCTTAGCTTGAACAGAAGGCGATAAAAGGGTAAAAGCAAGGTTGACTTACCTTGCTTTTACCCTTTTATCGCATATAATCTGGCTTATGGGTTACAAACAATAAAGGCTCCTCATCACGGGAAGCTTTCCTTGTTTTATAACGCCAATTATGTTCACCAGGACCGCCTGTAGAGCAAGCTAACGGTTGGGCTATGGTGCGTTTATGCACTATAGGTGTTGTTGTGCGTTCGTGCTTTTTAAATTAAGTCTCGGTATTCAACTTCATTGGCAAACACCAAATTGTAAAAAATTGAATCTTGAAGTTCTTGAGCGACTGTTTCTTCAGCATTCATTTTATCAATGATTTGCATGGATTCATTCTTAGAACGCTCTACATAATCACCCCATCCTTCATTACTTCTTCTATCTGAATGCCAATTGAAGACATAGTCTTTCCCATCCCTCCCTTTGATGATTCCAACTGCTATATTTTCAGGGTCAATACTGGTCAGGCTAAAAACGTTATTCTGTTTTTTAACAACCGCCCAAACATCTCCACCAAGTATGGCATAACCATTATCTGTTAGCTCATTGATAGCCTGAGCCACATCTTCTTTTTTCCAAGCCAGTTCACCTTGAAAAGAATCTATTGCTTTACTTTTTAACTGGTCTGAAAACTTCATCTTTTCATGATTAACATGCCGCACAACGTTAATCGTGCAGCCGAAGCACGAAGCGTAGCGAGGGTTAAGGCTGAACTTTGTTGGCGGAAGCTGTTCTTTTTAACCACCAATCGAATTTCTGAAGAACCTGTAACATTCTCCTGTATCAATGTTGGTGACTATGTTAAAGTACCACTCTCCACCATCATCTACTTCTACTACTTCTGTTTTCCAGTCTGAATGGGCAAAGGAACTCTCTATTGAAAAGCAGTTAATCCAAATCAACTTCTGACCTTTCTCATTTCTGGCACCATAGTACTGTCTCCTATAACTTGGTAATTCTTCAATCGCATCATTGGAGATTCTTAAGCTATCTGCACCTATCTTGTCAACTTCAACACATCTTTTTAAGATTCTCTCTGCCTCCACGATGTTTTCAAGAGATGGGGTGAAGGGAGTAACTTTTTCCGCTTCCGTAGGTCTCATGAGCATGCTAAAGGTGTAAACATCATGTGTTGGTTTTTCTTGCTCATTAAATACAACACCTGAAAAGCTTTTGGTCTCAATCAGGTAATTTGCTGAACTATCAACTGGGGTTACAGCATACTCCACTCCATTAATTTCATAAGTTTCTGTCTTACTACATGAACAGAAACAAACCAAAAGTATAAGAAGAGGTATAAGCTGCTTCATATTTTCATAGTTAAAGTTACCGCCAACGGGTTGGTATAGCAGATTGCGAGGCGTAGCTGAAGCAGTACTGCTATACTTTGTTGTATGGGTGTTATTCTTCCTTTTCTGCTGAATTGTATCTGTAAATATCTACGTCCGTTACTGTCTGCGTTTGATACAGGAACTTAACTGTTTTTAGGTCATGCCCCAAGGCTGGTGTTGATTCTTCTGGATTGGTGTCAATGTATAGAACAATGACCAACACAGATGCCAACTGATACTTTTCTTTAAGCTCATTGATGATTTTAACTTTGTCTTTCAGCTTCTCAACTACTTCATCAACAAGTTTGTCAATGAATATGGCTTCTTTTCCTTTTCCAGTTGACCACTTCCAACAAGCATATTTCTGATTTGGAAGATACTGCCCTTTATTTCCCTTCTTCCATGAGTCTGTTGGCTCTATTCCAAGTGCGCTTGTGATTTCGTTTGGGTCGAAATCATCTCCATGGAGAGCAAAATAGACGTAGGATTCTGATGGAGTTTTATTCATACTTTTAATACCATACAACTATCAGCTAAACGGAGTTATTCGGCTTATCTGCACTATGTATGGAAGTCATCTGGCCCACTCTTGAAGCAGTATTTGTTGTTTTAGCGGTTAGTTGACAGACTTTAGTCATTATATCTTCCTTATTCAATATAAGAAAATTTGTGAAGATACCCGCTTCCTTAACCCTGTTTTAAGCATAGATGGCCCAAAAGTTTTAGAAGGGGAGGTGAGGCCCGCGGATAAGTGCCCCCTCTGCACATAGATTCCAACCTTTAGCCTCCGTTCAAGGAGTAAAACCAGCTGAAAAAGGCGGCCACAAGAGTGCAATTACAGCAAATCAATACAATTCCTGCAGAGGGGTGTTAACCGTACATATCCGGATAATACGCTTATATCCGGATACATACGGCTACAGCCACGAAAACTGCTCATTGCCGTAGCTAAAAGCAGAGAGAGCATGAGCAGGTGTGCCTTCCACAAGGTCAAAAGCCTGTGCGTTCAGTGCAATCGCTCCAGCTTACAGGCTGTGGTTGGGGAAGCAGGCTAAAGCTTAATTTGCTGCTTAATTTTATTATCAAAAAACGTGGGAATTTTGATACGGCTTTAAGGGATATCTTCTATTTCGACCGTTTATGCCGGACAATGCTTCGTGCTGCGGTTGTTGCAGCTTGTTTTTAGCCTTTAGAAAGCCTTGTTGAATCATTTCTGGGTCTCTCAGGCAGGCCGTGAAAAGAAAAGGGTAGCCATAAACTACCCTATCATCCAAACAACTAACCAAACATGAAGTAACAACTTCGCTAGAAGTCGTTAGCCACACCCAAAGGTAGCAGCATTAGCTTGAGCTTTAACAATATAATCCAACAATATTTTTGATTATACTATCACTTTCTTCTAATAATACCATCATAAAGCTTTTCGCATTGCACTGTAGGCAGCATAGTCCTCCGGATCCATGTGCTGCCGGATGTACTCCTCCATTCCCACGTCGTTCTTCTCCATTATATACCTAGTGAAGGAAGGGGCTGACTTGCATTTCTCAAACCCCAGTCGGCGCATGTCCTTGCCGATATCTTCCGGCAGTCCCTCCAGCCACTCATAGTAGTCCTGAAGGCTAGGGTTGAACTCTGTGGAGCGCTGGTGGTAGCGATAGGTGATGTTGCCGTAGGTAAACATCAGCGCATGAAAGCGCCTGTCCTCCGGCGAGCAGGAGTCTAGGAACTCCTCCTGGTTCTTCCTGTATTTCTCGTCCGGGTGCTTTATCTTTATCATTTCACGTTTGCGTTTTCATCTGTGGTGGTGATGTGGCCGATATAGCGGTAGCAGGTGGCCCTGCCAATGCCCAGAATCTTTGCTATCTGCTCCACGGTCTTTGTTCCGGAGTCAAAGAGTATCCTGGCTGACTTTGCCTTCTCCAGTGCTGCTTTCGAAAGGCCTGTGGGTCTGCCGCCTTTTTTCCCTCTGGCTTTGGCTGAATCAAGTCCTGCCTTTGTTCTTTCGCGAATGATTTCCCGCTCGAACTCCGCCAGGGAGGCGAAGATGTTGAAGGTGAAGCGGCCGGTGGGGGTGGCCGTGTTGATGCCGTCCTGCAGGCTCACAAACTCTACCCCTCTTTCCTTGAACTCCGAGACCAGGTCTATCAGGTCCCGCAGCGAGCGACCCAGCCTGTCCAGCTTCCACACTACTACTGTGTCACCTGCCCGGAGCTGGCTAACCATCTTCTCCAGCTCCGGGCGCTCCTTGCTTTTGCCGGATTTCTTCTCGCGGAATATCTGTTCGCACCCGTGTTTGGTGAGGGCGTCAAGCTGCAGCTCCAGCTTCTGGTCCTGGGTCGAGACCCGGGCGTATCCTATCTTCATATCAGTATCATAAACTCATCTCAAAAATAGAAAAAGATTTTGATTTTTGAGACGACAAAATGAGACGGAAAACAGGCTGCAGGGGCAGGTTCCGGCGGAGGTTCCACGATCTCATTATTCCCACGTTTTCCGGGACAAGACACACTGGGCAAAACCAGAGCAATGACTATTAATTAACGTGAACTCGTAATTAAACCATATTTAAAAAATTGATTTACAGTGGATTATACCGCAGATTGATCATTAAGTAATTGTGAGTATCATATCATATATCTGCATTTTTAGGTTGTATTCCCCGATATAGAAGAATACATCAACCGATATTTATATTAAGAGCTCTGGAAATGTAAATTTCAAAGATTAATTCCCGAGTTCACGTTATGATAAGTGTCATGGAAAAAAGATTGTAATAAGTTTTAAAACAGTTTCTTATAAGATTAGCCTTGGAGGAATAAAACTTTCAACTCTCCCAAATAAGGGGCGCGATTAGGTGAGTCTATCGTGCTGCTGCTGATTCCGCAGACGCCAGTTGAATATCATGTGTCTTTATAAGGCAGCTTTACCAGGGAGTCAATAATTCGCTCAACCCAGCCGGGCATCAGGCTGGAGGCCATGCCGCTGACCATGGCGCCAGCCATGTGGTAAAACACGGACTTCGTGCGATTCCTTTCCTCTTCTATTTCTCCTTCGTGAAAGTTCCCGGTGCTGGAAGGGTTATTGTCCTTTATAACCAGGTTGTTGATAAGCCAGCTACCTGCATTTAAGATAAAGCCGGGATTCTCCGGGTCTTCCTTGTCAATCAGCTGGATGTCCAGGTCGTCGTAAAGGAAGCGGATCTGCCCCTTTGCTATATGTTCCGTTGCTCTCACAGCAAAATTTGCTTTATTAATGCGGCCGCTTTCCATGCGAACAAACATGACCTGCTCAAACAGCGGATTAAACGCTTCGAACTTCATCGGCTCCAGCGAGCCTTCATACGTATACAGATCCTCGGGGTGATCCATAAAGAACTCGAACTTAACCCGCAGTATGCTCTCGCCCATTAAGTTGGTGCTTGCCTCGGCAGTCATCATATTCTGCTCCCTGATCTGCAGCGAGTCGTTGGTGATGTTGGTAACCAGCAACTCCGTTTCATCCAGGGTAAGCACGCCAGGCTGTATGCCGTCAGGTGATATCTCTGCATACACAATCTTACCATCCAACGCGGTCACGGTATCTATCTGAACCAGGAACTCCACATTCTTTAGCATCGTCTGAAGCGTGTAAGGCTGTCTCTCCGGGTCCTCTTCTACCCTGTTGTCCCTGAAGATGTCTATCTCCAGATTGCTAAGCTGGATTTTTGAGGCAATTATCTCCTGATTGTTAAACAAGGCATCTAACCTGAAGCCCTCCATTTGAATGTTCGGGATTTTCAGATCGATGCGGTCTGCCGCATATTCAAGTTTATCCTGGTATTCAGCAATCTCAAAAAGCGGCTCCAGCCGTAAACTATCTACAGTAAGGGACTGGTCATGCAGGCTTGTTCTTACTTCTCCAAGTCGAAACTCATACAAGCTGTCAGGGGTCAGAAAGGTATAATCCTGTATCAAAATCCCTATATCATCCACTTCAAACATCTCCAGCGGGTCGGGGGCTTCGAGTGAAGCGAGCCTTAGTTCCTCTAAAACCACCGATACATGCTCCAGCGTGTGGCTTCTTTGTATGGTGTCCTTCAGCATGTTAAGCTTAAACCTGCCATCCTCTACACGGATGCGGCCCACCCGAAAGGCATCTACAAATTCATTTACCTGCTGCATGGCCTGGTTTTCACCACTGTTTCCTGCAGCCCCGGCCAGTGCTGTGCCTGATGTGTTTCCTGTGTCTTCTTCCTGCCCTCCATTCGCTTCGTCAGTAGCATTGCCTTCATTTGCACCCGCTTCTTCTGAACGCTCCTTTACTACGTTCCGGTCCTGTAATATGGCCACCTCTGGCTCCCTTAACAACACCTCTGCCATGGTGTATCGGCCCGTTTCATAGGAGCGGATGAGGTCGAAGCCTGTCATCTGAAACTTCTCTGCTGTTATATCGAACAGGTTGCTGCTGGCCTCCTCAAAGTTTTCCTCTTTTATCCTTTCATGCACCTCTCTATCTGAGGTAACCTCAAACAGGCGCGCAGTGAGCACCTGTTTGCTGCTGGAATACGCCAGGCTGTCCAGTGTAATGGTGTAGACGCTATCGGGGGTCTGGTAGGTAAAATCGCTTGCCGTCAGGGCCAATTCTTCCATAGGCAGGGCATTGTCCAGGTCTGAGAGCGCCTCGGGGCTAAGATGCAGCGCTGTTACTGTGACGGAGGCATGTTCAAGCTTCTGCGTGCGGAATATATCTTCGCGCTTTTCCCGGTAGGTAAAGGTGCCGTCTTCCAGGTGGATGGCATTAACAGTAACAGGGTCGAAAAAACTGAATAACATAGCTGTAGCCTGCCCCTGCTCATTTCCTGAGGCCTCTACATCCCTGTCCATCGTAATAACAACGTCAGGCTGGCTGAGGGTCATCTGGTCGATAGCCATGCTGCCACTGTTCATGGCCCGGATAACATTCAGCCCGGTGATCCGGAACAGGGGTGCGGTAAAATCGAGCAGATTCTGGCTGGCATCATCAGTGCGTTTGAGCCTGTCGTTTTGCTCGGTATCAGAAGTTAGCTTAATGGACCTTGCGGTAAGCTCCCCACTCCTGGTGGAGTAACGGAAGCTGCCAAGCGAAAAGGTTTGGGCATTATCCGGTAGCCAGTGTGTGTAACTGCGCCCGGACAAAACGACCGCCTGCAGCGGGACCCGGGGTTCCTGCTCATAAACGAACAGGGAGTCTATGTGTAGCCCTGTGAGGGAGAGGGCGCCTTTTTCCAGTTCCTGGCTAAGGGTGATGTCGCCATTTTTTATATGCCGGGTAAAATAGGCATTCTGCAGGCGCATTTGCCCAACCTTTATTTCGTCTATAAAACCAGAGAACTTCTCATACGCATTTTGTAACAACACTTTTAGGTCTGGGGCCGGCACTGTTTCATAATTAGTGATGTCAAGTGCCGGCTTAAAAAGCTCGGTGCTCCCAATATCCAGCGTCTTTGTCCGGAAGGCCCGGAGCAGGTCCATATCGTCTATGCGCAAGCGGGGAGATTTGAAGTTATACACGAAAGGCTCTGCATTGCCGCTGATTTTCAAACTGTCATTTTTACTCCTGTCCCCTTTCATACTGATGGAATCAACATGCAGGTACTTCTCCCGGCTCGACAGTTCCAGCCTCGCCACATCGTACGTATAAGGTGATTGAGGGGGCCTGTAGCGGTAGCCCTCCGCAGTAACCAGAAAGCCCTGAACAGGCAGGCTGTCTCTTGGGGTGAAGATCGTAGCGGAGTCAAGCTGCACATCCTGTAGGCTCACATTCAGCTTATCCAAGTACTGTACTGTTTTAACTTCCTGCAGCTTCGTGCGGTACACCAGGCGTGCATCTGCCAGGCGCACTTCTTCCAGGCCTATAGCCTTCAGATAGTCAGATGCCTGCCCGTAAAGCTGGTGCAGGTCCAGCGTTGCGGTATCGGCAGCAATATCGGGGTTCTCTAACATCTCAAGCTCCGTGTTCTCTAACGTTAAACGCCCCATTTGCAGCTGTTTTGTACGATAGGCCTCCACTATATCGAAGCCATCTAATTGCAGTCGGGGTACAAGCACTCCAAACAACATCTGGCTGGCATCTTCGGCGCTCAGGGCCATATTGGCTTCATGGTCCGCTGTTACCCTGAAACCCTCCAGCTGTAGCTGCCCGGCTTCCGAAGAGTAGCTGAACAGATTAAACGTTATGTTATAGACGCTGTCGGGCATGTAGAAAGCATAGTCCCTTAGCTCTAACTGAATATCATCTGCATCAAAAATCTGAGTGTAGTCATCCTGGTTAAGCAAGTCCAGTGCCAGAACACGCAGCGACAGGTGCGGCACTTCGTGTACAGGCTTTTCCGGCGCTCCCCAAAAATATTGATGAACAGTAGCTTCGGGGATGTCTATTTCTCCGATTTCAACGGATTCTACAAAATCTGTTAAAGCGCCGCCATTATTTTGCTCTTCTTCGGCACCCTCCTTCTCTACACTTTTATCTACCAGAACGGTTATTTCGGGGCTGTCCATAAACACAGTGCCAATGCTTAGCTGCTTTCTGAAAATGGCGTCTATCAGGTTGATGCCAGAAATGGTAAACTTCTGCGTTTCCAGCTCAACAAGCATGGGGCTGGCCTCTCCGGCTTCGCGCTGCTGCCGGTGCACGGCCGAGTCGGGATATAAACGGATGTCTTTTAAGTTGACTGTTGTGGCAAGCAGGTTAATATCTATGTCCTCAAGATCGAGTTTGTATAAGCCATCTGTATTTTCTGTCACCTGCTTTTTGAGAAAGCTTTCTGCATAAGGCTCCAGTACGGTCAGCAGTAATATAGTCAGGATAAGAACCAGGCCTAACACACACGCTGATATAATACCTGCAATCTTTAGTACTTTTCGGCCAAGGCTTGTCTTTTCTGATGATGACATCGGTATAAGTAATATTCAATTTTGAAAAACAGGAGAAACTTATGCTGCCCCTTTGCTTGAGTCTACGCATTAATGAATGGTCATAGGGTTTATTTGGGATATTTATCTGTGTACCCTATATCAACTTACGCGAAGTTCAGGCATAGGATAATAAAGAAAGACTGCAAGCGCCGGGAAGGCTGCCCGGGGCCATGCAGGCTTCTAAGATGAACTAATTTGCTGGAGGCATGCGGCACGAAAAAGGCAAGCTGGTAAGCAATAATTATCGCTTAAGATACAGTTGGCATAAATTAACACCTATGGTACTAGCTGAAATCTACTCCAATGAATTTGCAAAGGTTGAGGTGAACCTTGTACACAAATTTAATCAGGTGACCTGGTTGCAGCACACCAGCGGCACTCCTGCCAGAGAAGTGTTAGAAGTAGCTCTACAATTTGCCCGCGGAGAAGGTCTTACTAATTGGCTACATGACATGCGCAAGATAGACTACATCACCCTGGCTGGTCAAAGCTGGACAGCAAATGAATTCTTTGCCGCTTTTGATTATGAATTACACCACCGGCTAGCTTGGGTAGCAAGCCCAAAAAGCATAGACATGGTCCCTGATGCTCTAATTCAGGAGGCAATTCGGCAGAATCCTGTGCTGGCGAAAATCGTTGAGATGAGAGTATTTTTGGACATGGAAACAGCTGAATATTGGTTGTCTCAGTAGTGTTCTTGCTCAGGCTAACAAGTGTATTTTAAGCCCTTTGCTACTTTCCACTTGCATCTTGCCAAAACCGACTTTGTTGTACATAATAGGCGTTATAGAACAAGAATGGCTCCCTATGATGAGGAGCCTTTATTGTTTATAGCTGTAAGCTCCCCCGTATTTTGAGCCATTTGAAAGTTGACTTTTCAATTTACAATTTCTTCCAATAAATCAACCGGAGCTCTGAAGTTGAGGGCCTGATGAGGCC
>NZ_BAAGXV010000002.1:0-15000 GCF_054779655.1 Pontibacter brevis
CAAAGGCGATATCTTCTCCCACTGTTCGTCAGTTAACTCGTATCGTCTCATGACTTACTAACAAGCTAACAGGGTCTTTCGTTTGATTCATCAGACACAGCCTAGGCTTTCGGAGAAACTTAAATAGTGCGCGCTTGAAAAGATTCAGGATAGCAATCGGGGCAGGGGCACAGTCATCCCACAGAAGCCCTTTGGCAAAAAGGATGGGCAAAGCCACTGTAGGCGAAATAAGTTTTTCGGGATTCTGAAGGAATTTTAACCGGGAGGGGCAAAACACCTATGCTTCGGTTAAAAAAACTGGTAGGTTTATAAAATATACGTTGCTACAGTAGAGGCAACAAGCGCGATGGCATACGCAATAAAGAACCATTTAAAGAGCTTGTTCCTGTTGACGGAGTTCTTTAAGAATGGATAAAATAAAAAGTAAGCTAAGCCAATGGCAGCAAATAAGAATCCTATAATCTTCAGCATTTCTATTGTTATTAAGGGCTGCCTTTTACTACAAAGAAAATCTTCCGGCTAACCTGCCCTGCATACAGCGGCGGCTTTTCCTGCACTGCTTTCACGTAGAAAGCAAATGCGCTTCCTGAAAAATTCCCGTTATCGTTATCTGCCTCAAGTTACAAAATTCTGCTGAATGAATAGCTCAAGCTTGTTAGTGCGGGCAACAATACACCTTACTTAAACGAAAAGATAGCGGTAAAACCAAAAGAGGAGGCATATTGCCTCCCCTTTTGCTGTGCTCTGCGCATGTACAACGTTAACTTATTCCCGATGAGCTGTTGCATTCATGTAGGCAATGGCTCCCGCATTTCTTCTTTTTACCAGAGTTCACTCAAACAGCAACAGGCAGTTACTGTGCTTTTACCAGTTTATACTGCTTTGCCTCTTTGCCGGTATCTACCACCAGGATATACACTCCTGCACTTAAATTTTTTCCGATACTCAGTTTTTGTTCAGCCTGTACATTCTCCAGGTGCCATACTTCCCTGCCACTAATGTCGTACAGCTTCATGCTATATTTTTCACCCTTGATTCCATGTAACTGCAGTGTAACCTGGCTCGAGAATGGGTTTGGATGGTACGTAAGTAAAGCATCCGCTGCATCCAGCGCACTGCCTGTCCTTACCTGCGCAGTAGCAGTCTGAGTAGGAACAAAAGGAGAAAGGCGATGCCCGGGAACAGGCCGCTCCATGGTTCCGTCCGGCAGCTGCCAGCCAACAGCCAGGTTGTCGTTGCCCCAGCCTTCTTTGTGAAGCGCCTCAATATAGTACTTTTTGCCAGCCTGAAGCCACACGGCCGCTGATGTTTGCGATGCATATTTGTCCCATTGGCGTGGAGTTGTCCAACCGCTGACGGAGGCTATTTTCCTTTTGTTTGCCGGGTTTTCATCCGTACTCAGCCACAGTTCACTGTCGTCATCACTGGCAATCCAGAACGTGTAGTGTCCGGACGAGGGCGCATGCACGTAGGCTCTGACCCTGGCCCCGTAGTTACCGCCAACGTTAGAAGGCGCTTCAAAAAGAGTAAGTTGAGAGGTGGAAGTTGGGGCCGTGTTGACAGGAATCGCCGCTACAGTAGATCCGCTGATGTTTTCCCAGACTTCCCGCACAACAGGCGCATCGGAGGATGGTTCCGGATGAACCGTCACTTTCATCTCGTCGGAGGCACTTGCCCCATCATTATCAGTTACTGTTAACCGGAAAGTGTAGGTGCCTTCCACCAATCCGGTTACGGTAGGCCGGGCCTCTGTTTTGTTGCTGAATACCACGCTGCCGGGGCCGCTAACCTTGCTCCATTCATAACCACTGATCGTGCCATCAGCATCAGTGCCGGTGCCGCTCAACGTTATGGTGTTGGCAGGCAGCGTAATGGACATATCCGAACCTGCGTAAGCCACAGGTGGCTGGTTGGAAGATGAACCTCCTTCGTAAGGAGTAAGCCGATTAGCCGGTATAGGCCTTTCCAAGATGCCATCCGGCAGTTGCCAGCCTACAGCCAGGTGGTCCACGCCTGTGCCTTCTTTATGCAGGGCCTCGATGTAGTACTTCCTGCCGCCCTGCAGGGTGATGGCAGAAGACTGCTGTGACGGGAACTTTGTCCACTGCCTGCTGCCGGTACTGCCATTTACATAAGCGATTCTGACTTTGTTGGCAGGATTCTCATCTGTGCTCAGCCAGAGTTCGCTGTGATCGTCTGATGCAATCCAGAAGGTGTAGCTGCCGGTAGCAGGCGCGTGCACATAGGCTCTTACCCGGACTCCGTAGTTGTCGCCTGTGTACATGGGTGCTTCGAACAGGCTGAGTGTAGAGGTTGAGGTAGGAGGCGTGTTAACAGGAATGTCTGAAACAGAAGTGCCTGAAACATTAGCCCAGAACTCCCTGACAATGCCTGTCCCGGTACTAGGCTCCGGGTGCACTGTAACGGTTGCTTCGTCTGAGGCGTGCTCCCCCCCATTATCCGTCACTGTTAACCGGAAGACATACGTCCCCTCTTCCATTCCGCTTACACTTAAGTTTGCCGTGCTGGCCCCGCTGAGTGTTGCCGAAGGACCACTCACTTTGCTCCAGCTGTAGCTGCTGATGGACCCGTCACTGTCACTCCCTGAACCGGTGAGGGATACGCTGTTGGCAGGAAGTGTGATGGATTTGTCTGCACCTGCATAGGCAGTTGGCGGCTGATTGCCAGAAGAAGGTTCGTAAGGAGAAAGGCGATGCCCGGGAACAGGCCGCTCCATGGTCCCGTCCGGCAGTTGCCATCCGACAGCCAGGTTGTCGTTGCCCCAGCCTTCTTTGTGCAGCGCCTCAATGTAGTAACGCTTTCCTGCCTCCAGCCTTACTTTTACTGACTGCTGGCTTGTATACTTGCCCCACTCCTTCTGATTTGTGTACCCACTGATGTAGGCCAGCTTTACTTTGTCTGCAGGACTTTCTGAGGTGCTCAGCCACAGTTCACTGTGGTCATCGGAGGCAATCCAGAAGGTATACTCCCCGGTGACAGGGGCCTTTATGTACCCCCTGACGCGCTGGCCATAGTTGCCCCCCACGTTGGAGGGAGCCTCGAAAGAACTAAGTTGGGTAACGCTTGTTGGCGTGCTGGAGACCGGGATACTGGAGACTGTGTTCCCATCCACATTTGACCAGTACTCCCGTGTAACTCCACCGGACACACCATCTACTACTGTTATATATACAGGCTCGTAAGATTTCCCTTGGGCACCGGCAGCGTCTGTTGCTACTGCCAGCAAAGAATAGCTTTTCTTTTCCAGAGGGGCCCAGCTTATTTCAAAGGGACTGCTATAATCTTCCCCTATTTTCTGGCAGTCGACATAAAACTCCACTCGCTCCACCTTCTCCTCCCTGTCCCATGCATCGGCGGCAATCGTAATTTTCTGCCCAGCCTGATGCTCTGTATTATCCTGCGGGCTTTTTATCTCCACTACCGGAGGGGTTGTGTAGCTATTCAATACTGTTTTTAGCACATTGTACCAGTTTTCGGCCATGGCACGTGCCCCACGTTCATTAGGATGAATACCATCGTAGGTATCTGCTCCCGGAGTGGGGTCAAAACCAGTGTTCTGATCAACCAGCAGGACCGGTGACGACGTAGAGTTCAGTTCCTGTACCAGTCCTGGAATTTCTTCATTCAGCAGGTTGAGGTTGTTAACTACCGTCGTGCCCACCTTAGACTCCTGCGCCGGGAAAAGTTTGGCCAGCAGTATTGTCACCTCCGGGTTATCCTGCCGCAGAATCCGCACTACCTCCCTGATGTCGCCCACAGTACTGGAAACAGACTGACTCTGAAACATGTCGTTTGAACCAATATGCAGCAGCACAACATCAGGTGTGTAGCCTTGCAGCCAATCCGCTAGCTTCCCTTCAGAGGCAGCACCCGACTTTCCGTTTATAATTTCATCAGCCCGCCAGCCCCAATGCCCTTCATGAGCAAGTGGTGGAATATCAAGCGGCTCATCAGGGCAAGTACCTAAAGGGGTAGCCGGTGCCTGTGTGGATGTCAGGGAGCCTACATAAGCGAAATCAATGTATCCTTTCGTCAGGCGCTCATACAGCGCATAACGGTAACTGGGATAAGTATCTTTGCCCGCTGTAATAGAGTTGCCTAATGCCATAATCCTGTAGGATTGTGCATGCAGGAGGAGCGGAACTTGCATAAAAATGAAAAGGAACAGCAGGAAGATGCGCGAACATCCGGAGGAGTAAAAGTTTTTTGTCATATACAGGTTTTATTTAACAGCCATTGAATCAGCCTAACGATACCCGATTTATTTTGTTTTTACCTGAAGGAATACAAAAGAGACAGGGCGAAAAAAGAAGACTCCTCATGCCTAGGAAGGAATTTCCCTGCTGCTAGAAGAACATCAAAGGCTGCTCTGGCTACGCGGCAGGTTTATAAATTCTCATCGAAATGCACTGTAATTCTTCTTTTGTTTTGGGTATTTAAAAATCACCCATTCCTGTACAATAGACTTTTGGCAGGATGCAGCTTTGTGCTGCTCTCTTACAGAAGGCCTGTCTTCTCACGGCTATAGCACACGTTCACTAAGTATATTTGCTTCTCAAAAACAGCTTCCCGTATTGAGCGTCTATCTTTATTTAGAATGATACACTATAGCTATGAAACAAAACAACGAAAACAATTTAAATATGCAGGATCCTAAAGAACAATACCCCAAGCCGCCGTTTCCGGAGCAGGAGCAGGAGGTGCCTGGTACAGAGGACGAGATGCAGCCGGACGCAGACCATGGAGAGAAATCCTATAAAGGCTCCGGTAAGCTGGAGGGCAGAAAAGCCATCATCACAGGCGGAGATTCAGGCATAGGCCGGGCGGTGGCCATCGCTTTTGCGCGTGAGGGCGCAGATGTGCTGATATCTTACCTCAGCGAAGACAAGGATGCAGAAGAAACAGCCCGGTATGTAAGGGAAGCAGGTCGCAAAGCAGTACTGGTACCAGGCGACATAAGCGACGAGGAACATTGCAAATCTATAGTACAGCGGGCTGTGGATGAGTTCGGGCAGATTGATGTGCTGGTAAACAATGCTGCTTTTCAGATGGCGCGTGAGTCGCTACAGGACATACCGAGCGAGGAATGGGACCGCACCTTCCGCACAAACATCTACGCTATGTTCTACCTGTGCAAGGCAGCGGAACCCCACATGAAGCCGGGTAGTACCATCGTAAACACCACCTCGGTGAACGCTTACAAACCTAACCCGATGCTGCTGGCTTATGCTGCCACGAAAGGAGCTATCCAGAATTTTACGGCAAACCTGGGCCAGATCCTGGCAGACAAGGGCATCCGGGTAAACTGTGTTGCACCAGGTCCTGTCTGGACACCGCTTATTCCGTCTACCATGCCGCCAGATAAGGTGAAGTCGTTTGGGAAAAGTGTACCCCTGAAGCGGGCAGGTCAGCCAGCCGAACTGGCACCAATCTATGTACTGCTTGCCTCGCAGGATTCCAGCTACATGACTGGCTCTACTGTGCAGGTAACCGGAGGCACACCTACTATATAAAGTCAGTACGCAGGCCACAACTTAGCCTGCGTAGCTATTACCAGGAACATCCCGTTGTGCAGCATCTTCTTCCGGAGGGGTATGCACAACGGGATGTTCCTTTTTTGCAATACCGCCAGTTCAGAGGAAAGGCTCCTTCTGTTGTGGCTGGGAATCACCTACTCCCAACGCTGTCAACTCAAGTAGAGCGTCTTCTCTTTGCCGGCTCTCACCTCACAGAAGCCTGGAATGATCCTAAAAAGCCCTGTTGATAACAATGCTTACCCCCGCTCTACGACGATGTACCTGGCAGAGTAACCGTTGCTTTTGTAGAGCACTTGCAACGCCGTGATAAGTGATTTGATTGCTGTAGTCCGCGTATTCTGGCTGTGGAGTGGCTCCAGGTAGTTTTTGTACCCTTTGCCGCTGATGCGCCACACGTAGCTCCTGATGTCTGATTCCTGTACCTCTACCAGCCCCTTCGCCAGCACCACCCGCTGCATATAAGGCAGTGCAGATTTCATGCTCCGGTAATCTGAAAAAGCATAAAGACGGTAATAGGAGCTCAGTTTAATGGAATTCATGCTGGCAAAGATAACAAGGGCTTCCTTAATTGCCACCTGCCCCGGCGGGAAGGTAAAAGGTATTTACCGGAGAGTACAGAAGAAGAAACAAGCAGGGGTATTTACCTGCACACCTCACTACAGCCACGGAAAAGCAGCCGGAGTACCTGTACAATAACAACAGGATTACATGCCTGAAGCTACCAACACAGGAAAAGGGCAGTGTCCGCAATAATCCCGGAGGTCCAGTGTTAGCACCTACCCTCAGCCTAAGGGAAAGCATCTACCGCACCTGGCATAACCACTTCGGTTATAGGGTTTGTGCCAGCATTGTGGGACCAGTTAACCGTCCGGAACAGACAAATTTTCTTGAAGGGCTGCTATTCTAACTTAAGAAGCAGCTCTGCTGTAAGCATCATTCTCTTCAGGATTTTTAAAGTCCCAGTATACTTCCAGTGTTGTGGGACCTTTCAGGTAAGCCGGAAGCGGCGTATACACAACCAATCCCTGTTTAAAAATACGCCTGCCCGATTTTGCCAGTCGCATTGCCTGCCACAGAAGGCGATTATGAATTTCTAAACTGACAGGGCGTGTGCTGTTGATAAAAGGACTTCCCTCTTCGAATTTGAATACAGTGGTGTGCATGGCCTTGTTGGTCTATGGGTACAAAGCATCCTACGCAAGACTTTATCATGAGTAGGTAATTACTCACTAATATAATCTAAACCAATGTTATGATCAAACCTTTTTATCTTTCCGTTTTCAAAGGAAGGGTTGGCACATGCAGAAGTTAGCGCTGTCATCGCCCAGGTTCAGGACTGTAAAAGCGGGTTTAACAAGCAAGAAGAAGTGAAAAACTTGTACTTCCGGAAGAGTAACTGTAGTATCAGGACTGGTATTTTACCGTGTAAGCAGTAGCATTTAAAATCAAAGAATATTCGCTCTCAATCTTCTCCAACAGGTTCTCCATAATCTTGTAATCACACTCCCGAAGGCTTACTCCCTCCTGCAGTAGTTCATACTTCGTTCTGAGCAAATCAATATAAGCAAACGTGTCTTTCGTTACTAAGAAACTGCACAACTCATGATAGAGGTCTGTTGATTGCGCTTTACTCAGGCTTATCCCCAACCTGTCCATTATTGCCTCCTGGGCGCTCTTACTTTCCATGCAAACCGATTATTATATTGTAGGTCAGGCAATTATACAAAAATCAAAAAAAAAAAAATACTCTTATCTTACCTTTAGGATGAAATTAAGTGTTTCAAGGAAGGAATAACAGTATCTATCCCGGTGGGCATAAGTCTTTATACGGACGCAGTCAGAAGGTTTTGCTACAAGCTGTCATGGAAGAAGCCCGCCTGATACAGACGGGCTTCTTTAATATCATCAGAAAAGAACAGATGCATCTTTCTGTAGCAGTGGCCGCAGCATAAGCGGGAACCTGCCCTGGATGTGGAACTATAATCTTACTTGAGATAAACTTTGAAAACGGTCCCCTTCCCCAGTTCACTTTCAAATTCAATCTTGCCACCACAGTTCTCAACAATTCTTTTCACAATAGCCAGCCCTACTCCTGTTCCCTCCACATGAGTGTGCAGCCGCTTAAACATGCCAAAGACTTTCTGCTGGTCCTGCTTCCGCAGGCCGAGGCCGTTATCCCGCACGGTTAGAAGCGTAAAGTCGTTCACTATTGCGGTAGTCACTGTTATTTCGGGTTTTCTCTCAGGAGAACTGTATTTAATGGAATTAGAAACAAGGTTGTAGACAATGCTTCGCAGATTCTTCCTCGAAAAGCAAATATCAGGTGCCTGTGAGAAATCATCCAGAACAGCAGCGTCGTGCTCCTCTATCATGTCCTTGATGTTTGGCTTCACATCTTCCAATATTTCCTTAAAGCTTACTTTATCTTTCTCTGCCGCCGCTTCGTACTGCACCTTAGCAACTTCTGTCAGGTCTGCCAGAATACTCTTGAAGCGACTGATAGAAGTATTCATCATTTCCATAATGGGTACCACATCCTCCGGATGGGCTCCTTTTTCCTGCAGGGTTTCCTGCAGCGCTGTTACCAGGCCTTCTATGTTATTGATAGGCGCTTTCAAATCGTGTGAGGCAGTATACACGAAGTTGTCCAGGTCCTTGTTCACCCTGGTCAGTTCCTGGGTGCGCTCCTTTACCCGTTCCTCTAGTTGCTGATTGGTTTCCAGCGTCAGTTTGTTCACCTTCTCAAGTTCTTTCTTCTGAAGGTAGAACCTGACAAACGTAGAAACTTTTGCCTTCGTGATGTAAGGATGCAGGGGCTTGAAGAGGAAGTCTACGGCTCCGGCTTCAAAGCCTTCTATTACGTGTGCATCATGCTCGTCGATGGCGGTAACAAAGATAATTGGGATGTGCCTGGTTTTAGAGATGTCCCTCAGGTAGCGGGCAACTTCGTAGCCGTTCATACCGGGCATCTGCACATCCAGCAGGATAAGGGCCAGTTCTTCCTGCAATGCAATTTTCAATGCCTCTTCACCGGAACTGGCAAACAGGTAGGTGATATTTTCATCATCCTTGGAAAGTAAGCTCTCCAGGCTGACCAGGTTTTCGGCCTTGTCGTCAACCAGAAGAATCTTCACCGGATGAATGCCCGGTGCCAGGGCAGCAGGTTGAGTATATGGGTCAGTGGTCATGTAAAGAGAGTAAAAATGATTGAATACGCTCTAATTTCATTACCCTGCAGTCAGGTATAATGTCTATAGCAGATAAAGGCATGGTGTCTACTTCTGCCTCTTCAGGATCCTGCACAATGGCCATGCCTCCTTTCTCAAAGATATAACTTAATCCTGAACTTCCATCTTTACTTGCGCCACTTAGCAGGATTCCTATAAGATTTTTACCGAAAACATCCGCAGCACTTATGAAGGTCACATCAATAGAAGGGCGGGAGAAATTCTCGAGTTCTGACACATCCAGCGAAAACGTGTGGTCTTTCTCTAGCAGCACATGGTAGTTGGAGGGAGCCAGGTACACAAAACCGGGGCGCAGCTTTTCCTTCTCCTCTATCTCTGCCACTTGTAGGGCAAGCCTCTTTTCAAACACCTCCTGCAGGTTGCCTTCCATGCTCCGAAGCCTGTGCAGCACCAGGATAATGGGTATGCTGTAAGTAGCCGGCAGCCCCTTTAATATAGCGATGGAAGCCTGTATGCCTCCCCAGGACCCCCCCATCACAATGAACTTCGACGAGGTTTGCATCAGCCTGTCTTGCGGTAGATCCTATTTCCCTTATCCACAAAGTTATAGCTGCTGCTGATGGCAGACATGGCCAGTGTTTCCTTTTTCCCCAGGGCCAGGTAGCCAAGGCTCACCAGGCTCTCATCAAAAAGTTTGAAGACCCGTTCCTGTAATTCGCTGTTAAAATAGATCAGCACGTTTCGGCACAGGATTAGGTGAAACTCATTGAAAGAGGAATCCGTGGCCAAGTTGTGCGGGTAAAACACTACATTCTTTATCAGGGAAGCATCAAACTTCACGCTGCCGTAATTGCTGCTATAGTAACAGGAAAACTCCTGGGTGCCACCCGAAGCATAGTAGGCGGCGGTATAGGCAGCCATATTCGCTGCGGAAAAAATCCCCTCCTTCGCCTGCTTCAGTACCTTCTGGTTGATGTCTGTCGCATATATCTTCGTTCTATCCAGCAGGCCAGCCTCCTGCAGCAGGATAGCCAGCGAGAAGAGTTCTTCGCCTGTAGAACAACCGGCATCCCATATCTTAATGAACGGGTAAGTAGAGAGTATAGGCAGCACGTTGTTGCGCAGCGACAGGAAGAAAGAAGGGTCCCGAAACATCTCTGTCACGTTTACCGTGATCTCCTGCAGAAAATTCTCAAAGAAATAGCTATCCCGGATAAGGGCTTCCCGCAGTTCTTCCAATGAACCAAGGTTTTTATGTGTCAGGAACCGCTTGATTCTCCTGTACACCGAAGCCCGTGCATACCCCTTAAAGTCGTACCCGTAGTGGGTGTGAATGTCCTTGATCAGCGTCTCTACTTCCTGTTCAAAAAGGGCTTCATTATCAAACTTCATATAACCAAACACGCATCAGGGTCAATAACTTATCTGTGTCTACTGGTTTAGGCACATAATCGGAGGCACCCGCCTGAATACACTTCTCTTTATCTTCTTTCATCGCTTTTGCAGTAAGGGCAATAATCGGGAGTTGCTTAAAACGCAGATTTTCCCTGATTCGTTTTGTCGCCTCAATGCCATCCATCTCCGGCATCATCACATCCATCAGCACAATGTTGACTCCTTTCTCGGTCTCCAGCTTCTGTAGCGCCTCCCTGCCATTGTAAGCAGGCACTACCTCCATGCCGTGCAACTCAAGCAGGCTGCTTAAGGAATAAATGTTACGGACGTCATCGTCTACCACCAGCACCTTCTTACCACGCAGTACTTCTTCCGGCACGTGCAGCTTCATTTTAAAATCACTCCCCGTCGGTAGCTTCTGGTTTACCTTGTGCAGGAACAGTTGCACCTCATCAAGCAGGCGTAGGTAAGAATACTCGTTTTTGATGATGATGGTATTGGCAAACTCCTTCAGGGCCGTCTCCTCTTCCTCGCTCAAGTCCTTTCCTGAATAAATGATAATCGGAATATCAGCCAGCCCTTTCTGGGACTTCATGTTTTTCATCCACTCATACCCTTTCATACCCGGCAGGTTCAGGTCCAGGATAATGCAGTCCACTTTCTGCTTAGCCAGCACCCGCTCTGCTTCTTCGGCAGAGTAAGCGGAAGTAGATTTCAGCCCGTGTGCCAGCAGCAGCTCTGCCACCGCCTTGTTCTCAACCTCATTGTCTTCCACTATCAGGATGTTCTCAATAGAAACATCTGAGCTCTCAGAAATAGAGGTAAATGCCTTGTTCAGCATTTCAAGTGTAACCGGCTTTGGCAGGTACTCTTCTTTGCCTCCAGCTTCACCAATCACTTCCTGATCGTAAGCCGACATCACGTGCACATTGATATGCCGCAGGTTCTTATCCGCTCTTATCTCCTTCAGCACTTCCCAGCCCGTGGTATCCGGCAAGTGAATGTCAAGCAGTACAGCATCGGGTTTCTCTTGCCGGGCCAGCCGAAGTCCCTCCTCCCCGGAATAAGCCTGGTGTATTTTGAAGTTTTTGGCAGAAGCAAAATCAGCCAGTATGTCGCTGAACCCTTTGTCGTCTTCTACTATCAGAACAGCGATTTCTTTTTTATCCTTTGGCTCTATTTTCTCAAAAACATGTCTTACCCCCTCGGTCTTTCTGATGGCAGGTACGGCAGTCTCTTTTACTGGCCCGGCTTTTTTAGGCTCGGTGTGCGCAACCCTCGGCAGGTAAAGTGTAAACGTACTTCCTTTGCCCTGCTCACTATCCAGCATCAGTTCACCACCAAGAAGTGCCGCCAGCTCTTTACTGATGGTGAGGCCCAGCCCCGTGCCCCCATACCTGCGTGTGGTGGAAGTGTCCTCCTGCTGGAATGCCTCAAATATAACTTCCTGCTTCTCCTTCGGAATACCAATGCCCGTGTCGCGCACAGAAAAGGCAACAATATCGGTCTGCTCCCGAAGCTGCTCTGATCTGAATTTTGGTTTCTTCTGAACCGGATAGATAGAGAGCTCTACCTCTCCTCCCTCACCCGTAAACTTGATGGCGTTACCAATGAAATTTTTCAGTATCTGCTCGAGACGGAAACGGTCCGTGACAATGGTATCGAAGCTGCCCGGAGTATAGTGTTCCCTGAAACGGACTTTTTTTCTGGCAGCCATTTCTCTGAACATTGGCTCCAGCGATATTTCCTCCAGCTTTATTTCATCTGTCTCCAGCTTTATCATGCCCGACTCTATCTTTGACAGGTCCAGTATCTCGTTGATAAGCTTCAGCAGGTCGTTGCCCGATTTATGGATGATTTGGGCATGGTCAATTTGCTTTGTTGATAAAGTATTCTCGGCGTTGTCTGCCAGCAACCGGGACAGGATAAGGATACTGTTAAGCGGCGTGCGCAACTCATGCGACATGTTTGCCAGGAAGTCGCTCTTATATTTACTTACAGTTTCCACCTGCTGTATCTTCAGCTCTATCGCTTCCCGGGCGCCTTCCAGTGCTTTGTTTTTAGAGTTGAGCGCCTCATACTGTTCCTCCAGCAACTGAGCCTTTTCTTCCAGCTCTGAATTTTTTTCCTGCAGCTCCTCCTGGTTCACACGCAACTCCTCTTCCGACGCCTTTAGCTCTGCATTGAGTTGGCGTAGTTCCTCCTGCTGCGTTTCCAGTTCCTCTGCCTGGTTCTGCGTTTCATAAAGCAGCTCCTGTGTTTGCAGGTGTGCCTTCAGGGTATGCATCACCACCGATACTCTATCAGCTGCAGCATTAAGAAACTTCCGCTGTAGTTCGCTGTAGGGTTGGCGGGAACAAAGCTCCAGGGCACCTACCAGGTTGGAGGAGAAGTAAAGCGGTATGATAATAACAGAAGCTGGCTCAATTTCAGAAAGGCCTGTCTTGATCTTTAAATATTCCTCCGGCACCCCCTCCAGCACTTTCATTTTTTTATCGCGCACCACCTGCCCTACTTTTCCTGAGCCAATCTCAAAAGCCGGAATTTGTTCCTTGCTATACTGCACACCATAGGCAGCGGCAGGTTCCAACTTACCACTGTTGTTGTGCAGGTACAGGATACCGGCTTCTGAACCTGTATAGTCGCACAGGAAAGGTACTGCTTTGTCAGAAATGCTGCTCAGTGCTGTTTCTCCGCCAAGCAGGGTGTTCAGCTCAGAAATCCCTGTCAGTATCCAGTTCCTGTTTGAATTTTCAGCAGTAAAGCTTTGCAGGTTCTCCTTCATGTCTTTGATGGCATAGCTCAGCACATCCTCTTTGCTCTGCACCTCTACATCAATGTCATACCTGCCATTCCCGATAGCCTGAGCTACCTGCGAGAGCGCAATGTTCTTTTGCAGCACCCCTCTGAAAGACGCTGCCACGCTGCCAATTTCATCATCGCTGTCTACATTTATTACCACATCGGTAGCACCCAGCTTAATCCGGTCAGCTGCTGTTTTTAAGGCCGAAAGTGATTTTGAGATGTTACTGATAATGTATATACATAGTACAACCGCCAGCCCCAACAGCAATAACACAACTACTGTCAGGAAGGTCAGGTACTGCTGTTTTAGCCTGCTTGCTGTATTTACCTCATCCCGTATCCTGTTTATCAAAAGATTTTCTGCCCTCCTGTAGTCCTCAATACTTTTAGTGAAAACATCGAAAGTGGCATCGGTATCGAAAACAGACAGATCAAGCCCTGGGTTATTTTCTATTGTCTGCAGGATACCGTCTATCTGCTTGTAGTTCTCTGATGCAGTGATTTTCTGCACATCACTTACTGATGCGTTGTGTGCGTACCTGTTAAAATCATTGAGCGATCTACTGTAAAATTCGAGCTGCGATTTGAACAAGGCATAGTCCTCGTTCGATAATTCACCAGCCTGAATAACTCTCATTAAAAGGCTTCTGATTCTACCTAACTGAACTTTAGCCTCTGCCAGGTTCCTGAAGCTCAGCAACTGCCTTCCTATTTCCACGTTGCTGACACCCGTTGCATTGGCATCCATTCTGTCAAGGAACGTCACAATTAAATCAGTAGAGTACCTCCTGAACTCCATTACATCCAGGTTATCGTTATCCAGTTCGTTCCGGTACCTGCTGAGTTCACTCAGTAAGGCCAAGTCGTGAAACGTGCGGCCGGAGTTCTCCAGAAACTTGGTTAAGTCTCTTGCCGCTGCATCTGTTATGCCTCTTTGCGCTTTTGCATCCAGCGTGAAAGCATTTCGACCTCCTGAGGCAGCAAGGATGAGTGCCCGCTCCCTCTGGAAAGCATGTAAGAGATTTGAGATTTTTTCAGACTCCGTCAGCTGTACTGTTTCCTCCTTCAACTTATTGTTTTCTTCGAGTTCACGCTGTACCGTGACAGCAACAAAATAAATAAGAGGAAACAGCAGCAAGGACAACAGCAACAATAGCTTGTTCCTGATCTTTAAATTATCAATGATGTTCATTTAATGAGTTTTAGTACCGACAGAGGTCTGATTAACCTGCAAATTATAAAAACACCCTTAATATATTTCTATAAATTAACGAAATGGCCGTAGAGAGTAGCTAAAGAACAGCTACACCATATCCATCATCCTGAATATATTAGAACACTTCTCAAATTGACTTAAGAATAATTTCACAGGGAGCAACTAACTGATTACCTGCCTTTAACTCCTTTATTCAACTAAATACTAAAACTCCGGAACTTTGAGTATTACTTTGGTGGTTTACAATCAGTGCCCGATGCAAGGAGCCGGTGAGGCTAAACCGGTGGAAGAAATTTCCTGCGCACCGGAACTTCCGGGAGCCCCACAGGTGTTATGCTACAGTGCGCAAGGCACCAGGGAGGAGAAACAGAAAAAGGTATCCCCAGGAATGAACTTCCGGAGCGGCTTCAGATGTTATCCTCCAGCGCGGCCTCCAAACGGGAGGTCGGGCGGCACAAACAGCAAGTCCTCCAGCGCGGCCTCCAAACGGGAGGTCGGGCGGCACAAACAGCAAGACGAGCGCGGGAGCATTTCCACAGACGGGCCTCAAGCCCCTCTTCTTGCGCTGAAAGAAAAAGAGCCGAAAATTTTCCCTGCTTTCAGGAACTTCGGCAACACAGGGAGGTGTTACCTCTCCCGCCGGCCTCGTGAAGGCCAGGGCAACCCAGACAACTTTACCGGCTTTACCGAACCCCTGCGGCATGCCGCGCACCAGGTTTTGTGCGCGAGGGCTGGCAGCGGAAAAGAGGCTGAGAAAAATATTCTGCCGGGCATCTTGCAAAGCGGGAAACTATCCTTACCTTTGCGTCCCGCTTCGGAAGGAGGCGGATAAGGAGAG
>NZ_BAAGXV010000002.1:17500-20571 GCF_054779655.1 Pontibacter brevis
AAGCAACGGCAAAAGCGCAGGTCTAACGTCCTGTGTCTTGTGTCTGACGTCTTGGAAAAAGTTCTTTGACATGATGGGAAAGAGAGAGAAACAAAAGTAAAGTTTAGGCTATCTGCAAAGATAGCCCATGCATACGAGAAAGAAGCGGACCGCCTGTAGCGATACAGCGGTCGAGAACGCAGAGAAGGGCGCATGGGGGATGCCTAGGCTCTCAGAGGCGATGAAGGACGCGACAAGCTGCGATAAGCTTCGGGGACCAGCACATATGGGTCGATCCGAAGATTTCCGAATGGGGCAACCCACTAGCATGAAGTGCTAGTACCCTACGGGGGGCAAACCCGGGGAACTGAAACATCTAAGTACCCGGAGGAAGAGAAAACAACAGTGATTGCGCAAGTAGTGGCGAGCGAACGCGCACTAGCCCAAACCGGTGCTGTTACGGCAGCGCCGGGGTTGTAGGACCACGCCGTGGGACCAAAGATTGAAGTGTAAGCACCTGGGAAGGTGCACCGGAGAGGGTGACAGGCCCGTGCACGTAAGCTCTTTGGCCCTAGTGGTATCCTGAGTAGGGCGGGACCGGAGAAATCCCGCCTGAATCCAGCGGCACCATCCGCTAAGGCTAAATACTCCTGAGAGACCGATAGTGAACCAGTACCGTGAGGGAAAGGTGAAAAGCACCCTGAATAAGGGGGTGAAATAGTTCCTGAAACCATGCGCCTACAAGCGGTCGGAGCCCATACGTTGGGTGACGGCGTGCCTTTTGCATAATGAGCCTACGAGTTGCTCCTCCCTGGCAAGGTTAAGTACTTCAAAGTACGGAGCCGCAGCGAAAGCGAGTCCGAACAGGGCGCAGAGTCAGGGGGGGCAGACGCGAAACTTTGTGATCTACCCATGGGCAGGATGAAGGTTGGGTAAAACCAACTGGAGGTCCGAACCAGTTTGCGTTGAAAAGCATTTGGATGACCTGTGGGTAGGGGTGAAAGGCCAATCAAACTGAGAAATAGCTCGTACTCCCCGAAATGCCTTTAGGGGCAGCGTCGCGGTTGAGTCATGTGGAGGTAGAGCTACCGATAGGACTAGGGGGAGTCACATCCTACCGAATCCTGACGAACTCCGAATGCCACTTGACATACGCGGCAGTGAGGCGCGGGGTGCTAAGGTCCCGCGCCGAGAGGGAAAGAACCCAGACCGTCAGCTAAGGTCCCCAAGTCCAGGCTAAGTTGAACAAAGGGGGTCCAGTTGCTTAGACAGCCAGGAGGTTGGCTTGGAAGCAGCCATTCCTTTAAAGAGTGCGTAACAGCTCACTGGTCGAGCGACAGGGCATCGATAATAATCGGGCATCAAGCATGGCACCGAAGCTACGGATTGTAATTTATTACACTGGTAGGGGAGCATTCCCTGCCGCAGCGAAGGCGCACCGGCGAGGTGCGCTGGAGCGCAGGGAAAAGCAAATGTAGGCATAAGTAACGATAATGCGGGCGAGAAACCCGCACACCGAAAGACCAAGGTTTCCTGATCAACGCTAATCGGATCAGGGTTAGTCGGGTCCTAAGGCCGAGGCGAAAGCGCAGGTCGATGGACAGCTGGTTAATATTCCAGCACCGGCTGCAGCAAGCGATGCGGTGACGGAGAAGTGAAAGGACCGCGCACTGACGGAATAGTGCGTTTAACACCGTAGGTATTGGCCTGGTAGTAAAGTACGCCAGGCTAGCTGAAAGTGGAAAGTACGCCGACCCTTCGGGGGAGGCGATAGTGTCCCTAATCAGGCTCCCGAGAAAACCCGCTAAGCGTTCTAACGCTGCAGCCGCCCGTACCGCAAACCGACACAGGTGGTCGAGGAGAGAATCCTAAGGTGCTCGAGTGAATCACGGCCAAGGAACTCGGCAAAATGGCCCTGTAACTTCGGGAGAAGGGGCGCTTCCTTGCAGCAATGCAAGAAGCCGCAGTGAAAAGGCCCAGGCGACTGTTTAACAAAAACACATGGCTTTGCGAAATCGAGAGATGAAGTATAAGGCCTGACACCTGCCCGGTGCCGGAAGGTTAAGAGGGGGGGTTAGCCGCAAGGCGAAGCTCTGAATCGAAGCCCCGGTAAACGGCGGCCGTAACTATAACGGTCCTAAGGTAGCGAAATTCCTTGTCGGGTAAGTTCCGACCTGCACGAATGGTGTAACGATCTGGGCGCTGTCTCAGCCGTGAGCTCGGTGAAATTGTAGTCTCGGTGAAGATGCCGAGTACCCGCAACGGGACGGAAAGACCCCGTGCACCTTTACTATAGCTTAGCATTGACGCTGGGTAACTCATGTGTAGGATAGGTGGGAGGCTGTGAAGCGGTGTCGCCAGGCATCGTGGAGCCGTCCTTGAAATACCACCCTTGAGTTGCTTGGCGCCTAACCTTCTGAAACAGGGGGACAGTGCTTGGTGGGTAGTTTGACTGGGGTGGTCGCCTCCAAAACAATAACGGAGGCTTTCAAAGGTGCCCTCAGCACGCTTGGTAACCGTGCGCAGAGTGCAATAGCATAAGGGCGCTTGACTGTGAGGCCCACAAGCCGAGCAGGGTCGAAAGACGGATATAGTGATCCGGTGGTTCCGCATGGAAGGGCCATCGCTCAAAGGATAAAAGGTACGCCGGGGATAACAGGCTGATCTCCCCCAAGAGCTCATATCGACGGGGAGGTTTGGCACCTCGATGTCGGCTCGTCACGTCCTGGGGCTGGAGAAGGTCCCAAGGGTTCGGCTGTTCGCCGATTAAAGTGGCACGCGAGCTGGGTTCAGAACGTCGTGAGACAGTTCGGTCCCTATCTGTTGTGGGCGTCGGAGATTTGAGGGGTCCTGACCTTAGTACGAGAGGACCGGGTTGGACGAGCCACTGGTGGACCTGTTGTGGCGCCAGCCGCAGCGCAGGGTAGCTACGCTCGGACGGGATAAGCGCTGAAAGCATCTAAGCGCGAAACCCGCCCCAAGATGAGATCTCCCTTAAGGGCCGTCAGAGACGATGACGTCGATAGGCCGCAGGTGTAAAGCTGGAAACAGCAAAGCCGAGCGGTACTAATTGCCCGAGCGCGTTCTCAAAG
>NZ_BAAGXV010000003.1:0-52895 GCF_054779655.1 Pontibacter brevis
CGCTCCACAATCCAGCGTTTGGGCAAGGCCACAAAAGCCTTCTTGTGAATCTTGTTCACTATCTGAAGTCTCCATCCCAGTTCCCTGAAGGTGCTCCTGACCCAACCCCGCATCCTTTGCCCTCCCTGCTGCACGGTTTTCACGCTCTGCGAGTCCAGGATGCCCACACTCGGGGAATGTGCTTTGCCGTGCCTGCTCCTCACTTTCTTGTGGAGGCAGTCATGGAGCAAGTCCCAGAAACCATTGTGCCGCCATTTGCGGTAATAGTAGTAGACTGTTTGCCAAGGCGGAAGCTCCAAAGGCATCATGCGCCACTGGATGCCCCCTTTGCTCACATAAAAGATGGCGTTGAGAATGCTGCGAAGGGGCCAGATGCGCTTCCTGTCAAGCATTTCATCTTCTACTATCTTTTCTATACATTGCCATTGGGTGTCGGTTAAGTCGCTTGGGTAAGCCATAAGTCTGCAAACTTTTCTTATCCAACAACCGGCACCTATTTTTTTACTCAACTAAATCAAAACAGCCTCTTAGATCCGCCACCAACTGCTTGAGTTGACGGTTCTCCTCCTCCAGTTGCCGCAGCTTGCGCAGCTCACTCACCCCTAAACCACCGTATTTTTTCTTCCAGTTGTAGAAGGTGGCATCCGAGATGCCCATCTTGCGGCATACCTCCTCCACCTTGACACCCGTCTCTGCTTGCTTGATGGCGAAGATGATTTGCGCCTCTGTGAACTTTGATTTTTTCATGGCAATTCGCTTTTGGTTCTATACGATTATTGCCCGTTTTCTCTAATTTACAAAGGTCCGGTTTTGCGGGGGGAGGTCACTGATGATTCCGCCAAGTAAAAAGTAGAATAAGGAAAAGGAGAAGTAGGTGGTAAAAGGGTTAAGGTAGCCGCCTATGTTTATCTTCTCCTGTAGATAGCGCTCTTTTTGCAGCAGGTAGCTCCCCACATGAAGCAGGTTTTCCTGTGCGACACCTCCGAAAGTGAAAAGGAAAACAAGGGAGAACAGGTAGGTTCTGTGCTCTGCTTTAGGAGAGTCGTAAAGAGCCTTTAGTAACGGGAAGAGTAAATAAATATATATAAGTGCCTGCAGGAACCAGAGGTGAGATGTTTCCTGACGCCCCAGCAGAAAACCGTGCAGAAGCAGTGGGGTCAGGGAATATGTACCTTCACTTAAAGGCTGTGTCAGGAGCAAAGTCAGCGCCGCTCACAGCAGCAAAAGCATCAGAATGGCACCTGTTTTAAACAGGTGCTTTTTTAAATCATACCCCTTGTTGAGGAGCAGGGCACCGTTCACCATCAGAAACAGCAGAACCCCTGTGCTTGAAACGCCAAGCAGGAAATAGTTGATATAAGAGGAGTGGCCTGGATTGTTTATAAAGTCATAGCCATCTATTCCGTAGTGATACAGGCAAACCAGGTAGATAGCAACAACCTTTATAAATTCATAATAAGAAACGCGCTGCTCTATCATTCACAAGTCCGGATTCAACCACACATACACTGTACTCCTGGCTCAGCTTCTTTTGCTCCAATGCAAATGTAATAGCTTTTCTGTAGCACGCGCTAAGATATTAACTGTTGCTTCAGCTGCTGTATGGTGCGGAGGTGATGGTTGAAATGGTCCTGCAGAAAGGTAAGGGTTTGGGGAAGGGTAAGCGGACCTGCATACGGATGCCTGAAGAGGCATTTGTCCAGCAGTTCATCTGGTACGGCAGTCAGTACGTCTTCTAACTCAAACCGCACGTCGTCCCACTCTTTGCGTAAGGCTGAAAGTACAGCTGTGTCCGGTACGGTGGCCACGGGGGCAGGGGCTTTGAATTTCCTCCCCGACTGTAGCGCCAGTTTCAGAAGAACAGATTTAAAGTAACCAGAGAAAGTAGCGGAGGGCAGTTCTTCCTTTTTCTTCAGTTTGTGTTGAACATAACCCATTGTAACCCTATCCACCAGTATTAGGTGCGCCAGGTGCTGGTTAATAGACCATTTTCCTCCCGGGGCTGGAGAGTTCAATATATCTTCATCAAGGCCCTCCAACTCATCAAGCAGGCGGTTTCTGGACTTCTCCATGCGAAGGTATTTTGCTTCCAGTTTTAAATTCATAAGCTCTACATGGCTATAAATTTCTGTACTCATGGTCTCGGGGTATGAAAACATAGGCTAAAGCTACAGTAATTTTCAATAAAAGCAATGTAATATATAGTAAAATATTATGTAACAAAATTGTACATAAAAGCTATGCGACACCTACATGTTTCTGTTATTGTTAGCTTTAATCCAAAGCTGTTTTTACTTTAAGCTTTTGTGCCGAAATTGCATCAAATAAGTATAAGCAGATGAAAAATGACCCGATAGGTGCCGCTCTGGCAGATTATTTACAAGGAGCAAAGGACGCTGAGGTGGTGGTAGCCAGCAACCTGGCCGAGGATGATGTGATTCCGGTGCATTACCTTTTCCGCAGCTTTAACGAGATGCCTGAGCTGGAGCGCCTGGCTTTGAAAGAATGCAGGGGGGCTGTGTTGGATATAGGTGCAGGCGCAGGTAGCCACAGCCTGGTACTGCAGGAGCGGGGGCAGGAGGTAACAGCACTGGATATATCGGCCGGGGCAGTAGCCATTATGCAGAAGCGGGGTGTGCGCCGGGTGCTGCATCAGGACGTGTTCGAACTGAAAGGGCAGCAGTATGATACGCTCCTGATGCTTATGAACGGAATCGGTATTGCCGGAAACCTGATGGGGCTGGAGCGTTTTCTGGAGCAGGCTAAAATGCTCCTGAAGCCGGGAGGGCAAATCCTGCTGGAGTCTTCTGACATCCTGTATATGTATGAAGACGAAGAGGGAGGGGTTTTGCTGGACCTCAACGCAGGCTATTATGGCGAGGTGAGGTATAACATGCGCTACAAGGATCAGGATACGGGGTGGTTCAACTGGCTCTTTATCGATCCGGCTATTTTAGAGGACTATGCCACACAGCATGGTTTTACTTTCGAAATTCTGTATGAAGGGGAGTCTGGGGAATACCTGGCAAAGCTTCAATATACGGAAAACAGGTAGCTTTCTTATATTCAGTTTTATACGCTTCAAAGTATCTTTTATATCTGTTACGCCTTTTCCTTTTGTGCCTTATTACCCCGAGCAGCTATCAGAAGAAGAAACACGGCTGCGTGCACGGGAGTTTTACCAGTTTATGGACAAGCGCCGCACCGTCCGTGATTTTTCAAATAAGCCCGTGGCAAAAGAAGTGATAGAACAACTCCTGCTGTCTGCCTCCACAGCGCCGTCAGGGGCACACAAGCAGCCCTGGACCTTCTGTGTCGTTTCTGATCCCCTCCTGAAGAAACAGATAAGAGAGGCGGCTGAGAAAGAAGAGTTCGACTCTTACAATGGCCGCATGACACCAGAATGGCTTGAAGATCTGGCGCCCTTAGGAACCGACTGGCAAAAGCCTTTTTTAGAGGTGGCACCTTACCTGATTGTGGTGTTCAAGAAAGCCTATGATATCAGGCCAGACGGTGTGAAGCGCACTAATTATTATGTATCTGAGTCAGTGCGCTTTGCCTGTGGCTTCCTGATCGCGGCCATACACCAGGCTGGTCTGGTTACCCTGACCCACACGCCCAGCCCTATGAACTTCCTGACAAAGCTGTTGAAGCGGCCCGAGAATGAGCGGCCTTTTCTGCTCCTGCCCGTTGGCTATCCTGCAGAAGCGGTAAAGGTACCAGACCTGAAGCGTAAGCCTCTGGAGGAGGTGGCGGTATGGTATGAGCAAAATCCGGAAATTTAGTTCGTACTGCTTTCTTATCATGCTGTTGTGACATCGTGATAGTTGATGTGCCGTAATAGAAAACAATAGTGCCTGTTTAAGCAGCTTGGTAAAGGCTGTAGCAGCAGGCATCACATTGGAATTCAGTTATAGCACATGAAAGAAGGATTAAAAACTACCTGGAATATCATTAAGAGTACATTCAAGGAATTTGCAGACGACAGGCCTTTAGATTATGCTGCCATCATAGGCTTCTACACCATCTTTTCAATGCCTGCTGTGCTCATTATCCTTATCCGCATAGCAGGTGCTGCCTTTGGCCAAGAGGCAGTGAGAGGAGAAGTGGTGAACCAGGTGGGAGGCATCATTGGCCGGAGCAGCGCAGCGCAGATACAAAGTATCATTGAGAACGCCAGCCAGTCGGAGTCAAGCACTGTCGGCACCATAATCGGTATTGCTACCATGGTTTTTTCAGCCACTACGGTTTTTGTGGCCCTGCAGGATTCTATCAATGCCATGTGGGAGGTAAGGGCAAAGCCTGAAAAAGGATGGTTAAAACTGATTGTAGACCGGGTACTTTCGCTTGCCCTGGTTGTTAGCCTCGGTTTTTTATTGCTTGTATCGCTTTCTGTTGATATTGTGCTGGGGATAATAGACGACTACCTGCGGGAGCAAATAACAGGTATAGCGGTGTACTTTATGACAGTAGCCAACGTTGTGGTTTCTATTTCGATTAGCATCCTCATTTTCGCGGTTATCTTTAAAGTGCTCCCGGATGCTCAGATCAGGTGGCGCAATGTTTGGGTAGGGGCTTCCGTTACGGCTATTTTGTTTGTGCTGGGCAAGTTCGTGCTCAACATTTACTTTCAGCACGACCCGCTTTCAGACACCTATGGCGCTGCAGGATCCCTGGTGCTGATACTTGTGTGGGTCTACTATGCTTCCATTATTTTTCTGCTGGGTGCAGAATTTACCCAGGTATACTCCCGTGTGCATGACAGGGGCATCAAGCCGCAGGATAACGCAGTGAAAGTACGTACTCAGGAAATTGAGTCAGAGCAGTAAGCAGTAGCACGAGTGTAAGGTGCTGCTTACTTCAGGTTCAGTAAGAAATGTGTATAAAAAGCAAAAGCGAAGCACCTGCAGAGGGCTTCGCTTTTGCTTTTTATAGAAAATCAGCTGTTTTAAGCTTCTTTCTGATACATTACTTGCTTCACGGCATCAATAGTACGCTCAATGTTCGGAAGCGATGCTTCTATCAGGGTAGGAGCGTAAGGAAGAGGCACGTCGCGGCAGGTTACACGCTTAACAGGTGCATCCATGTAATCGAACGCGTTGCTCTGGATGTGGTAAGCCAGTTCAGCAGAGATGGAAGCCAATGGCCACGCTTCTTCTACCACTACCATACGGTTTGTCTTTTTAACAGACTTGATCAGTGTTTTATAGTCGATTGGGCGAACAGTTCGCAGGTCTATAACTTCTGCATTCACACCGTCTTTTGCCAGTTCGTCGGCAGCAGCCAGGGCTACTTTCATGATTTTACCGAAAGAAACGATGGTTACATCAGAACCTTCGCGCTTGATATCGGCTACACCAATCGGAATTGTGTACTCCTCTTCAGGTACCTCGCCTTTGTCGCCGTACATCTGCTCAGATTCCATGAAGATAACCGGGTCGTTATCACGGATAGCAGACTTCAGCAGTCCTTTGGCATCGTAAGGATTAGAAGGAACGATCACTTTTAAACCAGGTGTGTTGGCAAACCAGTTCTCAAAGTTCTGTGAGTGCTGAGAAGAGAGCATACCCGCGCTACCAGTAGGGCCACGAAAAACCATGGGAGCACTGTACTGGCCACCGGACATTGACATTATTTTTGCGGCAGAGTTTATAACCTGGTCTATCGCTACGAGCGAGAAGTTGAAGGTCATGAACTCAATGATAGGGCGGAGGCCATTCATGGCAGAACCCACACCGATACCGGCAAAGCCTAGTTCCGCAATAGGGGTATCGATTACGCGCTCCGGACCAAATTCATCCAGCATGCCCTGGCTCACTTTATAGGCACCATTGTAATCAGCTACTTCTTCACCCATCAGGTAAACGCGTTCATCGCGGCGCATTTCCTCTGACATGGCTTCGCGCAGAGCTTCTCTAAATTGTATACTTCGCATATATGATGTTTTTTGTCTTCTGTTCAGAAAGTAAAATTAAAAGAAGTATGTCAATTTCCAACGTACTTACTTCTTTTCTGCCCTTGCATTAAAGTCTAAAGGCGTCTTTGTAGGCTTGTGTGCTGCGGTACAGCTCAAATTCAGGGTCGTTGATGGCCCGTTCCATATACGTCCGGTCTGCCTGAATGGCCCTTATGAGCCCATGTTTCAGCATCGCCTCATTTTTGGTGCGGGCACCAAGTAAGGCTGTGCTGTAGTAGGCAAGGGCATCGTTTGGCTTTAGCTCCAGGGCGCGGGTATAATAACGCTCGGCTCCCTCATAGTTTTCTTTCAGCATGTAACTGAGTCCAAGGTTCATGTTTGTCTGATAGCTGTCGCCGGCATAGCGCAGGCTTCCGATGGCATCGTCGTACTGCCCGATCTCTATTTCCAGGGCTGCTTTTTCGGCAAATATCCTGTTCAGCACAGCCTCCTCTGTGCCTAGCCTGATTGCATAGTCGTAGTACTGGAGTGCCTCCAGCATATCGCCCCGCTGATGGTAGGCGCTGGCCAGGCTGTAATATACTTCCGCAGTAGGGTTTCGGAAGCCGGCAAAGGAAAGGTTATGAATGGCCCGATCCAGCAGCGCCTTCTTCGCTTCAGGCCGGTAGTCTTTGCGGGCCATTTCGTTGTACACCACCCCCAGGTTGTAATAGGCCGGCCACTTATCCGTGGACTTAACGGCTGCTTCGTAAAACTTCCGCTTCTCAGCCAGCAGGGGCGTCAGGGTGGCGGCATACTGCAGCTCTTCTTCCGTCAGTTCGTCTGCGTCGGCCTTTTCTTCTGCAATTTTCTTTGCGAGGATGTACAGCTCATAATCCGATTTGCGGCTGCGGTTGTAATTGAACTCCACGCTGGCCGAGCGCAGACCCGGGAAGATGTACCGTTCAATGTAATCGTATGCCTGGGCCTGCTTCAGCGCCTTCAGCTTAGCGCTCTGGCTCTGGTCGCTGCTGAGGATGGCTATGGCCTCCTGCTTTTCCTCACCGGGCAGGGCGGAGGCTTTTAATTTCTGAAGGAGCAGGTCCAGGTCAGCCTTTTGTACATTTGTCTGGATGTCCACTTTCTTGTCGCTGTAATCAAGTATCCTGAGTTTTTTGCGGTAGTAGTCTTCCAGCGTCTGTGCCCGCTTTTCGGCTAACCTGCTTCCGTTTTCATCCGGCGACTGGCTTGCGGTGATAGTGATGCGCTGTGCGTCCACGTTATCCAGTACATACTGGTCCAGCACCTGCAGCCTGGAACCCAGGTTACTGCGGAGCTCGGTTTTATCTTCCTCAAAAAAGAAAGTAAACTTTGCAGGTTGATTTGCCTTCTCTTTATAGGTATCCGTTACAAAATCAAAGTCGTTGTTGCGTACCAGCAGCAGGGGGGTAGTGACCAAGCCTGTTGCTACCTGTTGTGGAGCCGTGTAGCGCACATCGTCATCTTTGTTGTCGATGGCGCGGCCCTGCACCATCAGGCGGCCCTTGTTTTTCTCTGGTGCGTAGGGGAAGGATAGCTGTTTGGTGATAGTGGGTTCACCACCTTCGTAAACAAACTCTCCGAACTGGAAATTGTAAGTAGCTATGTTTTCACGCTCCAGCCCATATTCATAGTAAACATCCAGCTTGTAGGTTTGCTTGTCTTTTACGAGTTTCTCCGGCACCTGCGCTTTCAGTTCAAAGTTTACCTGCTGGCCATTGGCCGCTAAGGGATTGGGTTGTACTATAACCTTCTGCTTTTTCTCGGCTGTCCTTACCATGCGCTGCAGTGTACAACTGGTGCCGCCGATGCTGAGGGAGAGGGAGAGGAACAGAATTAAACTTTTCTTTTTGTTGTACTGTTGCATATCCTGTTATTGGCTTTGAACGTAAAAAGTACTTAAGGCACCAACCGCTCAAGCTGGTGGCCAAATTGTACCGATTCAAGCGTGGTAGTTTTGCTTTTCTGAAACAAAGCGTAAATTAGTGAATTAAATTTAACGTAAATGAAGCGTCTGCAATACTTTATCGAGTCCCGGGCATTTGGTGTATGTACGATGCTGGGTGATAAGCTTGGCATTGCTACCAGTAGCATCCGCCTTTCATTTATATACCTGTCTTTCCTGACAATGGGCTCTCCGGTGCTCCTTTACCTGATGTTGGCGTTCTGGATGAACGTGCATAAGCACTGGCGCCGTGAGCGCAGCACTGTATGGGATTTATAATTCCTGTACAGTTCTTTTCTGCCTGATAAAATACTCCCAGACAATACTGCCTTTGTAAACGCCCGCCATGTTCGGGAAATTGCCTTTTGGGTGCTGTGCTTTTCTTTGTTTTTGCCAGTAGCGCCTGTGGCGTAACAGGTCGGCGTGTGCCTTCAGTACTGCCTTAGCATCTTTTGTCTGGCCGGCTAACACCATACGTAGGGCAGCCACCCAGTCCAGCACCACGCGTAGCCCGATAGTAGACAGAAGTGTACCGGACGGGATGTTCTTGTAAAGCAAGGCAAGGCCATTCCGGAAGTTTAGGTACGTTTTCCTGGGATTTGATTTGTGTAGCGTGCCACCCCCTACATGGTAGACGTGGCTGTGGCCGTTGTACATCACCTTGTAGCCTGCATTCTTGGCGCGCCAGCAGAAGTCAATTTCCTCCATGTGGGCAAAAAAGGCAGGTTCCAAACCTCCCAAAGCATGAAAAGCATCGGCCCGGACAAACATGCAGGCCCCGGTAGCCCAGAAAATCTCCTGCACATCATTATATTGGCCCATGTCTTCCTCCAGCGTTTCAAACAGGCGGCCCCGACAATAAGGATAACCTAAGCTGTCTAAAAGTCCGCCTCCGGCTCCGGCATATTCAAAAAAGCCGGGATGCTGCAGCGCGTTTATTTTTGGCTGGCACACTGCTATGCGGGCATCGGCAGCCATCAGTTCGGTGATGGGGTCCAGCCAGCCGGGAGGTACAGAAACATCAGAGTTCAGCAGTACGTAATAAGTTGCTTTTACCTGCCGGAGCGCTTTGTTATAGCCCTCGCAAAAGCCATAATTTTCGGGTAACAGAATAAGGCGCACCTGCGGGAAGTGCTCCTGTAAAAAGGGAACGGAACCATCGGTGGAGGCATTATCAGCTACAATAACCTGGCAGCCGGCACTGTGAGCCACCACCGATGGCAGAAACTCCTGCAAATAACGCAGCCCGTTCCAGTTAAGGATAACAATGGCTGTCTGAGGGCTGTTAAAGGCCAAAGCTTCCTAAGTCTAAGCCAGGGATGTTTGGCAATAGGCCTTCGGTATTCTTTTTCATTTCTTCCTGTGCACGCTCAGCTGCTGTCAGCATGGCGTTATTTACAGCGGCAACAACTAAGTCATTTACCATTTCGCGGTCATTCACATTCATGATTGTCTCATCGATTTCTACCTTCAGGAGCTTGCGCTGCCCGTTTACCGTTGCTTTCACCAGTCCGGCACCCGATTCGGCCGTAACGGTTATATCCTGTAGTTTATCTTGCGCTTCTTTTAGTTTGGCCTGGACTTCTTTCATCTTGCCCATCATGCCCATCATATCAAACATAGTTTTTCTGTTTTGGTAAGTGTATTTGTACGAGGTTCAGGCTTCATTGCCTGTTGTTTCTGCAAATATACGCATACAAACTGCTTTTTATATATTTGTAGAAGTGTATGGGAGTTACTTCTCCCGGAGCCGCTCCTTCTCCTATACATCAGTCCTTCAGTAGTATTTTATTGGGCTCACAAATCAACTGCGCGTGCCGTTTACCGCAGCAAAGTAATGGTGCCCGTGCGTCGCCTGGTGGTTCCAAAGCTGTTTCGGGCACTGATCTCATACACGTAAGCTCCATCAGGCAGCATTTTGCCTTTGTGCGTGCCGTCCCAGGCTGCATCTGCTTCAGTTCCGCTATAAATCACCTGGCCCAGGCTGTTGTATATCCTGATACTGTAGCTTTCGTACAAGCGCCCTTTGATAACAAACGTGTCATTCAGGCCGTCTCCGTTGGGGGTGAAGCCGGAAGGCACATGCAGCACCAGGTCCTGCTCCACCACCACGATATTGGAGTATGTAACTGCAGCGCCATTTGCTGATGTTGCCCTTATGCGGTAGCGAAGCAGTTGCAGCTCATCGCTGAGGGTGCGATCGGTATAGGTTGTTCCGTAGACCGTATGGCTGCGTACGATGGTATTGTTTTCATCCAGCAGTTCTACAGTGTATTGCCTTACATTGGTCAGGAAACCCTCGTATGCTGACCAGCGCAGTAAGACTGCGGCCCCATTATCCTGCTTTTGTGCCTGTAATATTATGGGGCAGGAAATGTTACTGATGGTTGAGGTGTTGCCACAGGCATTACGGAAGGTGGCGCGGTAGCATAAAGGCTCCGGCAGCGCTTTCTCGTCTGTAAAAGTCGTTTGCTGGGTATGCCCAATAAAAGCAAAAGCGCCTCCTCTGGTGCTCCGTTCTATTTCCAGTTGTTGTACTCCCTCGCCCTGCGGCAGCTCCAGGTTGAGCAATACCTGGTTGTTCAGGTCAAAGGTAGAGAACAGGTATGGCGCATCCGGGACAGTGGTGGAAGTAGCCTGCACCTCCTGCACAGCAGAAACAGACATGGTGCCATCAACAGTAACACCCCGAACCTCATACCGGTAGGGCTGCCCACAGGTCACTTCTGTATCAGTGAAGGTATTGGTGGAACTGTTGAGTGTCTGGAGCAAAGTGCCGTTCCTGTACAGTTCAAAGGTGCCGGTAAACGGCATGCTCTGCCAGGATAATGCAATCTGTTCATTACCGGAAGCGGCTTCCAAGGCAATTGAACTGATGCGGTTTGAGTTTGGAAGCGCGGTGCCACAGGCATCCACAGGTTTTATAAGGTAGTTTGTACCCGCTGTGGTGTTTACATTCTGAAGCAGATGGCTCATGCTTACCTGTGAGACGTTCCGGATGGTATCGATGGATGCAAAGGCATTGCCGTTCCACTGCTGCACCACATACCTGTAGCCTGGCTGTAAGTTCTGTAAGGCAAACTGCAACTGTCCATTGGTTGCCTGCTGCAATACCGTTAGATTCCGGATGGCAGGCTGTGGTGCAGCAGGCAGGGTAGTAACTGTGGCTGAACTGACACCTGAGCAGCTTCCCCCGGTGAAGATACCGTTTACTGTAATCGTGTAGGAGCCCTGGGTGTTATAGGTATGGGACGTACTGCTTGCCGGCTGTGCACTCGCAGGCGTTTGGCCATCGCCGAAATCAATGCTGTAGCTGTCGTAGTGGCTGTCCCTGATGTCAACGGAAACAGTACCATTGGCGCAGTTTCGGATGCCGAACACAGGAGGAGGGACCTCCCTCACCTCAAAAACACGTGATACGGTGTCTGTCAAGGTATTACCACCGTAGTTGGCAATTTGCAGTACCCTGTACCTGCCCGGGGTGGTATAGGTATGTGTTTTAATATTTGAAGTGGGGGTGGGAATGGGAGTACCTTTCTTGTAATCGATGATGTAATACTCGGTTTCATCGGGTACCGTGTTACCGCAATCCCTGAACTCCACTTCCTGGCCAACACATAAAACATCGATTTCTTCTCCCTGCTGGTTAAAGGCTTCAAAGCACCTGTCGGTCATCGCCCGGGAGGTGAAGGAGATAAAAAGGAAGACGATGTACAGCAGGTATTTCAAGTAGCAAGCTTTAATTGTACCAGGAAACTACAGGTATAATGCAGGACTCCCATATTTATTGTATAGCCCTTGCTTTGAAACCCGGATGAAATATCCGGCAAGGACTTATACTGTTTCTGTTCTTAAGAAGTCGATGCTGGCCTTTATATCGGTATGAAGTACACGGTCCGTGGTCACAAAAGAAACTTTCTCCCTGTAACGGGCCACCAGTTCTTCCAGCACCTGTGATGTCTTCATTGGGCGCCTGAACTCCAGCGCCTGCGCAGCATTCATGAGTTCTATGGCCAGCACCCGCTCCAGGTTCTGCACCACCTGATATAGTTTTGTGGCCGCGTTTGCACCCATACTCACATGGTCCTCCTGGTTGTTGGAAGATGAGATAGAGTCGATGGAGGCAGGGGTGCACAGCTGTTTGCTCTGGCTTACAATGGAGGCGGCGGTGTACTGGCTAATCATGAAGCCTGAATTTAAGCCCGGTTCTGCTATGAGAAACTCCGGCAGGTTGCGCCCGCCCGACATGAGCTGATAAATGCGCCTTTCAGATATATTACCTAACTCTGCAAGCGCGATTGCCAGGAAATCAAGGGCCAGTGCGAGGGGTTGACCGTGAAAATTACCCCCGGACAAAATAGCATCTTCATCCGGAAAGATGTTCGGGTTATCTGTTACCGCGTTAATCTCCGTCAGAAACACCTGCTCCACATAGGCCAGGGCGTCTTTGGTGGCGCCATGCACCTGCGGCATGCAGCGGAAGGAGTAAGGGTCCTGCACATGCTCTTTCGCCTGCTGTACCAGTTCGCTACCGTCCAGTAAAACACGTATTGCCGCTGCTGTCTCCATTTGACCTTTGTGTGGACGCAGGCGGTGAATGGCTTCATGAAAAGGCTCCAGCAACCCATCGAAGGCATCCAGCGAGAGAGCTCCGATAACGTCTGCCTGCCGTGACAGCCGTTTAGCCTGCAGGAGTGCCAGCACCCCATAGGCAGCCATAAACTGTGTTCCGTTCAGCAGGGCCAGTCCTTCTTTGGCTTTCAAGACCACGGGCTCCCAGCTGAACATATCCAGCACATGCTCACTTGCCAGTTTATACCCCTGGAAGCTGACTTCGCCCATTCCTATCAGGGGCAGGCAAAGGTGCGCTAAGGGTGCTAAATCGCCGCTGGCTCCTAAAGAGCCCTGCTGGTACACCACCGGGTATATGTCGCGGTTAAAGAAGTCAATAAGCCGCTTCACAGTTTTCAGCTGCACACCACTGTGCCCGTAGGCCAGCGACTGGATTTTGAGCAGCAGCATAAGTTTAACAACCTCCTGAGGCACTTCCGGCCCCGTGCCACAAGCATGTGACATCACCAGGTTGCGCTGCAGTTGCTCCAGGTCAGCAGAAGACACTTTCTTCGTGCAGAGTGCGCCGAAGCCGGTATTGATACCATAAAGGCTCCGGCCGTGGCTGTTAATTTTCTGCTGCAGGTACTCGTGGCAGTCCACTATCCGTTGCTCTGCCTCCTCCGACAGGGCCAGGGTATGCTGCTTCGTCAGAATTTCATCTATCGCCTCCAGGCTCAGGAACGCATTGGAGATGTAGTGGACTTGGCCCATAGGATTGCTATTTCAACTGGCTGATAATATCATTAATTGTCAGGTCCTGCTGCTCGCCCAATGCCATGTTGCGCAGCTTCAGCTTACCACTGGCCATTTCTTCAGAGCCAATCAGGATAACGTATGGAATGCTCTTCTGGTCTGCATATCCCATCTGCTTCTTTAGTTTGGCTGGCTCAGGATAAAGTTCAGAGGAGATGCCTGCATCGCGTAACTGTTGCAGCACGGGTAAAGCGTAGCGTTCTGATTCTTTATCAAACTGCACCAGGAGCACTTGGGTGCCTACCTGGCTGCTGTCAGGAAACAGCTGTAGTTCTTCCAGTACATCATAGATGCGGTCTACGCCAAAAGAGAAGCCAACGCCCGAAACGCCCGGTAAGCCGAACATGCCGGTCAGGTTATCATAGCGGCCGCCTCCGCTGATGCTGCCCATGCTTACGTTGTTCACCTTTACTTCAAATATACAGCCGGTGTAGTAGGAGAGCCCCCTTGCCAGGGTTACATCCGGCATCAGTCGTGGGTTGCCGGATTCGTTTTGTGCCGAAAGTGCCTTGCTGCCCAGCCTGTTGAGGTAGTTCCAAACTTCGTGCAGGTCTTTCAGGCCACGCTGCCCTTCTGCTGTTTCGCCTAGTAAAGTTTGCAGTTGCTCTAAAATGGCTTCATTGCTTCCTTCCAAGGCGTAAAGCGGCTCCAGCCTGGTAACAGCCTTTTCCGAGATGCCCCGCTCCAGTAACTCTTTCCGTACACCTTCCTGCCCGATTTTGTCAAGCTTGTCGATGGCTACACAGATGTCGCCTTCGCGTCCTTTTTCTCCTATTGCCTCCGCTATACCGGCCAGTATACCCCTGTGGTTTATTTTTATGGTGAAGTCTGTCAGTCCCAAGGTTGTCAGCACTTCATTTATCATTTGTACAATCTCAGCTTCGCAAAGCAGCGAGTTGGTGCCCACCACATCCGCATCGCACTGGTAAAACTCGCGGTACCGGCCTTTCTGCGGCCGGTCGGCGCGCCATACCGGCTGTATCTGGTAGCGTTTGAAAGGAAAGGTGATGTCGTTGCGGTTCATCACCACGTAGCGCGCAAAGGGTACGGTCAGGTCATAGCGCAATGCTTTTTCAGAGATTTTGCGCGTCAGGTGCTTATGCCCCTCGTCTATGTCCGTTTGTTTTGTCTTTGCCAGGAAGTCGCCTGAATTCAAAATCTTGAAGATCAGCTGGTCTCCCTCGTCGCCATACTTGCCTGTCAGCACCGACAGTTGCTCCATGGCAGGTGTTTCCAGGGGCAGGTAGCCAAACTTCTCGAACGTGCGCTTTATAACGCCGAAAATATAATTTCTTTTGACCACGACTGCCGGGCCAAAATCGCGGGTTCCTTTCGGTATAGATGGTTTTTCTTTACTCATGCTCATGCAGGTTTGCAGGCGCAAGTTACTAAAAGCTGCAGAAAGGTGGGAGTTAATTCACCTAAAGGTGTACAACCTATAGGGGAAGGCAGCAAATTCTAAAAAGCGGCCTTGTCGCCTCTGATAGCATTGTAGATGGTGTAAAAGATGATCTTCAGGTCCAGCAGGAAGGTCCAGTTCTCCAAGTAGAAGATATCCAGCTTTACCCGGCCACGCACCTGGTAATCTGCGGTTGTGTCGCCCCGGTAGCCGCGTACCTGCGACAGGCCCGTAACCCCTGGTTTTATAAAGTGGCGCACCATGTACTTCTCCGCAATGAGCGCATATTCCTGATCAGCCTTTAACATGTGTGGTCTTGGACCAACTATAGACATCTGCCCCATCAGCACATTAAAGAATTGTGGCAGTTCATCGAGGCTCGTCTTTCTTAAAAAGGCACCTACGGGCGTGATTCGGGAGTCACCCCGGCGGGCAAGCTTAGAATTAGCCTCCGTATTCACGTACATAGACCGCAGTTTCCAGCAACGAAAGGTCTTGTTGTTAATACCAGAGCGCTCCTGGCCAAAGAACACTGGTCCTTTAGAATCCAGTTTAATGATGACTGCCAGTATAGGCAGAAGCCACGACAAAATGAAGATGATGACGAAGAGGGAAAACACCAGGTCAAACGAGCGCTTCAGGATCTTGTTTATGACATCATCGAGGGGAATAGAACGGGCCACCAGGATGGGCAGCATGTCGTAGAAGTCAATTTTAAGCTTTTGATACCGGAAGCTATCGGGCTCCGGCAAGAACTTCATGCGTACCAGGTTGTTGTCCGAGAACTCCATCAAAGAAGTAATCTGGTCCTTGTTCAGTTCAAATGCAGAGCAATAGATTTCGTTTACTTCATTGTCCAGCACAAACTTTTCGACGTCTTTTACTTTACCTATTACCTGTGGTTCGCCAATGGCATGATCGTCAAAAAAGCCTTCAAACCTGTAGGCATACTCTGGATGGTTGTAGAAGAAGTCCCTCAGTTCTTTTCCTGTCTTACCATATCCTACAATAATGACTTTCACAGAATTATAGCCCTTGCGGCGCAAGTACCGGATCATGAATGTTACAACCACTCTCCATGATAAAACCAGGAGGCCCAGGGTAGCATATTGGTAGAGGAGGAAAAGCCTGGAAAAGGAGAAGTAAGGAACGATGTTTAACGTGGCCTCAATAAGCAGTATATAGAGCAGCACTGCTTTGAGGGCATCAAACAGTACCCATAACCTGCGGCCAACCCGGTAATGTTTGTATGTGTTCAGAAGCACAGTACATATTATCCAAGCCAGTAAAGAATAGAGCAGGAAGGCGCTGTAACTTGAGGCCAGGAAACTGTCTGGTGCCTCACCGACTAAAAAGAAAGCAGCTACAGTTGAAACCGTAACAGCCGCCAGGTCGCCTAAGGAGTAAGTTAACTTTATGTATCTATTATATAACCCCGGCATAATCTAATTTGAGCACAAATATGCTGAAATACTGCGTCATTTTACTATATCTTCAACCGTATTGTTAGCTGCAAGCTTTTCCTGGATAAAGCTGGCAATACTGTTCCTGAAGGTTTTATTGCTGAATCTCTCCGCATTTTCCCTGATATCGAAAGGATTGAAAGAGGCAGACATTTCTTCGAAGTGAAGAATAGCCTCCGTAAGAGAAGCCACCGACTGTTCTTCGAAAAGCAGGCCAGTTCTGCCATGTATCACCGTTTCGCAGGCTCCCCCTTTGCCATAGGCAATCACGGGTGTGCCACAGGCCTGCGCTTCCACCGGGACAATCCCGAAATCCTCCTCAGCAGCAAAAATAAAAGCTTTGGCCTGCTGCAGGTGGCTTTTTAAAACTTCGTAAGGCTGGTAGCCCAGTATCGTAATATTGGCCGTTGCTTTTGCTTTTATTTTGTTACAATCAGGCCCTTCGCCAATAACGATGAGCTTCTTGTCTGGTTGCTTACTGAATGCTTCTACTATCAGGTCTATCTTTTTATATGGGACGAGCCTGGATGCTGTAAGATAGAAGTCCCCTTTTTCTGTTGCAAGTGTATAGCGCTCCACATCCACCGGCGGGTAGATTACAGTAGCCTTCTTATTATACACCTTTTGTATCCTTCGGCTGATGTATGCAGAATTAGCGACAAAATAATCAACTCTGTTGGCTGTTGTATAGTCCCACATCCTGACATAGTGCAGCATCATTTTGGCTATAAAACCTTTCAGGCCTTTGGAGAGACCTGTTTCCCTGATGTATTGATGGTAAAGGTCCCAGGCGTAGCGGATAGGAGAGTGGCAGTAACAGATATGGAGCTGGTTAGAGTGAGTTAGCACCCCTTTGGCAACCGCATGGCTGCTGGTTAAAACCAGGTCATATGCCGAAACATCAAGCTGTTCGATTGCCAGCGGCATCAAAGCCAGGTAGTTTCTGTAGTGTTTTTGGGCGAACGGCAGCTTCTGGATGAAGGAAGTCGATACTTTTTTATGCTGGATGTGCTGCCGCAGGTGCTCTGGCATGAATTCAATGAGAGCGAACAGATCTGCTTCAGGAAATATATTCAGCAGCTGCTCCACAACCCTTTCAGAACCAGAATAATCTACAAACCACTCATGTACAATTGCTACTTTCACTTCTACAGCTGCTTGTTTAAAACATTATACCCCTGCATTGCTGAACCAGGTTGCAGGCAACGCATGGTGCTAATTTCCTGCAATATTAACCAATTTGCCCTGATGGGGCAGCAGGAAAGCAGCATTGTCGGATCTAAAAAATTATTCACTAACCAGCATGAAAAAAATATAAGCCTTTGTGGCTATATAAAGCATTGAAATTCACCTTTCGATTGGGTTAGTATTGAGTATGCCTCTCCGTAGGGAACCCTGCAATGTAATCTGTAACGCTTCTTTCGTGCTGTTTATTCTGTCTGAGTTTTACCTGCTATCTGCCTCTCTTCAGGCCGCCTGCATTACCCGGTAACTCTTGCCGGTGTTCATTTATGTGCAGGTTCAGGAACAAAGGGTAGAACAAAGAAAACAACATAATGCCCAGGTATCTGGCAAGGATTACCTCTGTTAAAAAAGCGAACAAAAAGCTTATCAGGAAAAGGGAAAAGAACAAATCCTGATGAGCGAAGGCTTTCCTGAAACCAATGATGAAGATGGAAACAAAAAAGCTGAACCCGATGATACCATAAGTCATTAGTTCATGCAGGTACTGGTTATGGACGTTGATATCGGCATAGGTCATGTCAGGTAACTCTTTGTTTAATTCTGCCTGTATATCTCCTATCCCAACCCCAATAAGAGGGTTGTCTATAATAACTTCTGATGCAGCACCTGCAGCTATTACGCGATGGTTTACCCCATAAGCTGCTTCTGTTAGCTTAGATATTTTAGTATGCAGGTAAGGGACATTTGCAATAGCGACATAACAGATGCCTGTTATAAGCAGAAGGTTTAGGAGGGCAACCAACATGCCTTTCTTCTTAATGAGGTAATAGGAAGACAGGCCTGCAATATAGAGCCAGTTAACCGCTAAAGCAGACCTGGAAGAAATCAGGAATAAGAAAATATTATTGGTTAAGAATATAACCAGGACCAGCGCACGTTGCTTCTTTTGAAGAAAAAAGTAAAAGCAGAGCACATTGGAGACTACTAAGTACAAGGCTAAATAAGGTGCATGGAAACCAATGGTCTGGGGCAAATACCAAAGTGCTTTTTCCAGGTAGTATTCTGCAGGGTTGTTTAAAAAATAGTGTGTTGTTAGCGTTGATGCCACCAGGCAGCTTGCTGCTATTGAGAGAACAAAAGCCAAAAATGTTGTTTCAATACTCTTCCTTTTGAAGGGAGTTGAGAAGAGAATGAGCGGAAGAAGTAATATCGGTATCCTTCGTTCAAGTGTGGAGAGTGCTTCTCTTGTATCTGAGGAGTAGAGGACACTTACCAGGTAAGCAAGGAACAGCAGGACAAAGGGAAGTACGTACCTGAAGTTCTCTTTTAAGACAGGAAGATGTTTCTGTGTCACCAAATCCCAGAGCCATATCAGGCCAAGAACTATCACAAATAGATTTGTAGTAGATATAGAATAAGGAAGCAGAAAGATGATGATGCAAAGTAGATAGGTGTAATACTCTTTATTGAGCAACTCAAAGGATGTATTCATTGAACAAACGGAGGTGTTCCTGCCTGGATTTTTCCCAGGAGAAGCCCTGGCAAATTTTTAAAGCAGTTTGTTTCAGGTTTCTCTTTTCTTCAGTAGATAAATTTAAAGCCTTCTGGAGGACACTTTCAATATCATCCTTTTTATACGGGTCAAAATAAAGGGCACCTTGCTGGCATACCTCAGGCAGGGAAGCCTGATTAGAGACCGCCGTTAAGGTGTTTGCCGCCATCGCCTCTAAAGGTGGAAGGCCAAAGCCTTCATATACGGAGGGCATCACAAACAAGCTTGCGTTCTGGTAAATGAAAGGTAAATCTTCCTGATCAGCAAAGCCAGTGAATATGGTTCGCTCTTTAAGAAGGGGAGAGGCTTCTATGATTTTACCTACCTGGGTATCGCCAGTGATAAAGCCGTCCTTTTTGCCCACGATAACCAAAGACAGGTGGTGATGTTGCTTAAAAAGAGAAGGTAAAGCATGTACCAGGTTTAGCAGGTTCTTATGCGGCTTTACGTTTCCTACAAATAAAATGTAACCTAGGGGTAGGTTATATTTCTTCCGGATGGATTCCGCCTGCCCCGCAGAGAACCTCTGGGCAAACTGTTCCTGGTGCACGCCATTATAAATCACATTTATTCTTCCTGGTTTTGCCTTGGTATGTTTTAAAATTTCCTGTTTCGAAAAATGAGACACCGTAATGATGCGGTCACTACGCGTGGCTGCAAGGTTGTAGAATAGCTTTGCAAACAGCTTTTGCTTTATGTCTAAGGTCTGGTAATAAGCCAGGTGGAATACATCATGTATTGTTGTCACCAGGTGCTCGGCCCTTTTTGCTGTAAGAGGCACATTGAAATGCGGAGACCAGAAAACTTTACAGGCAGGAATCATGAACGGTAAAGCAGCTAGCTCTTTGACAGAATAAACAGGTGCGTTAAACTCTATGACTTCTGCATCATAGGCTGCAAGCTTTTCTTTCTCCCCAATTAAAACTGTTCTATAGGTGCTACAGATAGCAGGTAAGATGTTTTGCAGATAAGTACCTATACCCGAGGCATGGATCATACGGGCATCTACTGCAATCTCATATTTCTCCATGTGGATTTAGATAAGAAGATGGTGATGAATATGACCAGGACAGGAAAAACAACCAACGTTATCATGATACCTGTTCCAAACCAATATAGCCTCCAGAATTCAGCAAAGGCATAGAGTATGGTCAACACAGACAGGTACAGGTAATTGTTTCTTTGCTTCTTCAGGAACCCGGCTATATAGGAAAACAGGGCGACTGTCAGCATCATAACTAAAAAAGAGTACCAGCCATAGGCCTGGTACAGCTGCAGGAAGGCTGAATTAGTAGATAATGACTCCTCGATATAGGCATAGCCGGTCCAGTTAAAGGGCTGCTGGGTGATGAATTCAGGATTGTTGCCCACAGCAATGGCTCCCTGAAAGGGCGCACCCAGGTAGGTGACTATTTCTGATATGCCAGCTGACCAAAACCCATGCCCTTTCGCTTCATAAAAGCCTTTGTTTCTGGAGTATGATAGCGCGCTCAACAGCACAAACAGCACGATGCCCGCTGCCGTTAATTTCATGGGTTTTATCTTTATTCTCTCTGAATGGGTGATAAAGAGAATCAGGCAGATAAACAGCATCATTACAAGCGAAAGACGGCTGGAGATAATCACAGTAGAAAGCAACAGGAAGATGTTCAGAAAGTCCAGCTTGCTTTTTTGTTTAAGTTTATAACGCCTGAAAATGGCCATGGCACAGCTATGAATAGCTAGGTACCTCAGCGACAACACACCAGCAGAGTAATCTTCATACAAGATGTACTTCAGCTGATTAGCCTGGCCTGAAGTGATATAACCAATGATGGTGTTAAAACCTGCGCTGGATAGAATGACCATGTAGGAAGCCATGCCACCAATAAACGCGAACAGGGACAGAATAACATAAGGACCTTTCCTGTTCAGGGAGGCATACCTGTCAAAAATGGCAGGCGACAGTTTGGTTTTCAAAGCAAGGGCATACCCCAGAAAAGCCACTGCTATTGCTGACAGGTACCACGTCAGGGCCAGGAAGAAACCGAACGAGCCCATACTGAACTGCCTGCTGAAACCTTTTCTTAATATCCCGAAGTCGGGCGTGAGCCAGGCAAGAAAACTCAGGAGCATGGTAAAGAAAATGATAGCATAAGGAGTAGCTACGCTTCTTAAGATTTTGCTGATTCCCATAAGTTCGCTGCTACCTCTTCCCAGGATTTGACCCCGATGTTGTTGAAACTCTCCTTCTTGCTATGGATAGCCTGTGCTATGGCGCCTGCTATAGATGCTCTGTCGCCAGGTTGGTAGCAAAATGTGTTTTTGCGCTGTGTCTTCAGAAAGTCTGGTGCAATGATAGGCAATTTGCAGTAAGAGTACTGCAAAACCTTCAGGCTATCCGTAAACGATTCTGAACCGGGCTTATAAGATAATGTGTGCAGTCCCGCATCTGCAAATTTTACGTACGGCACCGTGTCCAGGAAAGGCATTTCACCATACACGATGATGTTTTCTTTCTTTGGCAAATCTGCTATCGGTCCTATAATGTGAAACAGGTACTCTTTATAAGCGTCTGATGCAATATCTAAGAAGGAGTAATCAAAGTAGTCGTTCCCAATGAACACGAGGTTCTTCCTGCTATTGCCTGTATAAGGGTTGTGGTGCGCCTCATCATATACCTGCTTGTTTATGCCATGGTGATCCAGTTGAAGCTTTCTAGGGCTGTGTTCCGATAAAATGTTGTAGATGTAAGAACTGGGTACGCTGACAACATCAAAATCCGGAAGAATCTTTTCTTCTAATCTGATTAGTCCCGGGTGAACATTTAACAAGCGTAAATCATCTGAAACACGATAAGCGAATTTTGCTCTTGCGTTGAGTTGCTTAAAGCGCTGGAACAGAAACAAACCCGGAGCGCTCTCAAAAATGATGAGGTCAGATGAGCGGATGAAATCTTCTGCTTTGCTGAAGGAGTACTTGCTGTAGAAGGGCAAAAAAGGCCCGGATAATTTATTCAGCAGGCTGTGCCTCAGGTTAGCTACATGCCAGGGGGTAAAATGCACGTAGCTGTAGAGGTGCCTGTCTTTTTCAATGACTCTTCCTGCTTCTTCCTTCAGAGAATAATCAAAACGGTAATCTCCTTTCAGCTTCAGTAAATAACTTACCGGGGCAGTAAAAAAGAGCACCTCATAACCCAGGCTGCGGTACGCCTGGGCCAGATGATGAAATCCGGCTCTTCTTTTTGAACCCCAATAATGTCCGGTAACTAAAGTAACTTTAGTCATTTACTTTTGCTTTACAGGTAAGATTTTGTTAAAGATACTCATTGGAGCGGTAATGGTCGGTGTGCATCTCCTTACAATACACCCCATGCTTTAGTATACTTTGTTTAGTTCTGCCCATCTTACATAGTTCAGATAGCGCCAATGAGCGGTTGTGTACGGCTTTTTGTTAGCAAAAATATCTGTAAACTCTTTCTTCAGCATGTCCAGGTTTACGCCATGCACTGTGCCCGCACTGTGTAGAACATCAAAGGTCCAGGCGCTGGAGCTTTTAATCCATTTTTTCTCGGGCGTTTCAAAACCGATCTTATCTTTTCTGTGGTAGATTTCTGATGGCAGGAAATCCTTCATCGCTTCCCGAAGCAGCTTTTTAGTATAGCCCTCATTGGCTAAAATATATTCTTCCGGAAGGGAGTAGACAAACTCCACCAAGTCTTTCGTCAGGAATGGTACTCTTCCTTCAACAGAAAAAGCCATGGCATTTCTGTCCTGGTAACGCAGCATAGAAGGCAAGTCTGTATGGCTCAATCCTTTGTAAAGGGATGCTTTCAGGTAATTGTCCTCAAAGCCTGAACCATCAAATAAAGCCTCTTCGTGCTCAAAGAGGTCTTTGTTCATTAAGCGCGTTGTGTGGGAGGCGTACCTTTTCCGTACTTCCTTTTGAAAGTGCTTTGGCAGGTACTTGTACAGTGTTTTCAATATCTCTTTTGCTATGGATATGTTCAGGGCCGGGTCTATTCTCCTGATAAAAGCCAGGTACTTTACAAATCCTTCTTTCCGGAGAATGGACATGGCCCGCTCTGTAAAGTAGATGGGGTAGCCAGCAAAAATTTCATCCGCTCCCTGCCCGTCCAGCACCACCTTTATGTTGTTTTTCCCAATCAGCTCGAACACCTTGTACTGCGCATAAATGCTGGTACTACCAAAAGGCTCGTCCTGAAGCCTGATGATGTTCTCTATCTCTGATATAAAAGTCGCTTCGGACGGCTGTGTGTAAAAAGGCTGCGCATGAACCTGGTGATTGACTATATCGATCCATTTTTTTTCGCTTTTCTCCTCGTAATTAGGCAGGTAACTAAAGGCCTGTTTCTTGGTTTGCGGCAGAAGGTCTTTAGCCACACATATGACGGAAGAAGAATCGATGCCACCCGATAAGGTATATCCTACTTCTACATCGCTTCTCAGGTGGATTCGGATATTGTTATGTAAGATCTCCCTGACTTGCTCTACTGCATCCCCGAATGATAAGTCTCTTCGCTCTACAGGATTTACCGTCCAGTAAGGCTTTGTTTCTACTGTTTTATAATCGGCTGCGGTGATGATGGTATAATGAGCGGCTGGAATTTCTTTTATCTCACTGTAAATGGTTTCCGTGCTCTGGTTAACCCAGCCAAATTTGAGATATTCATTCAAGCGGCCGGGGTTAATCTTCCTCTTTACCTTTGGCTCCGCTAACAGCCCCTTTATTTCAGAGCAAAACAGGAAGAATTGTTCGTTCTGCACGTAGTACAGGGGCTTGATGCCAAAAGGGTCACGGGCAAGCAAAAGTGTATTTGTAGCAGCATCATGAATGGCAAAGGCAAACATGCCATTGAAACGGGCTAAACAATCTACTCCCCACTCCTGAAAAGCATACAAGATAACTTCTGTATCTGTCTCTGTCCGGAAATGGTAGCCGCTTTGAAGGAGAATCTCTCTTAGCTCAATGTAGTTGTAGATTTCCCCATTAAAAGATATGGTATACCGCCTGTCTGCTGTCTGCATCGGCTGCCACCCTCTTTCTGTCAGATCAAGAATAGAAAGCCTGCGGTGGAGGAGGGCTACATTAAAGTCAAAGCCCTCGTGTACATTTCGTGTCAGAACCTTTGCGCCACCGGCAGATAAATAAAACCCAAAGTCGTTGGGGCCTCGGTGTGCAATGGTTTTACTGATTTCCTGTAAGGTTTCTAAAGCAATCCCGGACCTTTTATAGTTAATAGCCCCACCTATTCCGCACATATAGTAGTTTTAGTTTGCCTGATATTGTTCCTGCAGTTACACAGATTAAGTTTATTCTGATGCTGTTCGTAGCAATGACTGGTACACCTCCATGATCTGGGGTATTACCACCTTTTTAGAAAATCTGGCTTCAAACCCTTTCCGGGTTTTCTCTGAGTCATAAGTTTCGTAGTGGTGTAGCATGTACTCAATTTTATCAGCTAAATCCTGTGGGTCTTTTACATTGGCAAGTAAGCCATTCTCTTCATCCACAATACATTCCGGGCCGCCACAACGGGTGGCAATAACAGGTATGCCACAGGCAATAGCTTCTGCATATACCACTCCAAACGTTTCGCCATGGCTCGGTAGTACAAAAGCATGACTATGCTGATATTGTTCTCTTGCCTCACTTCTTGTTAGTTCGCCCATCCATTCAACGTGCTGCTCCAATCCCAGTGTGCTGGTCTTTTCTTTATAGTGGTTCAAAAGACTTCCGCCTCCGCCAATTTTAAATTTAACATTCTTATGGGTTTTTACCACAAGAGAGACGGCACGAAGGAGGTCATCGATCCCTTTTTCCGGTGACAGTGTGGCCAAAGTGAAGAACTGGAAGGGTGCGTGTTTTACCGTTTCTTTAGGAACAAAGAAGTCTTCGTTGATTACATTTGGAATAAAGAGGGGTTGCTGTAAGTTAAACCGGGTGATATCATCCCTTAGCCTTGGACTCACAGCAATAACTTTATTTGCCCTGTTGATGGGTAAACTCAGTACATGCTTTATTTGCCCGTCCCTTGTAAGAAAGTCCTTGAAAGGAAAGGGGCCCATATGCTCTGTAATGAGGTAGGGGATTTTGAAGTGCTCCGCCAGCACCATCGCTATGTATCCAGCAGGGTAGCTGACATGGGCATGAATGATGTCTATCCTGCCGAACTGCTCCTGGTATGCCCGGAAGTTTGCAAAATTGGCTTTTAAGATGGCGCTGATGTTTCCACCCAAGACCTTGACAGGTAAGTTCAGGACAGGGGTGAACACCTCATGAAGATTAGCCTTCAGGGAGTTGATGCAGGTTTTCTTGTTTGCCCTGGTGTAATGATACAAAGCCTTCAAAGAGGGGAGGAGCTTCCTGTTTATAGCGAAATCAGCATCATTCTGCCCCCACAGGCTTATTCCTACATGTGTGTTGTCATATAGTTCTGCAAGGTATGATGCCTGTTCTTTGAAAAAGATGCCCGCTATGGGGTTGTCTTTAGAGGGATACCAGGAAGGAATGACAAAAATATTCATCAATGTTCCTTAATAAATATGAAGTCGGCGTTCTGATTTGTTTTGAATGTTTCTTTTGAAATAGGTTGCAGGGCGATGTCGTACATCTTAAAACTGGCATCATACAACATTTGCCGGACTTCTTCATAGAGGCTGTTATCTTTCTCAAACAGCATTTCTATAATGATGATGATGCCCTTGTTGTTTCTGATATACGCTAGAAAGCCCTTGATTACTTTCAGTTCGGCACCCTCTACATCTATTTTAACCAGCACATAGCCCTCTTTTTCTTTATCCAGGTTCTCCTCTAAAAGTGAGGTCAGGGTACTAGCCTGTACCTCTATTTTTCTTGTCTCTTCTCTAAAGCTGTCCAGGTTAATGCTGGTCATGCCGGAGTTAAACTTGCCGTAATCATACTCTTTTTGCGTTTTAGGCAGGTAAAGCTTAAGTGGTTCCTCAGAATCGGAAACAGCTATGTTCTGTAGGTTGTACTCCAAATCGTTCAACAGCATAGAGGAGGCATGTTGCCTGTAGTTTTTATAGTAGGCCTCAAAAGACAGAACTTTTACACGCGGAAAGTTTTTGGCAACATACAAACTCATCTGTCCGATGTTCGACCCTACATCTACAAAGGCCGTTACATTCTTTCTTTCCACAAGTAGTTTTATCGCCTTTAATACCTGCGGTTCGAATTGATCTTTTACAAATATCAGGTAGTCTATGTAGTTGTCCAGGTTCAGCAAAAAGTACAGGTTCAGCTTTTTGCTATAGTGTATTTTCCAACCCTTCAGCAGGCCCGCACGCTTGTTCTTATAATTTATCCTGATAGACCGCAGTATGTGTGTCAGATTCATTAAGTAGCCTTTTTTATCAAGATAAAATTATATAGAATAATTAAGATCACATCAAAGGTGCCCCAGAGAATCAAACTTAAAAAGATGTCTCCTCTTAAATATCCTATGTAAAAGGCTAAAGGCCTGAGCACTATGAAAAGAAGGCCAAAAGCCAGTGAGTACTTCTGAATTCCAAAAACTATAAAAGCCGTGCTCGTGGGCGAACTGCAAAACATGAAGAGCAGCGGAATGGCAAGTATAGCTGCTATTCGTCCGGCCTCCTCCCATTCAGCACCAAACACCAGTATAAATAACTCGCTTCCAAAGAATAACAAAACCGTAAAGGGAACAATACCTACCAGGAAGAGCAGTCCCCACATCTTTAGTATAAGCCCTCTGCTGCTTTGCTGGTTGTGGTGAATTTCAGTTAGCTTTTGATAAAAAACCTGCCCCAGGCTAGCTCCTATAAGGCTTATGGGTAAGCTGAGTATCCGGTAAGCAAAAGAAAAGTGGCCTGCCAGTGCTTCCGTAAAGAATATAGTAATCAGGAAAACCGGGATTTGGGTCGTGAATGTGTCAAGAAAGGCAGTTGGCAATGTGAATTTGGGAAATTCCTGATACTCAGCTGCACAAGCCTTTAAACTCTTTATGTTGGTAACCGCTACCATTTCTTTCAGCAGGCCCCGACTTTTAAAAATTAGCAGGGATACAGCGATTACAGCACCCACCATAGCCCCCCAGATCAGTCCTGTTCCCAGGCTGAGAATTAGGCCAATCAAGACAGAGACGCCGACGTTTGTGCTGTTTTGGGCAACCTTCGATGAGGCCAGGAAGTTGTAGTTTTTTTCCCTGTTCGACCAGTAGGAGAGAATCTGGTAAGACCCCATAAACAGAAATGATACAGGAAGCAGCCAGATAGCCTGACCGAACTGGGGATGTTCCATCAGTTCAACTATCCTGTTGTGGAAGAGCACCAGCAGCAGCGTCACCAGGAAAAAGGAAAGTACCAGGAGAACAAAAGACAGCGAAACTAACTGAACAGCTTTTAACCTGAGTTTAGCTGATACAACGGCCATGTCATACCTGCCGGTGCAAAAAATAAGGAGAATGGATAAGGTGCTGTTATACAGGGCGAATGTTCCAAAATCTGCCGGCGTATACAACCGGGAAAGGACAGGAGATGCAGCAACCGCAATAATCTGCGCGAGCGCTGTTCCTGTTAACAGCTTTGCCGTGTTCTTCAGGTACTCTGACTGTACAGCGTATCTAAACAGGGGACCTATACTTTCTTTTTTCAAATTTTTAAAATAGAGTCCAATCATCTGGTAATGTGCTCCACAATTCTGTTCCCTATTTCCGAGTTTAAATTTGGCTCCATTGGGTTCATTGGCAGACAAAGTGCTTTTACTATGCTAACGGCTGCCTGTTTCCGGATCTTAACTATGAGTTTCCTGGAACGGATGTGCAGCCAACTTTTCTGTCGCTAAGGGATGATAATCGCCCTTGAGGCCAATCGGTTCCTGGTTACGGATATCGTGCACAATCTCTATTGATTGGCGTGCATCTTCTACGCCATAGCCGTTGCCGGCGATAATTTCTTTATAACTGATGGTGTGCAGATCTGTGAATCCTTCACTAAACTCCAGTTCTTCCCCCTCTATTGTAATAGAGCGATAGGTGGTTTTCCCTTTGGCCTTTACCTCAGCAGGCAAAACATCAAAATTAATGCTCAGGAACCAGCGCACACGGGCTTTTTCGAACTCCAGGTAGCCGGCAGCCCGGTCGTGGGTGTGCACATGCACCACATTCTGCTGTACTTTGCCGAATATCCAGCTGAGCATATCATAAAAGTGTACCCCTATGTTTGTCGCGATGCCCCCTGACTTTGTGACATCACCCTTCCAGGAAGTATAATACCAATGCCCCCGTGAGGTAAGGTAGGTAAGGTCCACATCGTACTTCTTGTCTTTGGGCCCGTTCTGGATTTTATCTCTCAGGGCGATGATGCTTGGGTGAACACGCAGCTGCAGGATGTTATTGATTTTTCTGCCGGTTTCCTTCTCTATATGTGCCAGTGCGTCCATGTTCCAGGGGTTCAGCACCAGTGGCTTTTCACAGATGGCATCGGCTCCACGACGGAGTGCCATCCGGATGTGAGAATCATGCAGGTAGTTTGGCGTACAGATGCTTACATAGTCTAGGTTAATGCCCTTGTCATACTTTAGCTTCTCCACATGGCGGTCAAAACGCTCAAATTCCACGAAGAAGTCTGCGTTAGGGAAGTAGCTGTCCATAATACCTACACTGTCAAATTTGTCGAGTGCGGCCACTAAGTTGTTTCCTGTTTCTTTTATCGCTTTCAGGTGGCGGGGGGCAACATATCCGGCTGCGCCGATAAGGGCAAAATTCTTCATGTTGTATTAAAGTTTGCGTACTTCTCCTTCGTGTAACTGGTATTTTTCTTTGCTTTCGGGGCAGGTAGCAAGCCCTTCCTGGTCAAACTCCAGTTTATGGCCATATTCACTCATCCAGCCGGTCTGTCGGGCCGGATTACCTACTACCAGGGCATAGGCCGGAATGGTTTTGGTGACTACTGCTCCTGCACCTATAAAAGCATATTCCCCAATGTCGTGGCCACAGACAATTGTTGCATTGGCGCCAATAGTGGCCCCTTTCCCTACATGTGTCTTTGCATATTGGTTTCGCCTGTTAATCGCACTCCGGGGATTGATGACGTTCGTGAAAACCATGGATGGACCCAAAAAGACATCATCATCGCAGGTTACCCCTGTGTAGATAGACACATTATTCTGCACTTTAACATTGCTTCCTAACACTACTTCGGGGGAAATAACAACGTTCTGACCAATGTTACAGTTTTTCCCGATGTGGCAGTTGGTCATGATGTGAGAGAAATGCCAGATTTTGGTACCCTCCCCAATTGTGCAGCCCTCATCAACGATGGCTGTTTCGTGGCTGAAGTAAGTCATTAGTTAAGGCCTTTGGAATGTAAGAACTCTTTTATAGTGTCTGAAATAAAGGACAGTTCTGCCTGCTCTTGCTCCGTATGGATGGGCAGTGACAAAACCTGCCTGCACAGCTGCTCAGATACCTGCAAGTTCTCGTTATTCCTTTCATAGTGGCTGTATGCCTTTTGCTGATGTAGTGGCACGGGGTAATACACCATTGTGGGAATGCCTTTTGCCTGGAGAAATGAACGCAAGTCTTCTCTGTCAAAACCATGGCACCTCAGAGTATACTGATGAAAGACATGAGAAGAGTTCTGAGCTCGTGCGGGTATGCTGATGGAGGTATAACCACCTAGTTGTGCATCGTAAACAGCCGCTGATGCATTTCTTTTACGGCTGAAGTCATCCAGGTGAGGTAACTTTACTCTCAGTATAGCAGCCTGTAAGGTGTCCAACCTTGAATTGACGCCAATGATGTCGTGGTAGTACTTCACGCGTTGGCCATGGTTGGCAATCATCTTCAGCTTTGCAGCCAGCGAATCATCATTCACAAATAATGCACCGCCGTCACCATAGCAACCCAGGTTTTTCGACGGGAAAAATGAAGTTGTACCTATGTGCCCGATAGTGCCCGCTTTTTTAACCGTGCCATCAGAAAAAGTGTATGCTGCCCCAATCGCCTGGGCCGTATCCTCAATCACATAAATATCATGTTTCGCAGCTATAGCCATAATTCCTTCCATATCGGCACATTGACCGAAAAGGTGTACCGGAACTATGGCCCTGGTCTTAGAGGTAATATTTCTTTCAATTTCTTCTACTGACACCTGAAAGGTATCCGGGTCTACATCCACAAAGACAGGGATAAGCCCGAGTAAAGCGATTACTTCTGCCGTTGCTACATACGTGAAGGCAGGTACAATCACTTCATCTCCGGGTTGGAGGTCCAGCGCCATCATGGCAAGTTGTAAAGCGTCGGTTCCGTTGGCGCAGGGAACGACGTGCTTTATATGATTGTACGCAGCAAGTTCTTGTGCAAACTGGCCTACAGCTGGCCCATTGATGAAGGAGGCATTTTGTATAACATCTTCAATAGCAGCGTCAATATCAGGTTTTATTCTTTGGTATTGACCCTGAAGGTCTACCATTTGTATTTTCATAGTTTATAAAGCGTAGAATGCAGATGAAGCCACCGGCAAGGTTATAAGCTGGTGCGCCCGGAAGGCTAAATCCTGCTGCAAATTACTAAAAAATATCAAAATGAGATTAAGGGGCATAGGCGTATAGAACTATACCTGTATATTTGTCACAAAAGAGGAAATATGCATCATTTAGAGGAACGGGATCAGCGTAACATGCGCGGGAATCAAGATGAGATTGATATAGCAGTCATATTCGAATATATAGGCAGGTTTTTCCAGAGAATTGGAGAAGGTATAGCCTATACCTTTCGGGCTATCTGGCGTCATCTTACGCTTGTGGTTTTAATTTGTATGGTAGGAGTGGGGTTAGGTTATGCTGCCTTCAAAGTAACTAAACCCTATTTTGTTTCTTCCATGACACTGGTGTTGGCTGATATACGGAATGAGTTTGTTGAGAACCAGTTAAACAACCTCGCGGAAATGATCAGGGAGGAAAACTTCGTAGCTGTTTCCAGTAATTTGGAAATTAGCCCGGAAGATGCCCGGAAGATAAAAGACTTGAGTTTTACCAACCTGGATCAGAACCGTGTTCCCGTAGACAGTGTGTTGCAGAGCACGCCTTTCAGGCTCGAACTATCGCTTTATGATAATGTAATGTTCGAATCAATGGAGCCTGCTATTACGAACTACCTGGAGAGCAACCGATACTTTCTAAGACAGAAGCTTATCAGGCAGCGAAAGATAGAAAGCCTTATTGCAAAGATAAAAGATGATATAGCCACCCTGGATAGCCTGAAAACCAATGTGGCTTCTCCACGAGGACCTGTAAATGGTTTTGTTTATGGAGAACCGATTGATCCTACTAATTTGTACCGCGAGAGTATGGCTTTATATGAGGAGCAGGTAAAACTGCAGGCTGAGCTCGAGCAAATAGAGACTATCCAGGTGGTGAATGGGTTTGCTCCTCGTTTTAGGCCAACAGGTCCCAGCCTGTTAAGATTCCTGTTAATTGGCGGGGCACTGGCATTGACGATTGGCATTGTTGCTGCTCTTGCTTTAGAGGCCCGCAACAGGAACAGGCTATCGTATTAGAAGTAAGTGCCACAAGCTCATAAAAAAAGCCGCTGAAGTGCATATTCAGTGGCTTTTTTGTTGCTGATTTTTCATGCGTCCTCCCTTTCAAACATGCCATAGTGCTCAGATCTTAACTGCATCCCTGGTTTGACCTTGTTTATGTAAGGGGCAAGCGTTAAAATTGCATTGTTTCTATTTATGCCTAACTGACTTGAGCCACTTTACAGAGCCTCTCGATTTATGTGTCCTGATCCCTTGTTACAACAACCTGCCAGGTCTGATACAGTCTTTGAAAAGCATCCATTATTATCCACAAAAACTGCTGGTCCTGGTTGTTGATGATGGTAGCACCACACCTATAAGTTTAAATATATTAGAAAAATCTAATATTAATGCACTGCAGATAGAAGTGCTCCAACTAGCAAAAAACAGCGGTATTACGCATGCTCTAAATACCGGATTAAAGTGGATTCAAAATCACCTTACAGTAAAATACATAGCCCGACTTGATTGTGCAGATATATGTAGTGCGGAGCGATTTTACGAACAAGTAACATTCATGAATACCAATCAGGATATTGGTATGATCGGAAGCTGGTGTGTTTTCAGGAAGCCTGATACAGCATACCAGTATAACTACACCACCCCAGAAACACATGAAGACATTGTAAAAGAAATGCATGTTCGGAATGTTTTTATACATCCTACTGTGCTGTTTCGGGCGGAGTTGCTCCATACTGTTGGGTACTATCCAGTAAAATACCAGCATGTGGAGGATTATGCTTACTTCTGGCAAATCATAAAACACACCAGGGCCGCTGTGCTCAACCAGTTCCTGGTGACCTGCGAAATAAATGAAAGTGGCATATCAATCAAAAACAGGAACACGCAGTTGCAGGGCAGGTATAATGTTGTTTCAGAGTTTGGTACTCTGCCTTACCGTAAACTGTTGGGGCTAATGAAGTTAAAGGCACTCATGCTGGTGCCCTACAAGGCCTTGCTGTTGTTAAAGCGCATTAAGGTATAATATCAAAAAGCACGATAGGTAATTAGGATTAACTAAAGAATATCTATAATTAAAAAAAATATATATAGAAATCCTCAATACTGGAAGTTACAACACTTTTTTTGTTCAAAATTATAGCTACTTTAGCGCCTGAATAAGCCACTTGAAAACACCTTATTCTTCTATTTAGCTCTGACTATACAAACTTATGATTGTTGTACATGTTGTTGAACCCTTTGCTGCTGGTGTAGCCGTTTTTGTACGTTCCCTTACGGAAACGATGCCAGAAGAGTTGCACATCGTGATACATGGTGAGCGTACACAAGTGATGCCGGCAAAGGAGGTGAAACATTCCTTTCCTAAAAAGAATGTACGGTTCATTAGGTGGAAGTCAGCGCAGCGATCTATTAACCCTCTCAAAGACCTTCAGGCGCTTAATGAATTATACAAGATCCTTAGAAGACTAAAGCGCAAGAACCTTGTAGACGCAGTGCATCTTCACTCTTCTAAAAGTGGCCTTTTAGGCAGAATAGCCTGTCGGATGGCTGGAATACATAAAGTAATTTATACTCCCAATGGTGCTCCTTTTTTGTCTGGTGGTAGCAAACTGAACAGTTACTTTTACCAGCAGTTGGAAAAGTTTGGCAGCAGAATTGGTGGCGAAGTGGTTTGTTGCTCTGCCTCTGAATTGGTGGAGTACCAGAAACGCGGAATCAAGGCTACTTATGTAAACAATGGTATCTCTATGGCTTTGGCTACAGAGAATACGGTACAAAAAGCATCGAATGATAAGTTTTGCATTATCACAACTGGCAGAATAGAAGACCAGAAAAATCCATCTTTGTTCAATACCATTGCTTCTTACTTTGAGGAGTTTGACCAGTTTGAATTTATATGGGCGGGAGACGGGAAAGATCGCCCCTGTCTGACAGCAAAAAACATCCAGGTAACAGGTTGGTTGCCATCCTCTCAAATTAAACAATTAGTGGCTCAGGCCGATGTCTATATTTCTACCTCCGTATTTGAGGGTCTTTCTTTTGGCGTGCTAGAGGCTTTGGCCTTAAAGAAGCCGGTGCTCCTGAGCGAATGCGTGGGGAATAAAGACGTGATAAAAAGGGGCGTGAATGGAGACATCTTCACAAACCAGACAGAAGCCATTATCAAAATATTGAGTTACTTCAATAACCGTGATATGGTGGATGTGATGGGCCAGCACTCTCATGATATTTGCACTGCTGAATTTGATATGCACCAGAATTTCAGGAGTTATAAGATGATTTACCAGGGTAACCACAGTTTAACACCTACTCTGTCTGCTGTTTCCTGAACCAGGAGGCGTATGATTACTTAATTTGCTCATGAGAAAAACTTTACTCTTTCAGGAATTCAATTCTTCCTCCGAACATCACTTAGAAGGTATTTACAAATCCTTAGAATTACTTCATCAAAAGCTTGTTAGCGAAATAGAGGCGAAGCAAGCATCTATTCAATTACTGGAAGATAAGGTAGGCAGGTTAGGCAGTATGTTGGATGAAAAAAATGAGCAAATCACTTTGCTGAATGTCGATCTGGACCTTAGCCGCCGCATTGCGGATGGAAACAGGCAGCTCGTGAACAAGCTACTCAATGATATAGACAGGCTTCAGCAGGACGTTGAGTGGTATAAGCGGACATATGAGAGCAGGAGCTTTATAGGAACATTGAAGCAAAAGCTTGCTTGGATGTTTAGACGAGATAAATAATTAAAGCAGTATCTAAAAATTGCATTGTTGGAGATGGTGAGTGAATTAGATGTTCCGAAGCATAAAAATATATTAATAGTTACAGAAAATTTTACTTTTGGAGGGCTTGAAACGCACTTACAGGGTAAAATAAAGCATTTAAAAAATTGCGGGCATGAAATTTTTTTGGTAACAGGACCATCATTTCTTGATCAAAATCTGCCGTACAGTATTTGTAAGAAGGTCTATACAGGATTTAATTTATCTGGCAGTATCACCTCGCAGGAAGCGGTTGAGGTCTCTTATAAATTAGCTGAGATTATTCGGGAGAATGAGATAAATGTTGTTGACGCACATCCTTTTTTCTCCGCTCTTCCCGCTTTTTTCTCCGCACTCATAACAACCACCCCTTTTATTTACACACTACATGGTCCCGCTTCTGTCATGGAAGAATTTGGAGCCTTCACGGAGTGGTTTACCAAATGTATAATGTTTGAAAGTGCCTCTCTGGTGAATAATGTTTCCAGAGAAACTTATGCTCTCACGAAGAACTTCGTGCCTCTTGACAGAAACTTCATTTTTAACAATGCAGTGGATGTAGATGTGTTCAGCCCTGAATTTAATTCAGATAATAAAGTTGAAGGTTGCTGTATTGTAAGTAGACTGGACAGTGCTAAAGTTAAAGGCATAAAAGAGTTTCTCACCTTAGCTACTTATACCAATATTTCAGTTGTTGATATTTATGGAGATGGTCCGGAATACAACAACTTAGTTGAATGGATTTCCTTTAATATCAATAAAGATACTTTATTGGTACAGCTCAAGGGTATCTGTTTTGATATGGCTAGTATTTATAGAAATTATTCTATTGTTGCTGGAATGGGAAGAGTTGCTTTAGAGGCAGCATCCTTAAACAAGCCAGTGATACTAGTCGGGTACGATGGTGTTAAAGGCATACTGGATCAAGATTTAACTGAGCGTGCCTCTTTTTACAACTTATCTGGCAGAGGTTTAAAAAACATAGACAAAGCTTTACTGATTCAGCAACTTGAACGGTTAAGGTTGGATGATACACCTTACCGCTTGGCGCAGTGGATACGGGATAATGCTAATGAGAAAACAAACTGGAAGGTGTTTTCTAAGCAAATTGATCAGATTGGCTGCCATCTCTCTGAATTAGTTCATGATGTTTTTCAATGTTTTCAAAACCATACATCTACTGTTCCTTATGCTTTCGATGAGGTTTTAGCAGGTAACATAAAGAACGTTTTAAGAAGTGCTCGGCACATAGGCAGCAACGCCTATGCCTTTATGCGAGACCTCGAGCTAACTAGGAGTCAAAACTCTCTTATAGCCAGGCAGCAACAGTTTGAAGATTCCTTAAAACTTCATATAGACCAAAGCTTGACTCTTGTTTTAAAAGAAAGAGCAGAAGATTACAGGAACTTCTGTGCCGAAAAAGAAGAGGTGATAAGATCGAAACAGAGTGAAATTAATGAGCTAACGAAGCAGCTACAAGATAAAAACCTGGCGCTTCAGGCATCTCTTCAGGCGGCTCAGGAGGCCGACCGGGGTAACTCAGAAAAAGAGCTGCGGATCCTAGAGTTGGAGGCTCAGTTGGCTCTTTCTGTACAGGCAGCCACTGTTGCGGAAAAGAGCCTTGCTGAACGGGAGCAGCGTGTTAAAGCTTTGGAGTGTCAGATAATAGAAAGCGAACGAAGCCTACATGATGTAAAACTGGTAGAAAAGGGGCTGCTGTATAAGCAAAAGTGTTTGGAGTTAGACTTAAACTGGTATAGGGCTACTTTTGAGGATAGGTGTTTATTCGGAATCATTAAAGACAAGACTCTTAAAGTTGCCCACAAGAAATAAGAATTTTTTAATAAGCTATATGATGAACAACAAAATACTCTTTGTGTTTGGCACACGCCCTGAAGCTATCAAAATGGTGCCTCTGATTAAGGAGATGGCAGGAGACGCAGACTTTGAAGTAAAAGTTTGTGTTACTGGTCAGCACAGGAAGATGCTTGATCAGGTTCTTAATTTTTTTAATGTTAAGCCTGACTACGACTTAGAACTGATGAAAGTAAATCAGTCTTTAATGGATATAACAGTTGATGTACTTAAAGGAGTAGATGCAATCATTAAAGAAGACTTCAACCCAGATTATGTAGTTGTTCAGGGAGACACAACTACTGCTATGGCTGGTGCTCTCGCAGCTTTTTACACAAAGGCTAACGTTATACATTTGGAAGCAGGCCTCAGGAGCTTCGAAAAATACTCCCCTTATCCTGAAGAAGTCAATAGAAAGTTAGTTGGTAAGTTAGCAGATCTTCATTTTGCACCAACACAAAAAGCTGTAGAGAATTTAATAGCGGAAGGAGTAATGCCATCCTCCATATGGAATGTAGGAAATACTGTGATCGATGCTCTTCTTTTGGGGCTTGACATGATAAATCAGCAAAAAACTACAGTTTATGAGGATTATTTCAGTTTCCTTGACAGAACCAAGAAAATTATATTAGTAACAGGGCATAGGAGGGAAAACTTTGGAGAGCCTTTTGAAAAAATATGTCTGGCATTGAAAACAATAGTTGAAAATAATGCAGATGTTGAAATAGTCTATCCGGTGCACCTCAATCCAAATGTAAGAGTACCAGTAGATCGCATATTAAAAAATACAGAAAGAATACATCTTATAGAGCCGCTTGACTATTCTCACCTTATATGGCTATTAAACATTTCCTATCTTGTTATCACAGATTCTGGGGGAATACAAGAAGAGGCACCCGCTCTGGGTAAACCAGTTCTGGTAATGCGGGAAGTTACCGAGAGAATGGAAGGTGTGGATGCCGGAACAGCCAGACTGGTAGGGACCAATGTTGAGAAAATTGTGTCAGAGTGCCAAAACCTGCTTACAAATACTACAGAATATGAGAAAATGGCTAAATCCGTGAATCCATACGGTGATGGCACAACAAGCACGCAAATCTTAAAGGTTCTTAAAGAAGAACTTAGTAGTGTTATGATTAACTAATAGTTTAGTAAAACTACCGGAACCTACCATAATAGCCTATTGATAATGTTTACGCGAATTAGTTTCATTACCTTTCTTCTTCACTTTTGTTTCGTTGCCAGCCAAGCGGGTGTCTTTCCAACTGGTTTTTCGCAAACATTGATCGCTGAAAACCTGAATCCGGTAATGATGACAACAGCTCCGGATGGAAGAGTTTTTGTAACAGAGAAAGACGGACGTGTGCGCATCATTGAGGAGAACGTTTTGCTTGCGGATCCTTTTGTTACGCTGGATGTTGATGATGACAATGAGCGTGGATTACAGGGTATAGCATTAGATCCTGACTTTGAGATGAATGGCTATGTTTATGTTTATTACACGGTTTCTGGTAAAAACCATAATCGGGTAAGTCGCTTTACTTCTAACGGCAATTATGCTGTTCCCGGAAGTGAAAGAATTCTTTTAGAGCTTGACCCCCTTTCATGGCTGATACATAATGGAGGGGCTTTGGCTTTCGGAAAAGATGGTAAACTGTATATTGCTACTGGCGATGGTGCAAGTCCTCAAAGTGCACAGAGTTTAAACAGCCTGCATGGAAAAGTGCTCCGCATAAATGTGGATGGTAGCATACCAGAAGATAACCCTTTTGTTGAGCAGACTACAGGTAAATATAAGTCTATTTGGGCTTTAGGCTTCCGTAATCCTTTTACTTTTGAGTTTGATTCGGACAGTGGTTCATTGTTTCTAAACGATGTTGGCGGGGAAGATTATGAAGAAGTTAATGTAGTAGAGGCTGGAATGAACTATGGATGGCCGCTAGTTGAGGGCGTACAGACCACCCAATCAGCCCCTGCAAACTACAAAGATCCTTTATATGCTTACAATCATCAGATAGGATGTGCCATAGTTGGTGCTGCCTTTTATAAACCTTTAAAGCCTACTTTTCCATCAAAATATGTTGGGAAATACTTTTTTGCAGATTACTGTAATAGCAAAATCAATATACTTGATCCGGCTACAGGCGAGGTACTGGAGACTTTTGCTTCAGGCATCATCAGGCCGTTGTCTATAAAAATTACTGGTAATGGAGACTTGTATTACTTGGAAAGAGAAATGCCTTCTGGTACAGGTATGGATGATAACACAAGCTCTAAACAGGGTAAGCTTTGGAAGGTAGTATATACCGGTAGCGGAGCACCTGTAGTGGCTAGCCAACCAGCCAATACATTGGCAGTAGTAGGTGAGGGTGCCAGTTTTCATGTTATAGCTTCAGGTACGGCTCCTTATACATACAGCTGGTACAAAAATGGTATTGCTATACCCGGGGCTACACAAGCGTCTTTTCTATTTGAAGATGCACAATTATCTGATAACGATTCCAGGTTTACCTGCCGAATAACCAATAGCTTCGGTTCTGTGGTATCACAAGAGGCAATCCTAACAGTTACTGCTAACTCTAGGCCTGAACCTGCCATAACTAGTCCTGCTATAAACAGCTTTTACAAGGCTGGGGATGTGATACATTACGAAGGAACAGCTTTTGACGCAGAAGATGGAGAAATTGCACCTGCCTCATTGAGCTGGTGGATCAATTTTCACCATGATTTGCATACGCACCCAGTAATGAGTTCAACATCAGATATCACTTCTGGTTCGTTTGAAGTGCCTCGTTCAGGAGAAACATCAGACAATGTCTGGTACCGTATACACCTTCAAGCCACAGACAATTCAGGCTTATCTAAAACCACTTATCGCGACGTTCTACCCATCAAGGGCGAAATCAAAGCGAGCACCTCACCGGAAGGTCTTCAACTCAATTTTGACGGACAGTACAAGATTTCTCCCATAGCTGTTATAGGAGTGGCCGGTATTATACGAACATTAGAAGCGCCACTAAAGCAGGTAAAGGATGGACATACCTATGTATTCAAGCAATGGTCTGATGGTACTTCCCAACGCATAGTCAATGTGAATACAATTGAGGGCACTTATGAAATCATCGCGCAGTATGAAGAACTGCCATACGGTGAAGGAACGGGTCTCGCTGCTGAATATTTTGTTAATGATAAATATTTCAGGACTTTACCGGTCCTGGCAAGAGTAGATCCGATTGTGGACTTTGAATGGAGTATGGGTGCGCCAGACCCACAGCTACAGGTTGACAATTTTTCTGCTCGTTGGAGTGGAAAATTAATGCCTTATCGTAGCGGCACTTATACATTTTATGTTGCGTCAGATGATGGTGTAAGGCTATGGATAGATGATGAGTTACTGATAGACCAGTGGGTGCTAGCAAGAGATGAATATGCGGCAACAATAGAACTTACAGCATTCAAAGCCTATGATATCCGCCTTGAGTATTTTGAAGCAAGTTTAGGAGCAATGGTCAGTCTCTCTTGGAGCGGTGAGGGCTTAGAGAAGCAGGTAATTCCGCAGGCTCAGCTTTATCCGGATGCTACTTTGGCGGTGCCTAATGTAGAAATCGATACACCAGTTTCCGAGGCAAGATATATGATAGGTGAAGTATTAGCATTTTCCGGCAGTGGCAGTAGTGCCGATAACTTACCCGTGCCTGCAAGTGATATGAGTTGGTGGATAGACTATCACGACAACGGTAAAATAAGCAGACGTATGGATGTAACATACGGATTGAACGCAGGCACATTCTTGGTTCCTCTTGAAGAGACAACTGGCTCTCTTGACAACGTCTGGTATCGTATCTATTTGAAGGCTGTAGATGAAACCGGATTATCTAAAATTACCTATCGTGATGTTTTAGCCATGAAAGGTAAAATAAGAGCTAATACATCACCGGAAGGATTACAACTAAATATTGATGGGCAAGACAAAGTGGGTCCTATCACGGCCACTAGTGTAGCTGGTTTAACAAGGCAAATAGAAGCACCACTTAAACAACTCTTTGAAGACAAAGAGTACTTCTTTCAAGAATGGTCTGATGGTACTTTAGAACCTGTTATAACTATTACCACAGGGGAGACTGTTCTATCTATCACAGCCATTTACATAGCAAAAGAGGAAGTATTGGGTATTGAGCATGAAAAACAAAATGCCCCCCTGAACATATATCCTGTTCCTGTCCACAATAAACTGTACATTGATTTAAGTGGTGTTAATGAGAAGTACATGACTTTACACATCTATTCTGCCTTAGGTAAAATGCATATAAATAGAAGAATAAGTAGTGGCGACCTCATCGATGGCTTGTTAGAGTTGGATGTTTCATCTTTGATGAATGGCCTATACATGATTAAAATCAGTGGAGAAAGATTTTCAGGCATCAGGAAGTTTATTAAAGATTAAAAGCAGATACTTGATTAAGGAAACGAACTTAAGCTGGTCTTCTGCCCTTTAATAGCAGTCACAAAACTCATAAAAACTGTAATTAGCCGGGTCTTTCATATTCAGTAACGTTTAGTTAAAGTTGAATTTCATAGAAGAACTTGCTCAACATTTACAGCACAATTTATTCATTCATACTTTTACCTCTGTTTCATGCAACCCAAAGTTGGTATCGTAATTGTATCTTATAATGCTTCTTTAGCAGTTAGAGCAACACTTGCTAGTTTAAGACAAGCTAAAAATGCTGTTCCTTTCAAAGTTCTGCTAATCGATAACGCCTCCAGAACTAATGAACGCCAAACCATTCGTGCAGCTTTTGAGAAGCATGTATCAGAGGAGAAATTAGACTGGAAATTTATTCAACTGAACAAAAACAAGGGATTTGCAGGAGGTAATAACTACGGTATAAAAGAATTCCAGAAAGACAATGAACTAACCCACTTGTGTTTATTAAACAGTGATGTTATTGTGTCGGATTACTGGCTCGACAGGCTTGTTGAAAAACAAATACCGGTTATAAGTGCTGTTACAAACAAAGCAGACAGTGAGCAGTGTGTGCCCGTGGATTACGAGGTTGAGCTTGTTGCCTGTTTAGACACTCAAACTGAATGTGTGCCTGCGAATTCATTTTCTACTATAAATAATTTTGCTCAAAACTGGTATCAAGCGTGGAAAGGAAATGTAGTTTTTACAGATGTTACTTTCTTCTGTGTGCTTATCAAAATGTCTGTATTCAACCAGGTTGGGCTACTTGATGAGAACTTTTTTCCTGGTGGCTATGAAGATGATGATTATTGTGCACGTTTAACCGCAATGGGTATAGACATCGGGCTGTCACGTGATGTCTTTATGCATCACTTTGGTTCAGCATCATTTGGACAGTTACAACAGGAATACTTCAAAGGTAAGGCTTCTAAAAACAGAGAATACCTGGAAAAGAAGCATGGCTTTACCTGGAAAAGACGTCCGGAAAAACCTATTATTTCTTATGCACAGGATATTGTTTTTGCTCTAAAAGGACTTGGTGAGCGTACTTTACAGTTAGAATACCAGACCACTTATGTGGAGAGTTTAACTAAATTGATAAACCATTACGATAATGAGTTCACAGCCATAAAAAATCACTTACTTAACTGCGGACATGCCATACCTGAGCAGTTACTTGTGCTAATCAATGAAGCCAGTCAGTTTACTGACAGTAAGGCAGACTGGTCGAATGCCCTGGATAGTATTAATATAGGGCTTAAAAAGGTGCCATGTGATACTCTGCTTATAGCTAAAATTGAACAAAAGCTTGCAAACGTTTCTGATGGTATCTACGCCAAAGCAGAGTGTAATTTAGCAATGGTCGATTTCCTTGTTAAAATTGGTGTTTTTTCTTCTGGTCAGCCAGCTTCTACTAAAAGTGCCCTTAAAAAAGCGAAATGGCTTTTTAAAAATGGCTTGTCTTTTATCTTCAACCTGAGGGGAATTGTGTTTTTTGGTGGTTATCCATATCCGAAATGGGAAAGAGACGGATATTGGCAGCGAATTAGATCCATTGATAACCTTTTTAAAGATAGATGGCGGGTTTACGTAGACCACTTCAAAACTGAAGGTATAGATACCTGGTATGACAGGCCAGAACCTAATGTTCTTGTTCTACATATCAATAACCACCGCTACAAATGGTTCATGAAGCTTCTTGTTAATCTTTGTGTGCTCCGGTGTAGAACGGTTTATTATCACAGTGTTCTCCGAATGGAGGATAGCAAGTTTGGCTCTTTTATGAATTGGCGTGGTGTCAAGAAAGTGATTGACATTCACGGTGTTGTACCAGAAGAGTTTCGCTTGCACAACGATTTTTATAGTGCGTGTCTCTATGATGAACATGAAAAACTGGCTGTGAAAGAGGCCGACCTTTTTATTGTTGTATCAGAAGCTATGCATCAGTACTTTCAGCAAAAGTATCGGGAAGCTTTATACGGAACAAAAGTTATTACCTTACCTATTTTCCCAAACATCAGTTCTGTAAGCTTTGCAAAACCATACATTCAGGGCAAGCCAATTGTTGTTTACGCTGGTGGAACACACAAATGGCAGCAGGTGCCAAAAATGATTGATGCTATTGTCGCTACAAGAGAGCATTGCATACATAAATTTTATTGTCCAAATCCTGCTGAAGTATTAGAGATGCTTCCAGCGTATATCAAAGAGGAGAATCTTGTCACAGTGGATAGTAAACCACACCATGAATTGCTGAAATGCTACGAGGAGTGCCATTATGGATTTATACTTCGTGAAGATATTATTGTTAATCATGCGGCATGTCCTACTAAACTGGTAGAGTACATAGCTATGGGGATTGTACCTATTGTGGACTGTGAACATATGGGGGATTTTACCTCTCTTGGCATGCAGTACATCAGGATTAGAGATTTTATTTCAGGAAACATGCCAACTGAAACCTTAAGAAACAGCATGGCAGAAGCTAATTTGCAGGTTTATAGTAAACTGCAGGAGATGAATAATAGTGGTAAAAGATACCTCCAAGAATCTCTGTTATCTAAACATGCTATTGAAAGCAGGGAAGACAATACATTATATCATGAATCTCTCAAAAAGAAGCTTGTAAAGAAGGCGCTTCCTTACCATACCTTACGTGGTAAAGTTGCCCGTAAAATCTGGCTAAAAGCCAATTTCAAAAGCTATAGTCCAGAATGTCTGCCTTCAGTAGATAATACGACAGCAACACACAGCGCTCCTGACGTGGGTGCTAATGTGCCATTCATTGCTCCTTGTGATATTCTGGTACAGGTCGATAATTTTCTTGCAGGTGGACTTGAGAATGTTGTTTTAGATTTGAATGAGACATTAATAAGTTCAGGTTACAAAATTACGATGCTCGTTCTCGGTGAAGCTGGAGCAGGAGTAGATCGCGCCATTAACAAAGGAATGAATGTCTGTGTTACAGAATATAGTCCGATGACGTATGGCTTACTCCTTAAAGCAGCAAAACCAAAGCTAATCATCTGTCATTACTCTATTCATGGTGCAGAGACATGTTTTCAAATGAATATACCGCTGATACAGGTTATTCATAATACCTATATGTGGTTCTCTCATGAACAGGCTGAAGAGTATATTAAAGCTGCGAACTCTACGACTGCCTTCATCTGTGTTTCTGAGTTTGTAAAAGACTATAGTATCAGCAGGTTAGGTATACAGGCTGAGAAATGCTTTGTTATTCCGAACGGAATCAATACTTCCTTCTTCAAAAAAATGGATGTCGAGCATGAACGTGAGGCATTGAGAAAAAAACACCAATTTTCCACCAGTGATTTTGTTTTTTTAAGTGTAGGGTCCATAACCCATCAAAAAAATCATTTAAGTGCAGTAAAGTCTTTTCATCAGGCTTTCAAAAATAACCCGAATATCAAGCTGATAATTCTGGGAAAAGTATATGAGCAACAACTCTGGAGCAATATCCAAAAGTATATTTCCAGAAATAGATTAGAAAGCAATATTATGTATGCCGGTGAAACACCAAATCCTGCGGCTTATTATTATATGGCTGACGCTTTTGTGCATAGTGCTTTCTTCGAGGGAGGTCCTTTGGTTTTATTAGAGGCTTTAGCTGCAAACTTGCCGATAGTTTCAACTGAAACTGGTGTTGCTAGCCAGTTTTCAGGGTTAAATGGAGTTGCTTTGGTTCCGCCTCCGGTAAACATCTCTAGGTACAAGGGACAAATCTGGGAACTTGAATCTACTTCTGAATTTGAGAAAAATCTGGCTTTGGAAATGCAAAAAGCGTTTGAAAATAAAGTAAGACCCAACCTGTCATCTGAATTTGTTGAACAGCTTGATACACGGCACACTTACCTGCATTATGTAGCGTTTATATCTAATTTGCTCCGTCACCATGATAGTGGTACCGGATATTCCCTAGCTAAGTTGGCCATGGATATTACAGAACCTGCTCAGCCTACATTCTGAATATGAGCATGATGCCCCTAATTTCTATTGTACTGCCCACTTTTAATGGTGGTGAATTTATAGTTAAGGCTATTGAGAGTTGTTTAAAGCAGACGTACAAAAATTTCGAATTGATTATAGTGAATGACTGCTCTACGGACAATACACGGAATATAGTGGAGGAGTACTGTAAGCATGACACCAGAATCCGTGTCATCAATAATGAGGTTAATTGTAAGCTGCCAAAATCGCTTAATATTGGTTTTGATAGTGCTAGAGGTGATTATTTGACCTGGACATCAGATGATAATTACTTTGCACCACAAGCTTTAGAAACTCTCTTAGGTGAATTAGAGAGGAATGTGGATACAGATATTATTTACTCATCCTACAGCTTCGTTGATGAAAAAGACAATGTGCTGGAGTATTATGGAGGTGCTCCGGAGAACTTGTTGTTTAGCTGTATTATTGGAGCATGCTTCTTATACCGCAGGAATGTACATGTAGAATTAAAGGGCTATGCGCTAGATAAGTTCAGAATGGAAGACATGGATTTTTGGCTCAGAGCTGCCGCAAAATTCCGCTTTCAGTTTATAGATGATAAAAGTCTGTACTTTTACCGAAAACACAAGAACTCGCTAACCAGTCACATTTATTCCAATCAAGCAGTCTTAGCTGAATACCGGCAGAATTACTTTGCCTCCTTCAAACATTTTTTCAATAATTTTCTTGAAGCTAATTTCTCAGATGAAGATCTAGAAATTCATGTTAAGATATTTTTCGAAGACATTTTATCGAAAAAGAAATTTGATTTTAGCTTAAGTGACGAAGTGCTTTTGTGTCTTCATCATTTGGAAAAGCTGTCTAATTTAGATTGGAACAAGGTGTCTTTTAACAGAGAAAGGGTACAAGATTTAGTTACGAAGAAAAAAGACAGGATAATAAGTATAGTTATCAATGATTTGATATTTCATAATAAGCAACTAATTCAACAAAATCCTGCTCTTGCTGCGCATATAGATAAGCCAATTTCCTGGTACTACAGAGAGTATGAGGTACTACCGAGGTGGTATAAACGTATTGGGCATTTAATTAAGATGCTGCAAGGGAATAAACCAATCCCATTTTTTTCTAGCCAAAAATCGTAGCAATGAAATATTGGTTGTTGACTACTGAATATCCTCCTTTTTTTGGAGGTGGGATTAGCACTTATTGCTTTTACACTGCAAAAATGCTTGCTGAAAATGGACATCAGGTTACGGTGTTTATTAATGACAGCTCTATTAGTACCCTTAAAGTTGAGCAGCAGCCTGGCATTAGAGTAGTTCGTTTTAATCCCACTTTATCAGAGTCTTCATCTTTTTTAGGCTATTCGACATGTGTAAGTTATGAGTTTGCACAGATCGTTAAAAGCTTCATCGAAAGAGAAGGAAAGCCAGATATTATAGAGTCACAGGAGTATTTAGGTATCGCATACTACCTGTTACAATATAAACACCTACATTATGACTGGTGTAAAGATATACCTGTGCTAATAACGATGCATTCACCCGCTTTCCTTTATTTAGAGTTTAATCACGTTCCGCTTTACACGTACCCCAATTTCTGGATAGGAGAAATGGAGCGATTCTGCATCAAGTCAGCAGACATTTTAATATCTCCTAGCAGGTACCTTGTTGAAGAAGTATCAAAAAGATTTAGCTTAGAAGGACAAGAAATAATTGTTCTGCCTAATCCTTACAGAGGTGATTGTAGAATTCAAAAGAGAGCTACTGATACAGAGCCAGGTAAAATCGTCTTTTTGGGGAAATTGTCAGTGCAAAAAGGCTCTTTTGAGTTGCTGCGTTATTTCACCGAACTTTGGGATAATGGTTTTTCAGAACCATTAAATATGATTGGAGCACAAGATATTGTGTACCACCCTGAAGGTAAAACCATGGGTGACATCATCAGAAAAAAATATAAAGGTGCTATAGACAGAGGTTTACTGCACTTAGAGCACAAAATTGACCCATCCCAATTACACAAGCGCTTACATGATTCTAAAGTAGTTATTGTTCCAAGCACTGTTGATAATCTTCCATACGTTGTCATGGAGATGATGAGCATGGGGTTGATAGTTCTTGTTTCAAAGCAGGGGGGGCAGACAGAAATTGTTGATGATGGGATTAACGGATTTGTGTTCGACCATACATTCCCGGAAAGTTTTTATTCGCAACTGAATCGGATTTTAGAACTTACACCTGTACAGAGACTAGAAATAAGCAACAATGCAATTCGCAAAATTAAGGAATGCTTTGATCCCCAAAGCATATACATTGAAAAAGTAGCACTACTGCAAAGCGTGATCTTTTCCAAGACACGAAGCAAACAGTTCCCTTTTTGTCACCATTTGGTCTCCACGTGTAAGCAGGAAACAACTGACTCAAAAAAAGCTGATTTTCTTTCTATTGTAATTCCCTACTATAATATGGGGCAGTATATCGAAGACACAATAGAATCGCTTACTAAGGTTACACATAATAACATTGAAATAATCATTGTAAATGATGGCACTACAGATAAAGCAAGCTTGGTAAAGCTTAAAGAATTAGAGGGACGCCCGAAGACAAAGATTATCTCAACGCCTAACAGAGGGCTTGCTGCTGCCCGAAACTTAGGTGCAAGTATAGCTACAGGTAAATACTTGGCTTTTTTAGATGCCGATGATATTGTCTTGCCGGAATATTATTCAAAAGCAATAAATGTACTTCAACATCAGGACAATGTTAGCTTTGTAGGCTGCTGGACGCGGTACTTTGAAAAGTCAAGTGATGTATGGCCGACCTTTACTCCTGAACCACCAATCTTAATGTATCATAATCTAATCAATTCTAGTTCATTGGTCTATAAAACCGAAGCTTATTTAACCAGTGGATTGAATGATGAAAATATGCCTTTCCAAGGACTTGAAGACTATGATAGTGTTATATCTTTGGTGAGTAACGGGTATAGAGGTGTAGTGTTACCCGAAGTTCTGTTTCACTACAGAGTGAGGAAAACCTCTATGATAAGAGGAGTTTCAAAAGAGAAAAAGCTACTTCTACTAAATTATATAACTACGAAACATAGATCTCTATATACTAAATTTGCCTATGATTTACACAACTTACAAATGTCCAATGGTTCAGGGTTGTTCATAGATAATCCATCTCTAGATTACCTTACCTTAAGTAAATTTCCCTTTAGTAGAAAAATTTCGAATAAGATTTTGCTGCTTATAAAGAGAAACAGATATGCCAGAAAAATTGCATATCATGTAAAACAGTTATATTAAAATGACATCATGATTAGTATTTTAAACAATTGGTTTGTTAACACTAACAGATCCGAAAGGCTGTGGCTTTTAGCCAAAATTGAATTCAAACTCAGGTATTACGAAAATACGCTCGGTCTGCTCTGGGCTTTACTTAAACCTGTTATAGATGTTAGTATTTATTATATAGTATTCAAAGTGATACTAAGTGCTGACATTCCTGCATTCGCCTCTTATATATTTATAGGCCTTGTATTTTGGAATTTCTTTCTGGAAAGTACAACCGGTACAATATCTATCCTAAACACAAAGAAGCACCTCTATGAATACACGAATATGGATAAACTTGAAATTTATATTTCAACCATCATTAGTAACTCCATTGGGTTTTGCTTCAATATCTTGATGTTTATCGTTTTCTACGTTTTTATTGAAAATGAATCGTTGGGGTTTAATATCAATAACTTGTGGATATTCCCTCTGTTTATAAATATTTTTATTTTATCTCTTGGTCTATCAATCATACTATCATGCATTTACATTGTAGCGAAAGATATAGCTCAGATATGGCAGGTTTTTACTACTTTTCTTTTCTTCTTATCCCCAATATTTTACAAGTTATCTGTGTTCAAGGAAGCATTGCCTACTTTTGATTATGCGAATCCATTAGCTGGTATCATCATAAATGCTCGCCGGGTGATGATGCAAGGACAAACACCGGACTTCGAACTTATGATTTTCGATTATGGCTATGCTTTTATATTTTTATTTTTAGGTCTTATACTCTTAAACAAACTTGGGTCGAAAGCTGCCGAGAAGCTTTAATATTGTTGATCATGGAAAAGAACATAGCTATAAAAGCAAGAAATATTAGTAAGACCTTTCAGATTTCTGAAGATAGTCATAATACTGTAAAGCATAGGCTCTTCAATATATTCAACCCTTCAAGAAAAAAATATATACCTGCTCTTAAAAGTATGTCGCTTGATATTCTGAAAGGGGAGTGTATCGGATTATTAGGCCGTAATGGTTGTGGAAAGTCAACGCTTATCAAATTATTGGCAGGCGTATATCCTACGGATAGTGGGTATATTGATATCCAAGGCTCCACCATGTTGATGAACTTAGGTGTTGGAATGAGTCATGAACTAACAGCAAGAGAGAATATTTATGTTTCTGGCTCTGTATTAGGACTGAAAATCAAAGAAATTGATGCAATTTTTAATGAGATTGTAGCCTTCGCTGAACTGGAGGGTTTTATTGATACAAAAATTAAATTTTTTTCTTCAGGTATGGTGGCACGCCTAGGATTCTCCATCGCGGTGAATGCTGGAGCTGATATCATGTTTCTGGATGAAATCTTCGCTGTTGGAGATGCTAAGTTTCAGGAGAAGGCGATAAAAGTTTTCGAGAGTTCCTGGATAAAAGGTAAGACCGTTATTTTAGTTAGTCACTCCATGGACGTTATCCGCCAGTATTGTAACAGAGCAGCATTCCTAAAGAATGGTGAGCTGAAATTCATTGGAGATACAGAAGAGGCTATAGACATGTATCTGAAGGACAATGAGATAACAGTTAAAAGAGAGGTGACACAGCCTAAAGAAGAGGAACAACTTCCGGCTGAGGCACTGTCTGCCTAGCTCTGTCTGTAGTAAATTGCCAGCCTAAAAAGGACTGCTTTATAAGTGAAAATCAGAAAAGGACAGCACTACGGCTGTCCTTTTTTTGTTTTGTCTGCTAAGAGAAAGGGCACAAAAAATCCTGCAATAATACCCCCGAAACTCCTGTCTAAATAAATTTCCGTAACTAAGGCTAGGGTTAGTGTCAGCAGCATCATCGCGGCCAGCGTATCCTTGCTTTGGATTGCACTTACAAGCGGAAACACAATCCATGCGGCCAGAAAGGCAGCCAAGCCTATAAAGCCCATGCTGTATAAAATATCCAGGTAATTGTTGTGGACATTCTTTTTTGTATCAAAAGCAAAGTAAAATTTCTTTTGCTGGTATTTCTGCATAAGAACTTCCTTTTTATCTCCCAAATCTACCCCAACCAGGGGGTTCTCCTTAAACAACTCCCACCCACAATTCCACGCTGCTAACCTGAAATTTGCTCCGTTCCACTGGTCAGTCGTTAGTTCCATATTGTAATGGCTTTCTCTCCCCTTGTTTTCATAAGAATAGTTGCTGTAAGCCAGTTCCCGGTAGCGGTTCAGCATTTGAGGCTGAAATTTAAATACCAGAAAAGCACTGATAAGTAAGGCAAATGACAGAGCCAGCCCCTCCAGCAGCATACGTTTCCTGACGATGTAATAGGCACATAGGCCAATACAAAGAGCCAGTAAAGCAGCCATATTGATACGGCTGCCTAAAAGGTAGCTGATACCAAACATAAATAATACCGCTACAGCCATCCATCCTTTGTGTGCTGTTCTGCGGAACAGGATAAAGTATAAGAATATGTAAATCGCAAAGTTTACCAGAAGCGCAATGTACACCGACTGCTGCTTTATAAGGAGCGTGAGGTTGTCGTTATAGACTGCATCGTTTCGTTGAAGTGTGAAGTAATGGTATAAAGCGGTTCCCAAACAGAGTAAACATACAAGTGTTGTAATACCCGCATAGGTTAAAAGCAGCTTTTCTTTAAAGCTTTTACGCAGGTAAACCAATCCTAGACTTATCGGAAACAATAGCAGGGGGAGACGGAGCACCAGGTAGCTTATTCCTTTATCAATGTTATCTGATAAACCTGTGCTTATGAGTACCAGCAGGAAAAAGAACAGCATCAACTGAATGGATTTCCGCTGCCGAAGCACTTCTAACTTTTCCTTCAACGAAGTTATTGTAATGCAGTATACTACTATTCCTCCTGTGATGATGATATTGACTATACGAAGGTATGACGGGAACAGTGTTACAAAGAATAATACAATCAGGGTGTATAGGATTTTCTCCTGCTTTGTCATGGAATTTAGCGTATGAAAGAGCACAAATTTACATTTAATTCCGGCTCCTAAAAGAACTATTTGCATCTGTATTAGCTATTTAGTGATAGTTTTTAAACAACTGCTAAGTGCTGTCATTATTGATGCTCTGCAATCTTCAACGGGATTTTTGAGCAGCTGCAACTTGCTGTTTCCATTCCTGAAAAGGGAGATGCGTTCACTTAAATAACTAAGTGCTAGCTGCATATAACAATAAGAACTGTGTGATGTCGGCTCCGATAAATGCTTGATAAATAGAGATCTGCGTGCCATAAGATTTGTCTCGCTTCAAATCTGATAGTATTGCCCATTTTAAAGTTTTCTATATCACAAACAATTAGGTTATCATTTCTGTATAAAGCCTCAGGCCAGTATGAAATTTTTAACAAAAGCAAGAGGTATATGAGGAAATATTTACTGATAGGTTTTTTTTTGCTTTTTAATTTCATTGCATCTGCTCAATCGCTTGATTTGAGAGATTATTCTATAAATACCTATAAAACACAGTTTAAGCACACTAAAAAATCACCTGCTTTCTGGAATGAGGCACCTCCCTTGGTGATAAAAGGGGAGTCCTACCAGTACATTTTCACAACACATTTTTCTTCTATGTGGAAGAGTTTTTTTTCACTTGGTCAGCCAAAGGATGATATTCTGCACGTGGGTAGCTGGCAAGGTGGTGAAGTCAAATGGATTGTCTCTTCTTCTCATTGGTGGGGGAAATTTTATGATCCCAATTTTCTTCAGAGTCCGGGATATGAGCATCAACCCCAATGGGAGAACTATCATTGGAGAAGAAACTACAACGGCATTTTTTCTGCGCATGTGGTAGAATATACACCTTCGGAACAGCCAATACTCTTCGCTATCAGTCATGGTGAAAACAAAAATGAGAAAATAGGTCACAACCTTTACCAGAATACTATAAGAACAGACTTTGTAATTGATAAAAATAACAGAAGCACCTATTCAGGTGGTGTACCTTACCAGGATTGCTGGGACGCTTACTTTGGTTTTTTGAACGGGAACTGGACTACTTACAGCAAAGACAATAACTGGGGCAGTGCGTATTTAAATGACATTGGCCCCATTGCCTGGCCGTCCGCAGGTTACCTGCATCAGGACGGCTCACAGGCTTCCACTGGGCTCAGACACCCTTCCTCCATAATAGATGGAGATTACCTGTACATTTTCGTAGTTGATGAATCTAGAAACAATAATGGTGGTGTAAAGCTTATTCGCTCTCATGTTGGCAATCTATTAACTCCTGCCCGTTACGAAACGTGGTCGGGAAGCGGGTGGGTTCCGTCGCTACCTGTAGGTTTTACAAAAGAAAAGGCAGCTGAATTTTTTAAGCAAGAAGGTCCCAAAAATAAGCCTGTTATCCCCCACGACAGAAACACCATCAGGTTTTCTGTAGCAAGAATAAAAGGCACAGAGGAATTTATAGGTATGGAAGAATTTATCATGGGAAGTGGAGATCATACTATTAAAGCAGCGTTTCGATTTTCCAATGATTTGATTCATTGGTCAGACAGAGTTCCTTTTTATGCTGCAGCTGATTGGAGTAGCTCTGCATTAAGATACCCTATCTTTCTCAACAACGATGGAACATCGAACACAGAAATAGACTTGGAGGAGTTTTATGTATTGGGTTCTGCCGGTGATGGAACGGTAACTAAAATGCACTTCAAGTTAGATCAGCGTATATACCCTAATGAGAGAGGGGGGCCGAATGGTTATGCTCCCAGTGCACTATTCCATAACAGTAGATTCAGTGCTACAGATGCGGGATTTACTGTTTCGCCTGTCCCTGCTTCTCTAAACATCGAAGTAAAATTAAGTATAGATGCTGCTTCTAACGTGCAGGTGAATCTCTACAACGCTACAGGAGTGAAAGTAAGAACGCTTCTGAATGATGTCCTGCAAGCCCAGGTTGTCACAAAGACGTTCGATATTTCACAGCTCCAGCATGGGCTTTATGTACTGGAACTCATAAAGAATGATAAAAGCTATTATCACAAAATAATTAAACTTTAATAGTTGCCTCTTCAGTAGTCTCATCTCTATACCAGCATCTATAGATAAAGGGCTGTGTTCTAGAATGTATGATGTTGGAATAAGTATGGCAGCAAGGGTGTTTATAGGAAGTTATGTGCGAGATAACTATCCAGGTAAACTGCCCCTACTGCC
>NZ_BAAGXV010000004.1:0-12018 GCF_054779655.1 Pontibacter brevis
TTTTCTGTTAGCTCTGAGACCAGCCGTTTTGACTGGGCTGGTCTCAGAGCTTTTTTCGCAACACATCCTGCAGCATTTGTTTGTCCAGGCTCAGGTCCGCCACCAGCTGCCCAGAGTTGCCGGTTCTCCTCCTCCAGTTGCCGCAGCTTGCGCAGCTCACTCACCCCTAAACCACCGTATTTTTTCTTCCAGTTGTAGAAGGTGGCATCCGAGATGCCCATCTTGCGGCATACCTCCTCCACCTTGACACCCGTCTCTGCTTGCTTGATGGCGAAGATGATTTGCGCCTCTGTGAACTTTGATTTTTTCATGGCAATTCGNGAAGGGGCTTTAGGCAACTTAGTGCTATTCATTTAAGGAGGACTGTTAGCTTTCTCATTACATTTTCACATCCAGCTTAATGTCTTCTTTGTTGGAGCGCTTTGTCTTGATCCAGAGCAGGTTGTTCGGAGCGTCGTAGTACCAGCCTGCTCCGCGTTCCAGGGCGGCAGCGTTAGCCACAGCTTTTATCTTTTTCCCGTTCTCTGTGATGCTGGCGGGTGCTTTCCTGTCGTTCCAGTGGATTTTAGCCAGGTAATTGTGCGACGGCACTTTGTACCTGCCCTTTGGCTTCTGAATGGCCAGATTCAATCCTGTGTTAGATAGGTTTGAAGTAATTTCTGTGATGGCGAACTCTCCATTTTTGTAATCAAGGCTTCTGCCATCGTCTTCATAAAGCTCGAACTTAGAAGCTCCGTGTGGGAAAACATCCAGCGTAATCGTATTCACCGGCTTTTCGCCAACATACTTCATCTCCGGCTGCATCGGGATAATGGCGCCTCCTTTGGCGAACATCGGGATGGTATCCAGCGGCGTGAGCACGTGCACATACTGCTTGCCTTCATACTTCTTGCCTGTCCAGTAGTCGAACCAGGTGCCTTCTGGCAGGTAGATGGTGCGTGTCTTGGCACCCTTCGTGGTTACAGGGTTTACCAGCAGGTTATTGCCGAACATGTACTGATCGGCTATATCATATACGTTCGGGTCGTTCTGGTGCTCCAGCACCAAGGCACGCATAAGGGGCACACCGGTGGTATGATTGATGTAGTTGTTGCTGTACATGTACGGGATAAGCCGGTAACGCAGCAGGTCGTAGTTCTTGAAGTTTCGCAGCGCATTCTCGCCGTAATTCCAGGGCTCTTTGTAAGTCGGGTGTTCCATGCCGAGCAGGTGCGCCACCGGGCTGAACATACCAAACTGCACCCAACGGATATACAGTTCCGGGTCAGCCACGTGCTCAAATCCGCCCATGTTATGCGACCAGTTACTGACACCAGACAAGCCAATGTTGAGGCCTGCCTTAATAACAGGTGCAAAATACTGCCATTCGCTTGGCCAATCGCCCGCCCAGATAAATGGGTAGCGCTGAATGCCGGCGTAGCCTTCGCGGGTGTGGGCCATGCCACGTATGCCGTTATGCTCCTGGAATTTCTCGTAAGAAGCCTTGGTATAGATAAGCGGGAAAATATTGTGCTTCCACTTGATGTCCTCTCCTGTTGGACCCACTTTGTCGCTTTCGTTGGCCAGGGCACCAAAGGCACTGCCTTCATCTGTTTTCAGGAACATGGCTCCCAAATCGGCAATGCGTTTTACACCGTTCTGCCACCACCAGTCTACTGCTTTCTGGTCAAAGAAATTCACAAACTCCCCGGGCGAGTCCTGCTCCGGGTATACAAAGCCTTGCTCCTGCGCCATGGCCAGCAGGTTTAGCTGCTCCCCGTTATCGAAGCGTGGCCGCAGGTGCAGGCCCACCATTTTGTAGTCCATGGCATAGAGGCTATCGAACATGCCTTTGGGATCTTTGAAGGTTGGCCGCCACTCAAAAGAAGTAGCGCCTTTTCCTCCCTGCTTCCCGAAGATGCGCCAGGTAGAATCGAGGTGCAGGATATCGGCCGGTATGCCGTAGGTTCTGAACTTTCGCCCCAGCTCCACTACATAGTTGTCAGATGTTTCGGCTTCGTGCCCCCAGGTGCCTCCGCTATAGGTACCCACATGCAGGCCCAGCGCAAACTGTGGCAGAAGCGGTGCTTTCCCGGTGAGGGAGGTATAGCTGTCTAACAATGCCGGAAAGCCTGGCCCGTACATAAAGTAATAGTCCAGTTCTCCGCCTTCTGCTTTAAAGCTGTAGCTTTCCGGGTTGCTCATGCCCATGTCCCACTCTGTGGGGTAGGCAGTATGAAAGAAGATGCCGTAGCCGCGGGTACTCATAAAGAAAGGCACCGGCGAATAGTTTGCCTCCAGCACATTATAAGCCCCCACGTGGTGCGGCAGCCCTTTGCCCCTGCCCACATTCAGGCTGAGCTTTTTGTTTCGCTGGTCCAAAAAGTCCATTCGCTCTCCGAAGCCAAAAAAGTGCTCGTCCGGCGCCAGCTGCTTCTTTACAGCAACGGCCTGCCCATCTTTTACAAGGCCTTCTCCGCCTGTGGCATCAGCTGTCAGCAATTTGCCATCCTTTGTATAGACCGCAATACCGAAGGGAGCTTTGTTTACTTTGATGTCGAGCTTGTCTGTTTGCAGCAGGAAGTGGTCAGGCTGCTCCGATGCCTTTACCGCTACCGCTGGCCAGTTGTACTGCACGACCATGTAAGGCTCGTTCGGCTGAAATGTTCTGCCCCAACTGGCCCTTACCCGGAACATGTCCGGTGTTTGAAACTCCAGCTTTACGTCCGCATTGGCGTTCCTGAAAAACACCTCGTTCCCCTGCTGCCTAAAGCCAGACTGGTAGTTACCGACTGCGCTCTGACCCAGCATTGGTAAGCAGAATGCCTGGAGAAGAATAAGGATTGCAACTACCTGCTTTAAGCTCTGTATCATTCTGTTGTATATTTTCTTACGATGAGTTGATGATTGATACTGTGTCTCTACCTGTTGTTCCAAGGTAGAGACAGCAGCATATAGCCTCTACCATGTGCGTAGTAGAAGGCTAGAAATAAAAATAGGTATTTCTGCTGATGTTGCCATCCTGCACTGTCCGGTAAAGCTTTACTGTTCCTGGCTTGGTTGCCTGTATGCTTAAGTTCTGAAGCAGGATATTATAAAAGCTAATCTGCATTGAATATAAAAGAAGAGCGACCTGCCAGGGCCGCTCTTCTTTTATACTTTCATCAATTTAAACTAACACAGCATTAATACCCTGGATTCTGCTGGTAAAGGCCTTCTTTTACCTGCAACTGGCTAAACGGAATAGGATAGATAATGTAATTCGGATCAAGGCTATTCGCCATCACATTGCGGGTGTCCTCAGTTGGCAGCCATTCATTCATTACTTCTATCACCTTACCCGTTCGAACAAGATCGTGCCAGCGATGTCCTTCTCCTGCAAATTCACGTCGTCTTTCTTCCAGGTACATATCCAGCGTTACTCCCGAAACAGGCTCCAGCCCGGCTCGGGCTCTGACACGGTTTACGATTTCATCTACCTCCGCCTGTGTGCCCGGTGCACCCTGAAGAATAGCCTCCGCTTTCATCATCAGCACATCGGTGTACCTGATGATAGGGAAATTAATGCCCCAGTCAAAGCGGTCCAGGCCGTACCGGTCCTCATCCAGGAATTTCCTGAAGAAGGGTCTCGGGTCACTGTTTCCAAACTCATCTGTAAATCCCTGCTGTACGGCAACGCCTAAACGAACATCTTCCGCAGGGTAAGCTTCTATCAGGTCGTTGGAGAGAGGCTTCGTTTCAAGACCCGCCGGAAAAGGTATGCCCACAGCGTTGAAATAAGAGTTTGGTGCCATCGTGCCAGGGTATGTGCCTCCTGTGCCAAGCCCGCCACTCAGAAACTGAATATCAAACACAATGTCTGGATTATTCTCGTTCGTGTAGGCAAAGATGTTGGAATAATCCTCTACCCAGGAATATGGGCCATTGTTAATGACATCATTCAGCAACGTAAGCGCCTCTGCATATTCGTTCACAGCTAATCCGGGGCCCTCGATACCATAAGTAGGTGCCGAGCGGGTCAGGTGCACCAGCGCTAACAGTGATTTGGCAGCCCATGAGGTAGCCCTTCCTCTGTTGGCAGCGCCATATGAAGCTGGCAGCGTTTGTATAGCCGTGTTCAGGTCAGACACGATAAGGTCATACACCTCTGGCACCGGACTTCTTGGCACCTCCAGTGCTTGTGCAGGAGACACAGAAGTATTATATACCGGAACCTTTCCATACAAGCGCACCAGGTCGAAGTAATAGAGTGCTCTCAGGAAACTTGCTTCCCCCTCAAACTGGTTTCGCTGGGCATCATCCGGTACTGCACTGACATTCAGTCTGTCCAGTACTGTGTTGGCGCGCATAATGCCATTAAAATTTTCGTTCCATGCCGAGATCACAAGCGAATTAGTCTCCAGCGTGTTCACAAAATTGTTAATCGGTTCATGCTCTCTTACGCCAATCTCTGTGGTGGCATACATGTTGTCTGACCTTATTTCTGACAGGTTGAAATGCCTGTCAGGGTAAGGGCGGAGCTGCGCATAGATACCGTTCACAGCCTGCTGAAAATCAGCAGCATCACGATAAAAATTAGCCGCACTGGCATCCGATAGCGGCGCCTGGTCCAGTTCTTCCTCACAGGAAATCAAACCCACCATTAATGCGGAACATATAAATAAGGATAACTTTCTCATCTTTAACACTTTTAGGATTTAATTAAAATGTGAGGTTTAGTCCAAACGTCATAGACTTTGCCAGCGGGAAAGCACCGTAGTCGTCGCCTCCGGAGTTAACTGCCTCCGGGTTGTAGCCGCCCTCATATTCATCCGCTCCGAACCAGTTCTCAGCACTTGCATAAATGCGGGCTCCCTGTACAAATTTGTTGCCTCTCATTAACCTGCCTAAATCATACCCAAGCGTAATGTTTCTTACTCTCCAGTAATCAGAGGAATAGATCCAGTCCGAGTTTTTAATAAACCCGAATCTACCTGTTGCCTTGCCACGGCTGCCATCTCCCGGATTTTCAGGTGATCTCCAGCGGTTGCGGTGCACGCCCAAGGTATTTTCTACCCAGCCCATACTGGTTCTATCGGTAGCGCGGCCAAACAAAGAGTAAATCTGGCCACCCTGCTGGCCCTGCACCAGCACCCGAAGGTCAAAACCTTTGAAGCTAAAAGAGTTTGTGATACCCCAGGTATAATCAGGGTTTCTGTCGCCCATCATCACCCGGTCATCTGCCGTGATAACGCCATCGCCATTGGCATCAAAGTACCGCACATCACCAGCTGTCTGGTTTCCATAGAGTGCTGCCCCGTTGTCGATGTCTTCCTGTGTCAGGATGCCATTTCTTCTGACCACATAAATCACATTCATGGGCTCTCCTACCATCATGATGTTGTGAGGCGGGTCAAAGTCACCGCTTTGTATCGGCGTGTTATTAGGGCCTAGCTGCCTTACCTCGTTTTCGTTGTGGCTCAAGTTGATGTTGGTGTCCCATCTGAACTCGCCTGTAAGATTGTGGGTGGCCAACTCAAATTCCCATCCCTGATTAAAGACTTCACCGATGTTGGTAAGTGCGCTGGAGAAACCTGTAGCAGTAGGCACCGGAATGTTTAACAGGAGGTTGGTATTGGTTTTGGTATAGTAATCAAATGAAGTGAAGACCCTGTTCTGGAAAAGCCCCAGGTCTAAGCCTATGTTATAGGTTTCGGACTGTTCCCAGCCTAAATCAGGGTTAGGGAAGTTACGCGGCACCTGGCCGGTTGCCAGGTTGCCTCCAAAAGTATAGTTTGAGAACCCGAGCAAAGCAATATGGGAGTAGTTACCGATACCGTTGTTTCCTGAGATTCCCCAGCTTCCTCTTAGCTTCATGTCGCTTACAAAGTCTACCCCCTTCATGAAGGCTTCTTCAGAAATCCTCCATCCTAAAGAGGCTGACGGGAAGGTACCCCACTTGGTATCATCACCGAAACGGGAGGAGCCATCACGGCGCACTGTAACCCCAAGGAGGTAGCGGTCCATAAAGCTATACTGCATCCTGCCGAAGTAAGAAAGCATCGTGTTTCTGCTTTCGGCTGTATAAGTCTGGCCTACATTGATGTTATTGGCTGCGTTGAGTGTGCTGATATCATCAGACCCGAACCCTTCAGCACTTCTGATCTGGAAGTTGTTAAAGCTCCCAAAATTGTAAGAGGCTCCAGCTAACAGGGAAACACTATGGTTGTCAGCAAATACGGTGTTGTAGGACAGCGTATTTTCATTCACGAATGTTTGCCTGCGGTACCCGCTAAAGTTACCAAACGCCTGCCTGTTGCCCAGCACACCACTCACTGTGGCTGGTCTGTAGCTTTTTGTGCTCGCATCAGAATGGTCCAAGTTGATGGTGGATCTGAAGGCCAGGTTGTCTAAAATGCTGTACTCGCCATATATGGTTGCCAGTGTTCTGAAAATCTCAGTGTCTCCGATGGATTGCTCAATCACTCTTACTGGGCTGTTTCTCGAAAAGCCCCACTGGTAATTCCTGTTGTTTCCGACGTTGACGTCAATACCAACCGTATCTTCTGAAACCGGTGTATGAGAGGTCGCTACGTGCATTTGATTGTCACGGCCTTCCACGCCTGGGTCACTGGCGATGGAATAAGATGGGTTTAGGTTGATGCCTACTTTTAACTTGTCGCTGGCCTTCACCTCCACATTTGCTCTTGCAGAATACCGCTTGTAGCCAATGCCTATCGCTATACCATCCTGATCCAGGTAGTCTCCTGATACATAGTAGTTTAAAAACTCATTTCCGCCGGATGCGGCCACCTGGTAGTTTTGCACAAAACCTTTTCTGAAAAGCTCATCCTGCCAGTCTATCAAGGTAAGCCCCGGGTAGCCAGGCTGCAACCAACGTTCGTCCAGCATCAGGTTCTGATTGAAACTACCATGCGTTGCAACTCTTTCTGCAGTCGTCTGCTCTGCTGTTCTACCCACTCCGGAGGTTACCCAGTTATAATTGATAACCTCTATCGCTCTTTCAATCCACTCTTCTCCACTCAGCACATCCAGCTTCTTCGCTGTTTCATTCCAACCCATGTAGGTATTGAAAGTAATTTTTGGCTTTCCGGCCCTGCCTGATTTGGTTGTGATGATAACCACACCATTCGCGCCACGTGAACCATAAATGGCTGCTGCGGAGGCATCTTTCAGCACCTGGATAGACTCTATATCGTTCGGGTTGATGTTATCTAAAGGATTTCCGGTTGAGAAACCTCCAGCCGAGTTTTGTGTGGCTACATCCAGCGGAAAACCATCTATCACATAAAGCGGCTCATTACTGGCATTGATCGAGCCTGTACCTCTCACCTGAATACTAAAGCCTCTGCCGGGCACGCCGCTGGTCTGCTGCACGCGCACACCTGCCATCTGGCCTACAAGGGCCTGGTCTACTCTGGCAATTGGTCTTTCTTCAATCGCCCTGGAATCTACAGTAGCAATAGCGCCTGTAATGTCAGCTCTTTTCTGGGTACCATAACCCACTACCACCACCTCTTCCAGCGCCTCGGAGTCTTCCGATAAGGTAACGTTGAACGTTTGTGGCCCGGAGAAGGACCTTTCTACCGGGCTAAAGCCCACGAAAGAGAACACCAGCGTTCCGGGTGTCTCCGGCACAGACAAAGAAAAAGAACCATCTGGCCCGGTGGCGGCACCGGTGGTGGTACCTTTCAGTAACACGGTTACACCAGGCAGCGGATCGCCTGCTGCAGATGTTACCCTACCTGTTATAGTCCATTGGAAAACATTCGCTGATACAGCAGAAGGATTCGATAAAGCCTCCTGGGGAAGAGCAGCGCCAGCAAGAGCTAAAGGTATAAATGCCATACAGCTTTTTAGCTGCCATAGCTGTTTTTTACTTCTCATAGGTAAGCGTTTTAGTTATCATATTAGAATTATTTACAATCAGAACTTCCTATAGCAAGCCGGTTCTTAAAGGAGCTTTAACAACAGCAGTGCCCTGTATCCTTATGCCGGGCAGGGCTTAAAAGCGAAAAACAGAAGGTGACACCGCTTTACCTGGATGCGCTTTTTTAATAATGCCTTACCTTTTATGTGCCTTGTGCCTTAGCAGAGCAAAGGCTCCTGCAACCGTTCTTCGGAAAATGAAGAACCTGTATCTTATTCTAAATTTATAGCATTCAAAAAAGCTTTCTATCCTGCTCTATCCTGTAGCAGGAAAAAGAAAGCATTGCCCAATGGTTATTTGCATGCGCCTGACAGGCCTTGGCCGGAGCAACTGACCTGCAAGCTTCATTGAACCATTATAGGCTGTAGCTGACAAGAAAGGCTGAAAGGGGAATTCCTGATCAGGAAATGAAGCGTATGGAGTTAGTTCTAAACCTGCCTTTATGATGGGCCGCTGCTTCTGTAGTGAGGAACTGTAAATTTTACTCGAGGGGAAGCAGTTTCCTGTTGTTCTTCTGACGCACCTGTGGCAGCAGACAGATGTTGACTTTCAGGTAGTACTTTGTAATTGGAGAAGCCCGGTGCGCTGCCTGCTCCCGGGCTTAAAAATATTTCGCATACAGCCGCTAATACAGGACACTACCGGACAGTTATGAAATCAATTATGCCTATTTTACACATCTAATGCTTTCTATCCATAGCTTAATGAAGAGTAAAGCAGCAATGGTACAGGATAATTTGATACCAGCAGGCTACCACTAATGTACAGCCTTGCCACATGCTGCAGAAGCAGCAGCACAAGCCGAAAATTTATTATCTAAATAAAGACAGAAATGAAGAAGACCCTTGCCTCACAGTTAGACTCCATCAATGAATATGAGAGAGAGCCGGTTCCTGCGCATAAGCTGAAAGGCCTGAAAAGTTTTGTTGGCATGTATGCCGGTGAGCACACAGCCGGAACTGAATTTGTGATTGGGCCTTTGTTTGTTGTGCATGGCGTAAGTGCCTCGGACCTTTTCTTAGGTTTGCTGGTCGGCAACATTTTAGCCGTATTAAGCTGGGCATTCTTATGTGCCCCTATAGCCGTAAAAGCCAGGCTCACGCTGTACTACCAGTTAGAGAAAATATGCGGCAGGTACCTTGTATCCGGTTATAACCTTGTAAACGCCTTGATGTTCTGTTTCCTGGCAGGCTCTATGATTGCGGTAGCGGCAACAGCAGTGGGTATTCCTTTTAACATCGCAATGCCCGGCCTGGATGACCTGTATCCTTCCAGCGTGGGCTGGATGGTCACCGTATTTTTTGTAGGTACTGTCATCACCATTGTTGCTATCCTGGGGTATGAGCAGATATCTAAATTCGCTAACGTTTGCGCTCCCTGGATGATCCTCGTCTTTGTGGCAGCAGCCTTTGCCGTGATGCCACAGTTAGGCATCACTTCTGTAGGAAGCTTCTGGGAAGTAGCCCAGACCCGGATATGGAATGGCGTTCCGGTGGAAGGATTCAGTAAATTCACTTTCTGGCATGTAACCTTCTTTGCCTGGTTTGCCAACATGGCCATGCACATAGGCATGGGCGACCTCTCTATCCTGAGATATGCAAAAAAATGGCAGTATGGCTTTGCCTCCACTACTGGTATGTTCATCGGCCATGTGATGGCCTGGATTGCCTCCGGTATTTTGGTGGCTGCCGCGAGCGGTGAGGTAACGCCGGGTCCTATTGCCTACAACAGTGCCGGCATAGCAGGTGCTATTTGCGTGATGATTGCTGGATGGACCACCGCTAATCCCACCATTTACAGAGCAGGCTTAGCTGTACAGTCTATTGTGCCCGCTGTGAAAAGATGGAAGGTAACCTTGATAGTAGGCCTGGTAACAACTGTTGCAGCACTGTTCCCTGCCCTGGTGATGAGGCTGCTGGACTTTGTTGCGCTCTATGGTTTGGTCCTCATGCCAATGGGAGCCATCATCTTCATCGACTTTTATATCATGCCTAAAGTTGGCCTCCGCAGCAACTATGCCAGCGTGGCAAAAACTAACTTTAACGTGGCGGCAGGAGTTACGTGGCTTGCCACCTTGCTGGTGTGCTTATTCCTAAACTTTTACCAGGGCATCGAAATTTTCTTCCTGGGGCTGCCGGGTTGGTTTATTGCTGCAGCGCTCTACATCGCCTTAAGCAAAGTTTACCAGCAGAAGGAAGTAAGAGAGCTGGAAGTGAAAGTTTCAGCAAATTCATTGTAATCAGGTTTCGCAACCCCCACCCACTTATACTATCATGCAAGCTATCTTAAAAATCATCTCCTATATAGGCCTTATTCTGACGGTAGTGCCTTCTTTCTTAGTGTTTGCAGGAGCTATCGAACTTAGCTTTCATAAAACGTTGATGTTTATAGGTACCCTGCTCTGGTTTTTCACGGCACCTTTCTGGATGAACAAACAGAAACCGGAAGCGGCCACAACGTAGCTTTTGCCGCTACATGGTACTCCGCTGAAGCAGGTCTGCTGTTGTTGCCTTCCTACTGAGGACCCACGTCAAGAGCTTCCCTCCTGCCCAACAAACCTATTGTCTAACTTTTACCCAAACACTCTCATTATGATGCCTTGTATCGCCGTCTTTGATATTGGCAAAGCAAACAAGAAACTCCTGCTATATGATCAGCGCTATCATATTGTGAAAGAGGAGGAAGTAAGATTTGAAGAAATTGTGGATGATGACGGAGACAAAGGAGAGGATTTAGAGGCTCTCACACGTTGGCTTCGCACGACATGGAGGGCTTTGGAAGACGATACACGCTATGACGTATTGGCTGTGAATTTTACCACGTATGGCGCCAGCCTTGTGCACCTGAACGATGCAGGCGAGCCTGTTACGCCTCTTTACAGCTACTCAAAGCCTTTCTCGGAGCACCTGGAAAGCCAATTCTACAGCACTTATGGAGACAAGGGCTTACTCTCAGAAGAAACGGCATCGCCATCACTGGGCATGCTGAATTCAGGCCTGCAGCTTTACTGGTTAAAGCATGAGAAACCCAGTCTCTTTAAGCAAATCAAACATACGCTGCACCTGCCCCAGTACATCGCCTATCTCTTCACTGGGCAGCTACTAACTGAATATACCAGCCTTGGTTGCCATACCGCCCTTTGGAACTTTCAGAAACAGGATTACCATGCCTGGGTTTATGCCGAGGGTTTAGACAAGCTTTTCCCCCCGCTGCGGCAACACTACCGGCCTTTGGAAACGTCCTTCCGGTCTGAAACCATTCCTGCAGGATTAGGGCTACACGACAGCTCGTCTGCTCTTATTCCTTACTTAAAGCAATACCGCAAGCGTTTCTTACTCCTTTCTACCGGCACCTGGGGTATCACCCTGAATCCTTTTGCCCATAAGCCTTTAAGCACGTCAGACTTAGAACAAGATTGCCTTCAGTATTTAACTTATCGCGGCAATCCGGTAAAGGCATCTCGCAAACTTATCGGTCATGTGCATGAGGAGCAAAATGAACTCCTGGCGAAACATTACCAAAAACCATCGGATTATTTTAAAACAGTACAATATGATGAGAAGCTTACACAAGATTATCTGCAACCAAGCTATAATAATACACTCGACCAGAAGCAGACGCTACTGAATAAAAAAGTAGCTTCGGCCACGCATGTAGAATTGGAGTTGGCCTTGTATCCTACTTATGAAGAGGCATATCATCAGCTGATGGAGCAGATTATTCAGCAGCAGCTGGACTCTTTATTTCTTTCAGCTGAAGGAGATTTAAGTGACTTCAAAATTTTAGTTGTTGACGGCGGGTTTAGCCGAAATAAGGTGTTTATGTCTTTGTTAAAGAAAGCGTTCCCTGACCTGAGAGTGAAAGCCGGAAAGTCGGCGCAGGGAACTGCTTTGGGGGCTGCACTCGCATTAAACATATGGCCCTACTAGGTCTCCTCCTAGTAGGTGATACCAAAAAACTCTCTGCCCCTCTTTCATACAAATCCCCCTCCTGCCACCATGCATATGTAAGCTCCCCCGTATTTTGAGCCATTTGAAAGTTGACTTTTCAATTTACAATTTCTTCCAATAAATCAACCGGAGCTCTGAAGTTGAGGGCCTGATGAGGCC
>NZ_BAAGXV010000005.1:0-15561 GCF_054779655.1 Pontibacter brevis
ACAACTGCTTCCGGCCACACAGTTCATTAGGTGACATAACGCCGGAAGAGTGGGTAAAAAAGAATATAGTGAAACCCGAATTCTCTACTTTTGACCGGCCCTAAATATGGGAGGAGCTCATAGGGAAGACAGGCGTTGCCAGTCATAGTCGCTGATTTCGTAACGTCGCATAAGCTTTTTGAAACTTAAACAACAGTAAAACAAAATCATTCATTAATTGTCAACACGACCTAGCTATAGCCATTCTGAAAGTAGTCGTATGGCTTTATGATAACCCATCTCGCAGGAGGGAATGGCTGGATTATTTAAACGCATTTATTTGAGTGGTTTTCGTTTGACTGCTGCCATTGGCTGTCTATTTCTTACTATACTTTTCAATTACAGTAATCAGCTCATCCGCCTCTACTCCTTCGAAGTCCTTTGGATACTCTCTTTCAGTTAAAGTTATTTCCAGGGTTAAAGAATTATCTGAAAAATTGGTGACTTCATATTGCAACGGCTGAAGAGATGAATCTTCATTAGGAGTTAGCTCAAGATATTTCTTATTAAATGACCATGTTCCTACCACATAGTTTCTTTGGAAAAGATTGTCCTTTTTCAGAAGGAGCCATGTAGAAGTACTCATGTCCTGCTGAAGCTGTCCATTTACATAAATTTCCTCCGATTGCCAATCACCAGTCAAATCGGCTGGTCTTACAGCGTCGTCTTTACATGAGATAAAGAACAGGGTAATGCTTATCCAAACTGTCAATCTAAAAGCTCTCATTTTTTTATTGTATTTACAGCCAAAGGTTCACACCCCCGCTTTTTGCTAGTTATAAGGTATCTCTTCTATAAGTCTATGACAGGGATTTGTTACAGCCCTTGATTTATTTTCTGTTGTGAGGTACTGCTTTTTTAAATATCCATTCCAGTACCTTACCATCTTCATCGTCATAGACTATTCCGACAAGTTGAAATCCATTTAATTCTAATATTCTTTTAGGTGCACGATTAGCTGGTAATGTCCGGGCGGTTATCCTTCCTCCTGCCTGTGTTCCGGAGCACATCGTATTAAAATATAGTTTAGCTAATATAACATTATTCTGAAGATTGTTTAGTGAGCTCGTGATTTTTTACAGCGAGTGGCTCATCAAGTGCGTGTAGCTCTCTATCCCCTGCTCCAGCAGGGGACGGGCCTGGCAGGCTTCGGTCTCCGCTATCACACCAGAACAGGCACTGCCCTAAGCCTGATAAACTTAAACCAGGAACAATTATAGGGTTGGCCCTGCAGCCTGCACCGGTTTCTGACCACCAAATGAATTTAATTATTTGTTTATTAAATGTGATTATTCTAAACATCCTGTTTTTTATCTCGTTAAGTGAATCATAACCTTCTTAACTTAACTATTTGGCTATGAGAAAACTGACTCCCCTCTTTTTCGCAATTCCACTGGTTTTTCTTTTCAGCTCCTGCGAGCACATCCAGGACTACCTGGACGAGGTGGACCCAAACAAACCGGGTGCAAGAGAATTCGCAACAGGGCTGGCTACCCCAGTTGGGCTGGAACTGGACAGATACAACAGGCTTTGGGTCACTGAAGCCGGAACAGGCATGAACGACGGGCATGTATCCGTTATCACTCCAACAGGAAATGTGCATACCGTCATTGAAGGGTTTGTCTCCGTCATCGATCCGGAAGGAAACCCATCTGGCGTAAACCATCTAATGTATGACAACGGCACCCTCTGGATTACGCATGGTGCAGAAGGAAGGCTTTACTGGGCTGATGTTTCAAACTATGTACCAGGTGCCGCCCCTCTTCAGGCAAGTGAACTGGCATACCAGGAGGTAGGAAGCTTTGTGCTTGGGGAAGGCTTTCATGAGTCCAACCTGTACAAATTAACGAAAGGACCAAATGGAGATCTGTTTCTTGTAGATGCAGCGGCAAACGCTGTCCTTCGCCGCGATGCCCAGACAACAGAGCTAAGCATTTTTGCAGAGTTTCCTTCTATAGCAAACCCTACGCAGATAGGCCCACCTTTCATTCATGCTGTACCCACTGGTATTGTGTTTGATCAAAACCGCTTTCTCGTTTCCACGCTTACGGGTTTTCCTTTTCCGGAGGGAGAAGCAAAAGTTTATGAAGTTGACACAGAGGGTGAAGTATCTGTTTTCCAGGAGGGCTTTACAACGCTTGTGGATGTAGAACTGGATATACACAGGATGCCGCTTGTTTTGCAGTTCAGTGAGTTCGGACAAGAAGGCTGGATTCCGGGCACGGGAAAAATCATGCAGGCAACAGATGGACCAGACGATGTTTTACACGCTGGTCTTAGCTTTGCTTCCGACATGGAACTGACCGGGGCAAGAACAGCCTATGTAACAAACCTGGCTGAAGGAAAGATATTAAGAATAAAATATTAAGAATTGGTTCAGAAGATAAAGGCCAGGGGTAGTACACCACCCCTGGCCTTTATATTTAATTATCCTGTCTGAAAGTAGTGGTTTATACAATCATCAACTGAGCATTGCGAATAAAGCCGCTCCTCTTTGTTTGATACCATTTTACCCTGTTTCTCCAGGATTGTCCTTCTCGTCAGGGCCTGTGCGGTGCCATCTGCTAAGGAGAGATTCCTTCAGGCCCAGGATAACAGCTTGCAGCTCCCGCTTCACTTCCTGGCAAACCTCTGCCAGCAGGCGCTCGTCTCCGGTACCCGCTTCCAGCAGGTCCCTGCCTTTGGTGATGGCATTCTGAAGTCTGCCTGCACGCAGGAGCTCTACGGTAGTCTTGATTTTATGGCTGCTAGCCCTGTAATCTTTTAGTTGTCGGAAAAGAAGTGCTGTTTCAAACTCTTTTTTGTAGTTCTCGAAGTTGCGGATCGTCATCCGGACCAGCTCTTCCAGGTCATCCTGGTTCCCCTCCAGTAGCTCTTCGAAGTTTTCGAGCGTAAAAGCCGGATCCGCCGAACTATGCAGTTCAGGCTGCCATACAGGCGCTGCGTTCTCTTCCGCTGCTACTGCATTGTTTTGTTCCTGCGCAGCAGCGCGGGTATACTGGTAGATTTTAGATTGCAGTTCAGCTGGTTTGAAAGGCTTGCTCACAAAATCGTTTATACCTGCTACCACCATCCGTTCTTCATAATCAAATGAGGCAGAAGCTGACAGAGCAATTACGGGCAATTGGGTGTATTTCTCGCCCAGGGTTCTTATTTTAGAGGTAGTCTCGTAGCCATCCATCCCTGGCATCTGGAGGTCCATCAGCACCAGCTCATAACTCTTGCACATCACCTTCTCTATTGCCTCCAGGCCAGTTCTGGCTACATCCACGTGAGCACCCCATTTTTCAAGGTACTTGGAGACAACCATCACGTTCACGGCATTGTCGTCTACCAGCAAAAGCTTTACACCCTGTATAGGGGTAGCCTGTTCCTGCCCGGTAAATTCTTTGTTGGCGGAGGGTGCTGGTTCTTCCCCTAACTTAAGGCGAAGGTTAAAAGTGAAGGCTGCCCCCTTTCCTTCCTCGCTCTCTACCGTAAGCCTGCTGCCGTACAGGGCCAGCAACTTCTGGCTGATTGTGAGCCCAAGTCCTGTACCGCCGTACTTCAGGTTTATTTCGTAGTCGGCCTGGGTAAACTCCTTGAATACTTTGTCAAGCTTGTCCTGCGGAATCCCGATACCTGTGTCAACCACGCTGAAGGCAAGGGACACATCCTTGGCTGTTTTTTCCAGTACCTGCACCCGGAGCAGCACGTGGCCGTTTTCGGTAAATTTGATGGCGTTGCTGAGCAGGTTGGTGAGCACCTGCCCTATTTTAACAGGATCACCGATAACGTATGCCGGCAGTTTCTCATCCAGCTCCACTTTAAGTTCGAGTCCTTTTTCTTCTGCGGTAATATGCACACCCCAGAGCAGGGAGTGTATCAATTCGTGCAGGTTCACGTTCTTTTCTGCCAGCTCCACCCTGCCAGCTTCTATTTTGCTGTAGTCCAGGATGTCGTTGATGAGATGAAGCAGGTTATCGGCCGACAGCTTCAGGGTTCTGAAATATGTTGCCTGCTCTTCGGTGTGCTGCATGCCCTGCAGCAGGTTGGCTATGCTGATAATGGCATTCATCGGGGTACGTATCTCATGGCTGACAGTGGAGAGGAACTCTGCCTTTACCCGGGTGGCTTCCTCTGCCGCCTTTTTGGCCCGCAGCAACTCCTGCTCATACTTCCTGCGATCTGTGATGTTGAAGACGGTGGTGCGGTTAAGAAGCGGCTTCTTGTCTTCTCCTTTGATCTGAACGGAGTTAACCAGCACGGGCAACAGCTTTCTACGCCGGGCCCTGAGGTCGAAGTTCACTTCGTTTACAAATCCCTGCATCCGAAGCAAAGGCTCGAAATGCGTTTCATAATATATTCTGCCGCCTACAGGCAGCAGGTCCTGGAATTTCCGCTGATAAAGGAGATCTTCGCCCGCATAGCCCAGCCAGTTCAGGAACGTTTTATTAACTTTTACAATGGTACCATCAGGCAGTGTGGAGAGATAGCCGCACGGCGCATTCTCATAAAGGTCTTCAGCACTTTCCTCTATCAGCTTTCTGATTTCCACCCCGTTCATGTCATCTGCTTTTCCCATTGCCTATTATGCTATAAGAATGATTTAATGGCTGCTATCGTTTCTTCAGGGGCACTCAGGTTGGGGCAATGGCCGGTGGCCTTCAGCACAATCATCTGGCTGTTCTTAATATTCTGGTGCACATACTCCCCCACCTCCAGTGGCGCAATCACGTCCTGAGAACACTGCAGGATGAGAGTTTTGGTTTGCAACTCTTTGATATCAGCGCGGTTATCAGAAAGAAAAGTAGTATGCGCAAAATGTCGGGCAATATCAGGGTTTGTCTGGCAGAAGCTGTTCGTAAGCTCCTCTCCCAGCTCCGGTTTATCAGGGTTGCCCATAATAGCGGGGGCCATGGCAGCAGACCACCCCAGGTAGTTGCTGTCCAGCGACTCCAGCAGCTCCTCTATATCTTCCCTGGAGAAACCACCTTTGTAACCGTCGCTGTTAATGTAACAGGGAGACGGCCCAATCATCACTAACTTCTCGAAGCGATCTGGTGCTTTGATGGCGGCAAGTGCGCCTATCATGGAGCTTACAGAGTGGCCAACGAAAATCGTTTGCTGCAGTTCAAGAGCCTCGTAAATCTCGAGCAGATCATCTGCATACCCCTGCAGGGTTTCGTACTTCATTTTGCTGTAGGCAGAACTGTCTGATTTACCGGCACCCACATGGTCATATAGCACGATTTTATACTCATTTTTGAAAGCAGGCGTAATAAACCGCCACATGTTCTGGTCGCATCCAAAGCCATGTGCAAAGACCATTGCTTTTTCGCCGGTACCACTCACATTTACATTGTTTCTCTTTAGAACGTCCATTGTTCAGTCATTAAAAAAATTCGGTTACTTACCCTAAACGTAAAGATGCCATTACACGATCTTCTCAAACAGCGGATGCAAGCGTTCCAGCCCATAGCAAAGCTTTATATCTACTCTACATTATTCTGATGTAATCTGTTGTCCTAACTTTCAGGAGGAAGACCCGGGGAAGGATAAATTCAAACGCCAGCTATAAAAATAACTCCCTGGCCCCGGGATATATTGCCCGGAACAGTATCTTCGGGAAGAACAGAGGGCTATACCAGATCCGCCCCTGTTTTCGCTGCTTCCCCTCCTGCAGGTTACGGCAGGCCCACTGCCAGGCTGCTTCAAATTAAAACCCTAATCAGTTGACAATTAAAAGGATAAAGCAACCCCTCATCAACAAGCAAGTACCTCCAACGTAAGCAATAACTCAGCACTCTACGACGCGCATGCATGAGAAAAAAAACTTGAAAGCAGGTGAAACTCTCCAGGAGGCACCTGTGGCTCAGCCAGAAGGGGGCAGAGGCGGTGAACCCAAAGCCGCCCTGGGCATAGTGGATGCAGTAGCCGTGATTGTAGGTATTGTGGTAGGGGCAGGTATATTCCGGACACCCTCGCTGGTGGCAGCCAATACCGGGAGCAGTACCTGGTTCCTGCTGACCTGGATCCTGGGTGGGGTTGTCTCGCTGATAGGTGCGCTATGTTATGCTGAGTTAACTACCACTTACCCCCACACCGGCGGCGACTACCACTTTTTAAAACAGGCATTCGGCAGGCGCCTTTCCTTTTTGTTTGCATGGGCACGGATGAGTGTGATCCAGACAGGCTCCATCGCGCTGCTGGCTTTTATTATCGGGGATTACCTGGCACAGATTTACAGCTTTGGCGCATACACTTCTGCCTTGTATGCGGTGCTGGTGGTAATAACCCTGACTGGCATCAACATCCTGGGTGTAAGTGCCGGCACAGCCGCACAAAAGCTGCTGATTGCGCTGGAAACGCTGGGCATCCTCCTTATCCTGGTGGCTGCCTTTCTTTTTCCGTCGGCAGCAGAAGCACCCTCCGTCGCTCCCTCTACACAAACCCCATCACTGGGGTTAGCCATGGTTTTTGTGTTGCTGACTTTTGGAGGTTGGAACGAAGCAGCCTACATCTCAGCAGAGCTGAAGGCCGGGCGCAGCGGTATGGTAAAAGTGCTGATTTTGAGTATTCTGATTATTACGGTTATCTATGTACTTATCAATCTTGCCTACCTGCATGTGCTCGGGCTCCAGGGCATGTCTGCATCCCAGGCTGTAGCAGGCGACCTGATGCTGATGACTTTTGGAGAGGGTGGCGTAGTACTGATTGGGCTTATTGTAACGGTTGCGGCCCTAACGTCTGCCAACGCCACTATTTTTACGGGTGCCCGCACCAACTATGCCCTGGGCAGGGATTTCTGTTTCTTCCGTGCACTGGGCAAGTGGAATACTAAAACCTCCTCCCCTGTAAACGCTTTCCTGGTGCAGGGCACTGTTTCGTTAGCTTTGATAGCATTAGGGCTTTTTACACGGAACGGCTTCGAAACCATTGTGGAATACACAGCCCCTGTATTCTGGTTCTTCCTGTTTATGGTGGGCGTTGCGCTGTTTGTTTTGCGCAGGAAGCATCCGCAGCGGGAGCGCCCGTTTCCTGTTCCTTTCTACCCGGTTACACCCCTTATCTTTTGCCTTACCAGCGCCTATTTATTTTATTCCAGCCTGGTCTACACCGGGCTGGGTGCCCTGGTAGGAGTCGGGGTGATGGGGGTGGGTGTACTGCTGCTTCTTCAAAAACCACTAATAAACAACTGAATGTCAATACACTTCGTAATTACAGGAGTTTAAAAGCCGGAACTGGAGCCGGTACCAAGGCCCCTCCCCTTACTGCCTTTGCCGGGATGTCACCCTCACGGTATAGGCGAATTGTAATAAGGTGTTGCAGCAGGCAGCATGTTGTCCTTTTCAGAAAGTTATCTCTAATATTAATTTGAAAAGATGAAAGTAATCAAGCATTCCCTCTGTACGTTTGTCCTGGCTATCTGCACAGCACTGTGCCTGCAGACCGGAGAAACACTGGCCCAGAATTTAGATGTGCCCTATGTGCCAACCCGGCAGGTGGTGGTAGATGCCATGCTGGAGCTTGCCAACGTGAAGAAAGATGACATTTTATATGACCTTGGTTGCGGGGACGGCCGCATTGTGGTTACCGCTGCCAAAAAGTACGGCACAAACGGCACTGGGGTAGACATAGATCCGGAACGCATCAGCGAGGCTAACGCCAATGCACGGGAAGCGAATGTCACCGATAAGGTCAGGTTTGTAAAGGGCAACCTGTTTGACGTGGACCTAAGCAATGCCACCGTGATAACACTTTACTTACTGCCCCGGATAAACATGCAGCTACGACCGAAACTGCTGCAGCTAAAACCCGGTACCCGCATTGTTTCGCACGCTTTTGATATGGGTGACTGGAAACCCGATCAGACAATTGAGGTAGACGGTTCCACCATTCACTTCTGGACGGTGCCCGAACGTAAGTAATGGTGAGTTTTTGCATCTAGTACATGCTCCTGCTCATTCGTGCATAAAACACAAAAGCCCCGACCTTGCGGTCGGGGCTTTTGTGTTCTACTCATTCAGCTAACCTTACTTCCTAACTTGGAGATGAGCTCATCCAGTATTTCCTTACTGTAGCCAATCTGCCGCGTGTATTCCAGGCACAGGTTATATTCCCTTTCTTCCACTTCTCCATCCTGCAGCACCATCATCACCAGCGCCTGCAACTCCAGCGTTTTCTGAAGCCCCTCCTGCGGAATGATAAAAGAGAGCGACGAGAGGTTGTCGGTGATAGGTAAGGTATCCTCTGCAGACAAATCTAACTGCTGGCCTATCGACAGAAGAAAATCACTTTCCTTCTCATCTATGTATTTGTCAGCCATCGCTACCAAAACCATGTTCTGGAAAAAGGCTAACTTCTTATCCTTTGTATCTAAAAAACTGTCCAATGTTCTCCCCGTTTCCATCCTCTAAAAAATTAAGTTTGCTACTAGTTACACCTTCAAATGAAGCCACACAGGCTATTCATGTGCATGCAGCGCAGCTTTTACCATGCATTTTACTTCCTGCTAACACATCATGCACAAGGGTAATACGTATAAAAGTAAAGTCAGCCTGTACAATTTCTGAGGAACTGACACGGATCCCTGCTCAACTGCCACAAATTGCCAGTTTGAGGAAGATTATTCTTAGTGAAGCGCGGCCAGGGTATTTGTTCGAAACAGAAGGTACCGCCACCAGAGGAGAGGATAAAAGCTACATGTTGCCCTTTTACAAATTCTAATGCTGCAATGCAGGCATTAGGACTTAAGTCAGATTCCCTCAAAAAATTAATGCCCGCACCTTTACGAAAAAAGCTAGCAATACCATATTCAGGAATGGTTTTTGTCTTTTATATGCAAAGAGAACAAGCCTAAGGCTAATATTAATACACTTAGATATGAATCGAGCTAAATATAGATATTTACTATACATTGTGCCTGTATTACTGCTGGCATCAATGGCATTTGTCAGTCCGCAGGCTGACTTACCACAGCGGCTGGCGTCTTACCTGGACACCCTCCGCGCGCAGTATGCACCTGAGAAGGTATACGTGCAGTTAGACAAGCCTTATTATGCGCCGGGCCAGGCAATGTGGCTGAAAGGATATGTAGTGGATGCTGCTACCTTACGTCCATCTGCTAAAAGCCAGGTGCTTTATGTTGATTTGCTGAATGCAGAAAATGAAGCTGTTCACCGGCTTACGCTGAAAGCAGAAAACGGAAAAGCGAAAGGCGATATGATATTGCCAGCTACGCTGCCAGCAGGCACCTACAGGCTTTCTGCCTACACCCAATGGATGCGTAATTTCGGTGAGGACACTTTCTTTATCAGAACCATCAACATATTGGGTCCAGGCACCGACACGACGAAGGAAACTGCAGCCGCCGTTTCGAGGGAGGTTGACTTCCAGTTCTTTCCTGAGGGAGGTGACATGGTACAGGGGCTTACGAACCGGATTGCTTTTAAAGCAACAGGTGCTGCGGGAAAAGGAATTGCCGTTTCGGGTAGTGTTTTTGACAATCAGGGACAAAAGCTGGTAGATTTTAAGGACACGCACCTCGGGATGGGTGCCTTTGAACTGCAGCCACAGCCAGGCCGCAGCTACGTTGCCAGGGTGACAACGCAGGATGGCAAAAACCTGGAATATGCCTTGCCAGCGGCAAAGGCAACAGGTTACGTCCTGAGAGTAGATGAAGCCGCCAATGGTACTGCCCTACAGGTAACGGTAGCAGGAAACCAAAACAAGCAGGAGGCGTTGGTGCTGACCGGCATCAGCCAGGATGCTTTACAATACTCTCAAACAATGCAACTGGAGCCGGGACAAACTTTCCGGCTGGAAGTACCCAAAAGAGCGTTTCCTACCGGGATTGCCCGCTTCAACTTAGCCCGTACCAATGGGGAGGCACTAGCCGAACGACTTGTGTTCGTGGATAACCAGGATGGGCTTGATGTAACGGTAACAGCCGACAAAGAATCATATGCCGGAAGAGAGCGCGTGACACTACAACTGGAAGCAAAAAACCAGGACGGCAAGCCGGTAGCCACCGACTTTTCGCTGGCTGTAACCGATGATGAGTTGGTAAAGCAAAAAGAGCATGGCCTCGGTATCAAGAGCTACCTGCTGCTGACATCTGACCTGCGAGGGCATGTGGAGCAGCCTGGCTATTACTTTGAAAGCAATGACCCACAAAGGAAAGAAGCACTGCAGTACCTGCTCATGACACAGGGCTGGCGCCGGTTCAGCTGGCAGCAAGCCACATCAGGCACCTTCCCTGCCGTGCCTTATGCAGCAGAAAAGGACCTGACCATACGGGGAAAGCTTTTAACAAACAAAGGCAAGCCTGTTGCTAACGGAGAAGTGCTGCTGTACCTGCAAGGGCAGCACCAGGCATTTATCACAACGGAAACAAACCGCCAGGGAGAATTTGCCTTTAGGGGCTTTGACTTCAGGGGCAACATCGATGTGGTGATCCAGGGGACAGACGCCAGGGGAAGGCGTAAGCACCTGCAGGTAGTGGTGGATGAGAGTTCTTACCTGCCACAGGCACCTGCCGCTCCTGCAGTATGGTCGGATGCACTGTTAGCACATACACAACAGGATTTTGTGCAGGCGAGCAGCCGGCAGGCTCTTGCTGGAACTGACATGGACGAAGCCTATACATTAAGAGGTATCCTGCTTCCCGAAGTAGCTATACAGGGTGAAGAAGATGTTTATGTGCCGTTTTCGCTGCACCAGAAAGCAGATGTGGTTTTACACCGTAAGGAGTTGCCCATTGCGCCATCTGGTAATATCCTGGAAAGCCTGCAAGGGCGTGTAGCAGGCCTGCAGGTGTTTCGTTTAGGGCAAAACCAGTTCCGGGCCAGCATCAGGGGCCAGCAGGAGCCACCGCTTTACCTGATAGATGGTGTGCCTGTTTCAGAAAGTTCGCTTTCAAGCCTGAATCCATTCGACATCAGCCGTGTGGAAGTGTTGAAGAATGCCGCCAATGCAGGTATCTATGGCGGTCGCGCCTCCGGTGGCGTAATTGCCTTCTTCACCCAGCGTGGTGGCGAACAGGAAACAGTAGCAGAGCCTGGCACTTACATTATTGTACATCAGGCCAGAGGTTATAGCAAAGTAAGGGAATTCTATAGCCCTCGCTACGACCAGCCCGGTGAAGGCGGCAATGAGCCCGACCTGCGCACTACCATCTACTGGAACCCGAGTGTAAAAACAGATGCCAGTGGAAAGGCCACGGTAACATTCTTTACCGCCGACCGCAACACCACTTACAGGGTTATCGCCGAAGGAATATCAGATGATGGCAAGCCCGGCAGAGGAACTTTGACCTTTGACGTGGACAGCAAAATCCTGAATCCCTAGGAATAACTGAAGTACTTTAAATGCCAGCCCTTGCAAAAGCGGCTGGCATTTTTGTTTCAGTACCCGCACAGGTTTGTGTTGGTGCATTCTCTCCTAACCCATCTCCCACTATATTTTCTTAGCTTAGGGCTATAGAAAGCCATCCTCATCCACGATTCTGATATATGACCTTTGATTTCCGCCTACAGGTTTTTTATAAAGTGGCCCAAAAGCTCAGCTTTACCAGGGCAGCGCAGGAGCTATTCATCACGCAACCCGCTGTAACCAAGCACATCAAAGAACTTGAGCAACAATTAGCCATTGCCCTGGTCAAGCGGCACGGCAACAGCATTAGCCTCACCCCTGCCGGCGTCATTCTAAAGCAGTATGCGGAGAAGATATTTCAGACCTATACAGCCCTGGAAAATGAACTGGCTCAACTGCAGGAAACAGCAGGTGGCCATGTCCGGATTGGTGCCAGCACCACCCTGGCGCAATATGTTTTACCGGAAGTACTGGCATCCTTCCATACAGCGCACCCGGCTGTTCACTTTTCTTTCCTGGCTGGCAACACAGGTTTTATTGAAGAACAGGTTATCGCCGAAAAAATTGATTTGGGGGTAGTAGAAGGCGTTTCGCATCACCCGCAACTGATGTACTCCCCGTTTTTAAAAGATGAAATTGTGCTGGTGACCCGAACTACGAACAAAGCCGCAGCAGTAGCAGAGGTGAAACCGGAAGTACTGAAAACGCTGCCCCTGGTTCTTCGTGAACCCGGCTCCGGCACACTGGACGTTGTCTATAAAGCTCTGGCTAAAGTAAACCTGCATCCAAAAGACCTGCACCCTGACATTCTGCTGGAAAACACGGAAAGTATAAAGCAGTACCTGCTCCACGCCGATTGCTTTGCCTTCCTGTCGGTGCATGCCATCGCCAAAGAGCTTATCCGGAACGAACTGCGGGTAATAGATATCAGGGGAGTTTCGATTTCACGCACCTTTCAATTTGTGCAACTGCATGGGCAAACCTCCCGCTTAACGGAGTTGTTCAAACGCTTTTGCCTTCGCCATTATAACTTAAAATAATAGCGCATCATTTTTTATGATTTGATTGCGGCAGCTTATTTCACCAGATTTGTCATGTCAGTTCCAGACGGAGATTTTGAAAATGGAAAAAGCGGAGACCTTGAATTTCATCAACAAAGCACAACTACAAGAACTGCTGGATCGCAGCATCACCACTCGTGAACTGCTGTTTATTATCCTGGTCGTGTTGTGCCTGACGCCGTTCATTTCCCCGCCCGTGGCCTTGCTGTTAGGCTTCATTGTGGCGCAGTTTATCGGGCATCCCTTTCTGCACCTGAACCAGAAAGCCACGCACGTGTTGCTACAGGCTTCGGTGGTAGGGCTGGGGTTCAGCATGAACGTACACAATGCCTTACAGGCTGGCAGAGAAGGCGCTCTTTTTACAGTTGCCACCATAGCAGGGACACTGGTTACAGGTGCTTTTTTAGGAAAATGGCTGAAAATCGAAAAGAAAATCTCTCACCTGATTACAGCGGGTACAGCCATTTGTGGCGGCAGTGCCATTGCAGCCATCTCCCCCATTATTAAAGCAGAAGAAAAGCAGATATCTGTGGCTCTGGGTGTTGTGTTCATTCTCAACTCCCTGGCTTTGTTTCTCTTTCCGGTTATCGGGCAATACCTGAACTTATCTCAAACCAAGTTTGGCCTGTGGTGCGCCATTGCCATTCATGATACCAGTTCTGTAGTTGGGGCAGCCGGCACATATGGCGCCGAAGCTTTGGAAGTGGCTACGACCGTGAAATTAGCGCGGGCTCTGTGGATTGTTCCGGTGGCATTGATTTCTGCCACTGTCTATAAAAAGAAGGCAGGAAAAATAGCTGTTCCTTACTTTATACTCCTGTTTATACTGGCTTTGGTGCTGAACACGTATGCTCCGGTAGTGCAGCACTTCGCGCCTTACCTGGTCATGGCAGCCAGGGCTGGCTTAACGCTAACCTTGTTCCTGATAGGAGCCGGACTGTCCCGGAAAGTACTGCTGGCGGTAGGGCTGCAACCGCTCCTACAGGGGGCCCTGCTGTGGGTGGCTGTGGCCGGTGCCGCTTTATGGCTTGTAATTGGAGTAGGTTAATTGTAGATTTAGATGGAGGAGTTCCACCCCGGCACATTAATGCCGCATGTGGTTTCATACGCCAAACTTCTGATAAAACATGAATACGAAAGCAAATGCACCTGCCAACCAGCAGCAGCATACACCCTCTAATCGCCGGCATTTTTTACTTAAAGGTGCCCTGGGCCTGGCTGGACTGGCCATGGGCAACACTTTCTTTTTAGCTAAAGCAGGTGCTGCTGCAAAACAGCATGCGGGATTAACGTTGGCCAATGGCTTCAGCCTGAAGGAGAAACATCCGGAAATGGTGGTGCTCAGCGACAGGCCCTGGAATATTGAAACACCCGCGCATTTACTTGACGATGCAATAACACCTGTAGAGAAGCTTTTTGTCCGTAATAACGGCTTGCCTCCCGTAGCTGTTGACGTTACAAAGTGGACGCTGACCATTGATGGCGAGTCGGTTGAGAAGCCTGCTGTTTTCACCCTGGCAGATTTAAAGAAGAAATTCAAGCCCTATACCTACCAGCTGGTGCACGAGTGCGGCGGTAACGGGCGGGCGGAATTTAACCCACCGGGACAAGGCAATCAGTGGACGACAGGCGGCGTGGGCTGTTGCGAATGGACAGGTGTGCGCGTGCGCGACTTACTGGAGGCAGCGGGCATGAAGAAAGATGCTGTTTACCTCGCTTACTATGGCACCGATACCCACCTGAGCGGGAAAAACGAAGTACCTATTTCCAGGGGCGTGCCCATGCGAAAAGCCCTGGAAGACGAAGCCCTGCTGGCCTATGCTGTGAACGGGAAGGACATCCCCCTGATTCACGGGCACCCTTTGCGCCTTGTTTTCGGCGGGTGGCCTGCCTCTACCAGCGGAAAATGGGTAAACCGTATCTCTATCCGGAATAAAGTACACGATGGCCCGAAGATGAACGGCTCCAGTTACCGGGTACCGATTCACCCCGTAGCACCGGGTGCTAAAATCGCTGCTACAAACGACAATATGCGCATCATTGAAGCCATGCCAGTGAAGTCGCTGATAACGTATCCTAAAACAGGCGCTCAGTTTGCTGCTCAGAAGCCGCTCACCCTTCGGGGCCAAGCCTGGGCCGGAGACAGGCAAATTACCGCCGTAGATGTTTCATGGGATTATGGTGCTACCTGGCAGGCATGTGAACTGAAGGCTGCCCGCAACCGCAACTGCTGGCAACAGTGGCAAACACAAATTAAATTACCGGATGCAGGTTACTACGAAGTATGGGCACGGGCAACCGACAGCAAAGGGGTGATGCAGCCCATGTTGGTGCCCGCCTGGAACCCTGGCGGTTACCTTAACAATGCCTGCCACCGCATTGCTGTAGAGGCTATCAGCTAGCAGTGCGGCATAAAAGTATCTACAAAATCAAAAATCTGATTTCTGCAAAGCTTATGCCTATGAGTTTGAAGACATTTTGCCTTACCCGTCGTAAAGTCATGCTGGCTCTTTCTTCAACAGTGCTGGCTGTAACGGTGTTGGCTGGTACCAGGCAGTCCCGTCCCCATTCAGGCTTGCCTTCAACAGACTTGCAGAAAATTAACATCACTGTTCCTGCGGATAGCCTGGACCAGCAGACAGGTTTGATTGTAGCGCCCGGTTTAGATGTAGTGAAACGCACCTGCGTCAGTTGCCACTCGCCTAAGCTCATTACAGACAAACGTGCCAGCCGCGACGGCTGGATTGCTACCATCCGGTGGATGCAGCAAAACCAAGGATTATGGGACTTAGGAAAAGATGAAGCAGTTATAGTGGACTACCTGGCTAAGAATTACCCACTCCAGAACACAGGCCGCCGGCCGCCGCTGCAAAACATAAAGTGGTATAAACTGTGATTTGTAAGGAAGATCCAGCTTTCACTTTTCATATGAAGTTAAACAAGCAGGGGGCATTCATTTGACTGCCCCCTGCTTGTTCTATTGGATTATTTTCCAACACTTTACTAGAAGCTATCTCAAAAATACCTAAGCATTATCTTCATGCACGCGAGCAGCAGGAATGCCAGGTAATTATCAGCCTTCTTTTCCTGTCTGACCAAGGTTCTT
>NZ_BAAGXV010000006.1:0-129547 GCF_054779655.1 Pontibacter brevis
ATCTCCCTTAAGGGCCGTCAGAGACGATGACGTCGATAGGCCGCAGGTGTAAAGCTGGAAACAGCAAAGCCGAGCGGTACTAATTGCCCGAGCGCGTTCTCAAAGTGCACACGCACTAGCCGTAGAAAGCGGCCCGCTCCTTTCACTCTCCCTCTCTTTCCCAACTAGTCAAAACAAGAACTATATTACAGCATTGTCTGCCACAACGACGGCAGCGAAGACAATGGTGGCTATGGCTCCGGTGAGCACCTCTTCCCATCCCGAACAGAGAAGTTAAGCCCGGACGCGCCGATGGTACTGGGGTCACACCCGGGAGAGTAGGTGGCCGCCAACCCCACAACAAGCACCCCCTGCAGAGAAATCAGCAGGGGGTGTTTTGCGTTTCAGGCCCCATCTCCTACTCTACTGCCTCCTGTTAAGGCGCGTAAGCCAATATATGCAGAAAAAAAATCAGCCCCTGGCACTGCCACACCTGCTTTATTTAAAAAGCACCTGCCAAAACTCCTACTATTATGCGCCACCCTCGTAAAGAAAGCTTGTACCCGTACCTCCACGTATCTTTTCCCACCACCCTCCTATCACCCTCATTAGGTTCAGTTATCATTTTAATTTATCAGCATGAAAACCTTTGTGCGTGTGCCCCGGCAGTTCATTCTATTTCACAGTAAACACTTATTCCTACCTTCCCGCATCGTTCTACTTCTTGCATTATTCTTTTGTAGCACTATCCTTACTTCTTCATTTGCACAAAACTTTCCTTCAGGATTCAGTCAGGTGCAGGTAGCGGGCGGTATCAACAATCCTACAGTACTCGCCTTTGCTCCGGATGGACGTATTTTTGTAGCTGAACAGGGTGGCAAGCTGCTCGTCATAAAAAATGGCACTTTACTATCAGAACCCTTTCTGCAACTGAGTGTCAACGCCTCTGGAGAAAGAGGGTTGATCGGCATTGCACTGGACCCGAACTTCGCCACCAACAAATACCTTTACCTCTATTACACTGTCCCGACAGGTACACTGCACAACCGCGTGAGCCGCTTCACAGCCAATGGCGATGTGGCATTGGCAGGAAGTGAAAAGGTGATTCTTGAATTGGACCCTTTAAGCAGTGCAAACAACCACAACGGCGGAGCCATGCATTTTGGCAAGGATGGCAAGTTATACATAGCCGTAGGTGATAATGCCAACCGAGACCATGCGCAGAACCTCGATACATATCACGGAAAGATGCTCCGAATCAACTCCGATGGGAGCGTACCTGCAGGCAACCCCTACACCAGCGGAACAGAACAGCGAAAAAGGATCTGGTCTTATGGATTAAGAAACCCCTATACATTTGGCATTCAACCCGGAACCGGCCGAATATTTGTAAATGATGTGGGCCAGAATACCTGGGAAGAAATAAACGATGCAACAAGTGGCGGATTAAACTTTGGCTGGCCTCATGCAGAAGGCAACAGTAGCAACAGCGCTTATACAAACCCTGTTTATGCATACCCGCACGGTTGGGGCGATGGCAGTGGCTGCGCCATTACCGGGGGCACCTTTTTTAATCCTACTACCACAAACTACCCCAGTAGCTACACCGGCAAATACTTTTACCAGGACCTGTGCAACAACTGGATTAATTTTATTGATGTATCCGGCAGCACCGCAGTTCGCTCTCCTTTCATTACGGGTTTGCCCGGGCAATCCCTTAGCCTTACGGTGGGTAACGATGGCAACCTGTATTACCTCAGCCGTGATGACGACGCGTTATACAAAATCATTTATACCAGCAACAGCGCACCCGTTATTACCAGCCAACCGAGCAGCTTAACTGTCCCGCAGGGGCAATCCGCTACTTTCAGCGTAAGTGCCTCCGGCACGGCACCCCTGAGTTACCAATGGCAAAAAAACGGCGTTAACATTTCCGGAGCCACAGGAGACGCTTACACCATTGCCAGCACCACCTCGTCCAGCGCCGGACAATACAGGGTCATTGTTTCCAACTCGGTAGGTAGTGTCACCAGCAACACGGCCACCCTGACGGTAACGACATATAATGCTGCTCCGACAGCTAAAATCATCTCCCCTGCCAACCATACGCTGTATCGTGCTGGAACTGTTATCTCTTTCGAGGGCACGGGCACAGACCCCGAAGACGGCACCCTGCCGGCCAGCGCCTTTACCTGGACCGTTAACTTTCATCATAACACACACAAACACGACGGACCACCTGTGGCAAGTGGTACTAAAAGCGGCTCCTTTACAATACCGAATAAGGGAGAGACATCCACAGACGTATGGTACCGGCTCATACTGACCGTACAGGACTCAAAGGGACTGACGCACCAGGATTCCATTGACCTTGACCCGAGGATTGCTACTGTGAAACTGGCTACCAATCCGGCGGGTTTACAGCTAACACTGAATAGCCAGGTGAAGACCACCCCCTATTCACAGAATTATGTTTCGGGAATGATCATCCCTTTGCAGGCTCCCTCACCGCAAACCCTAAATGGCGTTTCGTATGAGTTCAGCAACTGGTCGTCGGGCACAGTGAGTGGAGGTTCTATCACTGTGCCGGATGTTAGCACCACCTATACCGCCAGCTTCACCTCTATCCCCTCCTCCACCTGTTCCGCTACAGGCACTATCCTGAGGGAACAGTGGGACGGGGTGTCAGGCAGCAGCGTAACAGATATTCCCCTGGGTACCAGCCCAAGCAGCACCAGCCAGCTGGGCCTGTTCGAGGCGCCCAGCGGCCTGGGCAGCTACTACGGGGCGAGGGTGCGGGGCTACATCTGCCNCAAGCACCCCCTGCAGAGAAATCAGCAGGGGGTGTTTTGTGTTTCAGGCATACTATGGACGGCGGGGAAAGGAGAGGCCGCCGCCCGGCTTGCGGTGGAATTTCTACGGCCTAAGTTTTAACTGCTGCAGGTCTTCTGGAGTGAGCATTTCCCTAACGAAAATGAAGCCCTTCAACTCCCTTATTGCTAGGACAAAAGAAGTGCAGGTGTGGTGAAAGGTCTGAGCAATATTAATACTAAATGTAGCGGATGCTTTAGGATGCAAAGGGCCTTTGTATGGGAGAGGCAATCTTGCCTTAAGATATAATAAATCATAACGACAGTGGCAGAAGAAAGCAATAATGTGTGCCTCTTCACTTAATTTATAAGAAAAGATTTCGTTAGTATAGGCGGAGTATCCATAGGAGGGGCAACTAATCTAAAACATCCTATAACTGGAGGTTCCGTTTAGGAGTATAGCAGCAAATCGGCTGTTGTTTTTCAAGGCTTTCCTCGTTAACTTGTCTTATGGCTTTTTTATACCCGTCTTTCCTTTTTGCGCTTGCTGCTATCGCTTTGCCGGTTGTACTTCATTTAGTGCAACTGCAGCGGGCAAAGCGGGTTGTCTTCAGTAACGTCCGTTTTATTCAGGCTTCCAAAGATCTGACGGCTAGCCAGCGAAACCTGAAGCAGCTGCTGATACTGCTGTGCCGCATTTTGTTTATTGTGTTCCTGGTGCTGGCTTTTGCACAACCTTTCCTGCCTGCTTCAAATGCCGCTGCTCCTGCCGATGCCTCGCAGGTGGGCATTGTGGTGGATAATACCTATAGCATGCAGAATCTGCATGAGGAGCAGGACTTGTCACTGTTGAATGTCGCATCCGACAGAGCAAAGGAAATTGTAAGCATGTTTCCTGCCTCAACATCTTTCAAAGTGGCGTCCAGTAACAGAGCAAAGTATGGTGCTGCCGTGCAGGCTGCAGAAGCAACAGGTTACTTAGAAGGGCTTGACTTTTCTGCTAAAGATTATTCCTCCGCCCTCAGCGCCTCTGCTATCCAACCCTCTCACGCCTTTATCCTTTCTGATTTTCAGAGAAGCACATTTCAGCCTTCAGTACTACACAGGTATGACAGCACGACACAGATACACCTGGTGCCAATTGCGGCGGCAAATACGGGCAATGTAGCGGTTGACTCTGTTTACCTTGAAGATGAATTTATCAGGCCCTCAGCAGAGAATATCCTGCATGTGAGTTTGTTTAATGCCGGAGACGAGGCAGTAGATGGAGTACCGGTAAAACTGATGATCGAGGATCAGCAGGTAGCGGCACTCAGTGTTGATTTACCAGCCCAGCAAGCAACAGAAGCTGTTATGAATTTCAGGGTTAACGGGGCAGGAGCCAAAAGGGCCTATGTGCTAGTAGAGGACTATCCTGTGGAGTTTGACAACACCTACTACTTTGTTTTATCGCCTTCTACTGAAGTAAAGGTAACAGAGATAACGGAAAGTCCTGGTAATTCGCTTCAGCGCCTGTACCAGAATGAACCTTTCTTTGCCTTTACATCCTATAGTGCAGGCAACGTTAACTATGCGCAGTTAGGTACATCTGATATCATCATCCTAAATGGTCTATCAAATCTTTCGTCTGCTCTGGCTGCCACTGTTACTAACTTTGTGGAAGCCGGAGGCACAGTAGCTGTTATTCCACCGGCAGGAAGCGACGTGGCGGGCTATATCACCTTATTTCAGAACCTGAACATACCTGCCAGCTTTACAGGGGTTACAGCGGCAAGCAGTAAAACAAGCCTGGCTGCCCCGGACCCGAACAACCCTTTCTTCCGGAGTATTTTTTCTGACTATGACCCCAAGATGCAGATGCCTGCTGCGGTACGTAGTGTCGCCTGGACAAGGGCATCAGAAGACATCCTGAAATACAGGGGAGGCGCCTCCTTCCTGTCAAGGTTCGACAGGGGCAGTGGCCATGTATACCTGATGGCGGCTCCGCTTCAGGAAGATTACAGTGCCCTGGCCAATCATGCCCTGTTTGTGCCTATTATGTACAAACTCGCCATTAGCAGTTATAAGCAGCAGCAGGCGCTGGCTTATACCTTAGCTGGTAACACCATACAGGTGCCTGCCATCAGCAAAAGGCAGCAGGAGGGGGTGTACGCGCTGCAGAAGGATAGCCTTGCCTTTATACCGGAGCAGCAGGTGCGGGGTGGGAGGCTATACTTTGATACACCCGCCGATATGGATGAAGCCGGTTTTTATAACCTGCAGCTCCAGGATTCCACTATCACAACCCTGGCCTTTAACTACGGCAAAAATGAATCTTACCTGGTGCAGTATTCACCGGACGAACTGAAAGCGCTGGTAGGGGCAGACCGCCGGAATGTGCATGTTTATGCCGGCGGTGATGCTTTTTCAGTGAAGGGAGAATTCGAAAAAAGTTATTTTGGCGTAAAGCTTTGGAAATATTGCCTAATATTGTGTCTGTTTTTCCTGATGGCCGAAATAGCACTTATTAGATTCCTCTAAAATGAAAATACTTCTCCAAGCAGCAACAATCTATCACCCACAATCCCAGTACCATTTACAAAAACAAAATATCCTGATACAGGACGGCATCATCACTTATATAGGACAGGAAACACCGGAAGCGGACGAAACCATTGCCACAGATGGGTTATGTGTGTCGGCAGGATGGCTGGATATGTTCTCTTTTGTGGGCGACCCGGGACTGGAGCATAAAGAAGATCTGTACTCTATAGCAGCTGCGGCTGCGGCTGGTGGCTTCACAGAGGTGGTAACCTTGCCCAACGTGGAGCCGGTAGTACAGACAAAAGGAGCCGTTAATTACATCAGGAGCCGGTCGCAGCAACTGCCCGTAAGCCTATTGCCGGCAGCAGCCATCACTGTAGACGCACAGGGCAAGGAGCTGACTGAGATGATTGACCTGCACCAGGCAGGAGCCGTTGCTTTTACAGATGGTACCAAGCCCCTGCAGGGAGCCGATGTGCTGCTGAAGGCACTGCAGTATGTGCAGCTGTTCGATGGCCTGCTTATGAACAAGCCGGAGCATACCCGCCTCACCGACCATGGGCAGATGCACGAGGGCGAAGCCAGCACCCGCCTGGGTATGAAGGGCATTCCTTCGATGGCAGAAGAAATTATGGTGACCCGCGACCTGCAGTTGCTGGCCTACACCGGAGGAAGGATGCATTTTTCGTTGCTTTCCACAGCAGCCGCTATCGAGGCAGTGCGAAAAGCGAAAGCAGAAGGCCTGCAGGTAACCTGCGATGTAGCCAGCTTCCAGGCAGCCTTTACCGATGAGACCATCATACCATTCGATACAAATTATAAAGTAGCCCCGCCTTTCAGAAGCGAAGCTGATGTGGCGGCTATCAGGCAGGGGCTGCAGGATGGTACCATCGATGCCCTGGTGTCGGCGCACATGCCGCACGATACGGAGGCAAAGCGGCTCGAGTTTGACCTGGCCGATTTTGGTATCATTAACCTGGAAACCTCCTTTGCTGTTGCTAACAGCACACTGTCTGGCGTGTTAAGCACGGAGCAACTGGTGGCGAAGTTCACGTCCGGTCCGCGCCGGGTGCTGCGCCTGCCCGAACCTCAGATAGCAGAAGGTGAAACCGCCAGCCTGACACTCTTTAACCCGGACATCGCCTGGACGCCATCTGAAGCCACCACAAAGTCAAAGTCCAAAAACAGCCCTTTCTTTGGGCAGGAATTGAAGGGAAAGGTAATCGGCACCATACATAAGGGGCAGGTAGTGCTCAATCAGTCTTTTTAATAATAATTTATACTTATATTGAAGTTCTGTTGACAAAAGGTTAACAGAACTGGCGTAGCAGAATGCTGAATCAGACAATTATTAGAGTTGGGATACGCTACGGTGTGTTGTGTAGCTTGGCTTGTTTCTTATTGATAGTAGTCCTTTATTTTATGGGCTACAATCCCTTTGGAGACATGGGGCGCCTGACTTACCTGCCTATCCCGGTGTTCATATTCCTGGCCATTCGTTATTTTAAATTGTTCAACGACGGGAACATGAGCTTTGGCAAGGGATTCAGAGTAGGGCTGTCGGTGGCTTTTTATACAGCCATGGCAACCGCTATGATGGTGTTCCTGTTCATCTACCTGGTAGGACCCGAGATAATACAGAACCATGTGGCCGAGATGAGAGCCTTGTTGGATGAGACGCGGGAGGAACAGGTAAAGATGCTGGGGGAGCGTATGTACGAAGAAGGGTATAAAGCATTAGATGCTATAACGCCAAGTATGCTGGCAGCCGATGATTTTGTGAGGCGGATCTTTGTAGGCGGGATTTTTTCATTGATAGCGGCCGTTTTTTTCCGAAAGTAAAACGTTATTCTATAAACAGCTAACACATGACTACCATTGAAAAAGAACCTTCTGTAGCATCAGTAGCTCTTAAGTATGGGTTACTCTTTGGCTTGATAGGCGTGGTTTTTCAGGCCATTATTATGGTAACAGACCTGGGGGACAACCGATGGGTCAGCAGCCTGGCCTATGCTATCCTGATTGCAGGCATCGTGCTGGGCATGAAAAATTACAGGGAGCAGAACTTAGGCTACATGTCATACGGGCAGGGGCTTGGAATCGGCACCTTGTTAGGAGCAGTATTTGGACTCATGACCGGCTTGTTTATCTGGGTATACACCGAGTTTGTGGACACTGGCTATATGGCGCGTGTAATGGAGAAGCAACGTGTAGAGATGCTGGAACAGGGATTGACAGACGAGCAGGTTGATGCAGGTATGGCGATGGCGGAAAACTTCCAGGGTCCGTTAACAATGATTCTAGGAGGAGCCGTTAGTACTTTAATTATTGGCTTTCTCTTTTCCCTGATCATCTCAGCGATAATGAAGAAAAGCCGTCCGGAGTTTGAATAAAACATGCAATATCCTTACGATATTTCGGTAGTGGTTCCCCTCTTCAACGAGGAGGAGTCTTTGCCTGAGCTTGTGCGCTGGATCAAACGCGTAATGCACGCGCACGAGTTTTCCTATGAAGTGATTCTGGTGGATGACGGCAGCACCGACCGCTCCTGGGAGGTAATCTGCAGCCTCGGAGACGAAGACAATACGGTGAAAGGCATCAGCTTTAACCGCAACTATGGCAAATCGGCGGCTCTGAACGAGGGCTTTAAACGCTGCTCCGGCGAGGTGGTCATCACCATGGATGCCGACCTGCAGGACAGCCCGGAGGAGATTCCGGCGCTGTACGACATGATTAAGAACCAGCGGTACGACCTGGTGAGTGGCTGGAAGAAGAAACGCTACGACCCGGTTAGCAAGACTATTCCTACTAAACTTTTCAACGCCGCTACCCGCAAGCTATCAGGCATTCAACTGCATGACTTTAACTGTGGCCTCAAAGCATACCGCCAGCTGGTGATAAAAAGCATTGAGGTGCACGGCGAAATGCACCGCTACATACCAGTAATTGCCAAGTGGAACGGCTTCACCAGAATTGGGGAAAAAGTAGTACAACACCAGGAACGAAAGTACGGCACCACTAAATTTGGGCTGGAGCGTTTCGTTTACGGTTTCCTCGACCTGCTTTCCATCACTTTTGTCAGCCGCTTTAAAAAGCGCCCGATGCACTTTTTCGGTACCATGGGCACGCTCATGTTTGTGGTGGGCCTGGGTATTACCATCTGGCTGATAGCCCAGAAAATGTTAGGGATTTACTTCGGTGGCCGGGTACGCGACATTGTAGATCAGCCATTGTTTTTTCTGGCCTTGGTGGCCGTTGTACTAGGGGTGCAACTGTTTCTGGCAGGCTTTCTTGCCGAAATGATATCCATGGGCACAAACAAACGGAACGAATACCTTATACGGGATCGGGTAGGCGCACTGAGGAAATAAGCATGAGGAAGCGGGTAGTTATTATAGGGCCGGCGCACCCGCTGCGCGGTGGCGGTATGGCCACATTTAACGAACGCCTGGCCTACGCCTTCCAGGAGGCTGGTGATGAGGTGGAGATTGTTACCTTCAGCCTGCAATACCCTTCCTTTCTGTTTCCCGGCAAGAGCCAGTACGCTGATGAGCCTGCCCCGGAGGGCCTCCGGATTAAAGTACTCATCAACTCTGTGAATCCCATCACCTGGCTTGGAGCCGGTAACTACATCCGGAAAAAAAAGCCTGACCTGGTTATTTTCCGCTATTGGCTTCCTTTTATGGGACCAGCTTTTGGCACAATCGCCCGTATTATCCGCAGAAACAGGCACAGCCGCATATTAACCATTACCGATAACGTAGTCCCGCACGAGAAACGCCCGGGAGACGTGCCTTTTACAAAGTACTTCCTTAGTGCCTGCCATGGGTTTGTCACGCTTTCGCGCTCCGTATTAGAAGACCTGAAGCTGTTTGAGCCTGACAAGCCAAATGTGTACCTGCCCCATCCACTGTACGACAACTTTGGCGAAGCTGAACCTAAGGCAGCAGCCTGTGCCGCTTTAGGGCTGGACCCGCAGTATCATTACATCTTATTCTTCGGCTTTATCCGGGCTTACAAAGGGCTCGACCTGCTGCTGCAGGCCATGGCAGAACCAATGCTGCAACAGCACCTGGATATAAAACTTATTGTGGCGGGTGAGTTTTATGAGTCCGCCGCGCCCTACCATACGTTGATTCAGAAACTAAACCTGCAGGACCGCCTGGTGCTGCATACTGATTTTATACCCAGTGCTGCCGTGCGCCACTATTTCTGTGCTGCAGACCTGGTGGTGCAGCCATACAAGCATGCCACACAAAGCGGCGTCACACAGGTAGCCTATCACTTCAATAAGCCTATGGTGGTGACAAACGTTGGCGGGCTTCCGGAGCAGGTGCCTGACGGAGTAGGGTATGTGGTGGAGCCGGAGCCGGAGGCAATAGCCCGGGCGATCCTGCAATTCTATACTGCTCAGCAGGAAGAAGCTTTCACTCAAAACATCCTGGAATACAAGAAGCGCTTTAGCTGGGCCCGCTTTGTGCAGGCCATCCGTGAAATGGCATCAAAGCTATAGAGGGCAAATTCACTTGCTCTTTACTTCTGCAGCGCATTCCTTGCATAACATGAAGGATGTAGCATAACAGACCAACCAACAGAATAACTGTTATAACATTTGTCTGTTTCCTATATTGGACTTAACTTAGCCAAGAATAGATTCATCTTATTAAATATAGTAGATGCAGCTGGTAAACCTAAAGTGTGTGGTAGTTATATGTGTGGCAATATCGCTTTCTTTCTTGTCGATAGGCAACACACATGCACAAACCAGTCCCGCAGACACTGCCTTTCTGCAGGTCTCCGTGAAACAAGCTCTGGCAGCTTACGAGGAGGCGGTAGGTGTGCAGACGCATTTATACAATGGCACAGAATACGTGGACCACAAAAAGCCACATCTGGAAGGAGACCAGTTCTTTGTTTCGAAGGCGGTGGCACGGGGAGAAATTTTTTATGATGGCACCTGGTATGCACAAGTGCCCCTGCTGTACGATTTAGTGACCGATGAAGTGATAGTGCCTCATAACAGCAGCGGCCTGATGATGAAGCTTGTCACCAGTAAAATTGATACATTCCAGTTACATGGGCATACATATTTGCACCTTAGAGCGGATAGTGCCGTCCATATAGCACCTGAGCCTGGCTTTTATGATCTACGGCACAACCAAGATGTCCAGTTTCTTGTCAGGAGGACTAAACAGGTACAGGACAGAGCCACACAGGCTGGTATGGAAGGGGAGTTTAGGGCAGTGGACAAATATTATATCCGAAAGGAAAACCGCTATCATCAGGTAAGCAGTAAGCGGTCTGTGTACAAAGTGTTCAAGGATAAAAAGAGGCAGCTGCAGAAGTATGCCGCTGCGCAACGCCTCAAGTTCAGGAAACAGAAAGAAGAGTCCATACTTGCCTTGGTCCAGTACTACGACAGCCTGGCTGATGAGCAGGCACAGCAGCATAGTCACTAAACCTGAGCCGCTTTCTTTCTTAAAAACAGGCTAGGCTTCAAACCAATCCGCCTGGAGTGCCAGCATAACAAACAAACTTAACTTATGAACCACCTGTACCGTCTCGTTTTATCTCTTTTTGTGGTGTTATGTTGCATAGCGCAAGGGCAGGCGCAGCAAACAAGACCAGCTCTGGTCAGTGGCAATTTTAGCGCAGCCACTTTTGAGGAGTTTGCCCGCGAGGTTGAAGCGCAATCCAACTATCATTTTTTCTTTGACGCTACTGCTGTTGATAGCCTGTCTGTGACACTACAGGTAAAGGAACAGCCGCTTGATGCTGTGCTCACCCAAATCTTTCAGAATACCGACTTCCAGTTTGCCATCGATGCCAGGCAGCAGGTGTTCATCACCAGGGGCAGGCAATTAAGTGTGTCTCTGCCGGAGAACTTTTTTGATCGGGTTGAAAAAGCGGAAAGTGCACCGCAGGTAGCGGGTGTTCAGCTGGGTGCCGGAGAAAGAGATACTAAAAAGGCCGGTTCAGAGATTAAGCTCTACGAGATAGGTGTAAAAAGGGAGGGCGTAACCGGTAAAGCAAACTTGGCCGGCCATCTGCGCGATGCTAAAACTGGTGAACCTATTATCGGGGCGGCTGTATACATCGAGTCCCCGCTGATAGGTACCACCTCCGACCAGTACGGTTATTACTCCCTTACCTTACCAGTCGGGCGTCACGAGCTGAAAGTAAAGGCCGTCGGGCTGCAAAACACGAGGCGCCATATCATGCTGTACTCCGACGGAAAACTGAACATTGAGATAGCCGAAGATGTGCGGACGCTGAAGGAGGTGCTGGTAGAGGCAGAGAAAGACAAAAACGTGTCGGGGTTGCAGATGGGGATGGAGAAACTGGATATCCGCACCATTAAACAGGTGCCAACCGCTTTTGGCGAAACAGACATTCTGCGCGTGGTGCTGACCCTGCCGGGTGTGAAGTCTGTGGGAGAAGGTAGCACTGGCATGAACGTGCGCGGCGGCAGCACCGACCAGAACCTTATTCTTTTTGACGATGCTACTATCTATAACCCGTCGCACCTATTCGGTTTCTTTTCAACTTTCAACCCCGACATTCTGAAAACGGTAGAGCTTTATAAAAGCGGCATTCCAGCTAAATATGGCGGTCGTCTATCGTCGGTGCTGGAAGTGACGAGCCGCGACGGAAATAAGAAAAAATTCTCTGGTTCTGGCGGCATCGGTTTGCTCACGAGCAGGCTTACCCTGGAAGGCCCTATCAGGAAAGACAAAACATCCTTCCTCATCGGAGGCCGCAGCACATACTCTGACTGGCTGCTGAAGAAGCTGCCTAACAAATCATTCAACGAGAGTTCTGCTGGTTTCTATGATATCAACGGGCATATCAGCCACGAGATAAACGAGAAGAACACCTTGTACCTGAACGGCTACCTGAGCAAAGACCGGTTCCAGCTGGGTTCCGACACGTTGTACCGGTTCTCGAACCAGGCTGCCAGTCTGAAGTGGAAGCACATTTTTCAGAATAAGCTGTATGGCGTGCTCACAGGCGTTTACAGCCATTATGATTATGACGTATCCAGCGATAAAAACCCTGTTAATGCCTCCACGCTTACTTTTGGCATAAACCAATCAAACCTGCAGGCTGACTTCAGCTATTTCCCTACCCCCAAACATACGGTAGATTTTGGCGCAAGCTCTGTTCTATACAACGTAAACCCCGGCACCCTGACACCCAATAGCCCGGAGTCGCTGGTTGCGCCTGACAGGCTACAGGCAGAGCCCGCCCTTGAAAGTGCTATCTATGCCTCCGACAGGTTTGATATAACCCGCCGCTTTTCGGTTTCTGTGGGCCTGCGCTACTCGTTCTTTAATGCCATGGGACCAAGGTCTGTCAACAACTACGCTCCCGGAGCCCCTAAAACAGAGGGCACCATCCAGGATACGGCAGTCTATAAATCAGGCGACGTGTTTGCAACTTACCATGGGCCGGAATACAGGCTGTCGGCAAGGCTTGGACTGACGGATAATTCGTCTGTAAAACTGAGTTTTAACCGTATGCGCCAGTATATTCACATGCTTTCTAACACTGTTTCTATGTCGCCTACCGATGTATGGAAGCTCAGTGATGCGAACATCAGGCCGCAGGTAGGTGACCAACTGGCCTTAGGTTACTACAGAAACTTCAGGGCTAATACCATTGAGCTTTCTGTGGAAGGCTATTACAAAAAGATGCAGGACTTCCTGGATTACAAGAGCAGCGCTACTCTGCTCATGAACCACCACATAGAAACAGACGTGGCAGGCGCAGAAGGCAAGGCCTATGGTGTGGAAGTAATGCTTAAAAAAGCAACAGGCAAACTGAACGGATGGGTAAGCTATACTTACTCCCGTACGCTGGTGCGCCTGGACGATGAGGAGACCGGCGAAAAGATAAACAATGGCGAGTATTACCCCAGCAACTTTGACAAGCCACACGATCTGACCCTGATAAGCAACTACCGCTTCAGCCAGCGCTTCAGCACCTCGGTTAACTTCACCTACAGCACCGGCAGGCCCATTACGCTGCCGCTTGCCAAATATAACCTGGGCAACAGCCAGCGCATCTACTATTCAGACAGAAATGCTTACAGGGTGCCCGACTACTACCGCCTGGACTTAGCACTGAACATAGAGGGCAACCATAAAATAAAGAAACTGGCGCACAGTTCCTGGACCCTGGCCGTCTATAACCTGACTGGCAGAAGGAACCCTTACTCCATTTACTTTAAGTCTGAGAACGGCAGCATAAAGGGGTACAAGATGTCCATCTTTGGCCAGCCTATCCCTACCATCACCTATAACTTTAGATTTTAATGCAGACATATATCCGAAGCCTGAAAAGCATCGTTAGCTTCTGTTTACTGCTGCTGGTTGGTTGTGTGGAGCCGTATGCACCGGAAATATTAGAAGGGCCAAACCATTACCTGGTGGTGGATGGTTCTATAATCGGAAACGGCATCACAACTATCAAGCTGTCGCGTACACAGAACATTTCCGAAACCAGCCCGCCTTTGGCAGAAGCAGGAGCCATGCTGCTGCTGGAAGAGGATCAGGGGGCACAATATCCCTTGCAGGAAATAACCCCTGCCACGTATGTTAGCAGTAACCTTCAGCTGGATTTCAGCAAGAAGTACAGGCTCTACATCAGGTTGTCTGGCGGTGAGGAGTATGCCTCTGATTTTGTAACCATCAAACAAACGCCTCCTATTGAAGCGCTAGGCTGGCACGTGCAAGATAATGAGCTGCAGATTTATGTCAACAGCCGGGATCCGCAGAACAACACCCACTATTATCGCTGGGTATATGAAGCCACCTGGACCTATACGGCGGCCTACCAGTCAAATATCAAGTATGATGAAGCCAGTGGAACAATTGTGCCCCGCACAAGGAGCGATGAAAATATTTACAACTGCTGGAGAACAGAAAAATCAACAGACATCAAACTAGGGTCCTCTGTCAAGCTTACGCAGGATGTTATCCATGAGTACCCCATTGTAGCGCTTTCTTCCGGAGCGGAGGAGCTGCGCATCAAGTACAGCGTTCTGGTAAAACAGTATGCGCTGACGCGGGAAGAATATCAGTACTGGGAAGCCCTCCGAAAGAACACTGAGAGCATTGGCACATTGTTCGACCCATTGCCTGCACAGTTAACCGGAAATGTGCATCGGCTGTCTAATCCGGACGAGCCTGTGATTGGGTATGTCGGGGCTTCGGCGCTACAGGAAGAGCGGATTTTTGTGAACCGGAGTGAACTGCCGCAGGACTGGCGATACTATTACCCCACCTGCCCGATAGATTCTCTGTTGCCCGGAGAGGGGCAGACGCTGGCTGACTTAGCTGGTTACTTCCAGAACGGTAACAATATGCCTGTCAGTGAAATATTTGTTTCCCAGGGGCCTCCTACGCCCATTGGCTATATGGCAGCATCAAAAAGATGTGTTGACTGCCGGACACGTGGCACCAATGTGAAGCCTGATTTCTGGGAGTAAGGCAAAATCAACGCATGAAAAGAAAAAGCATGAGAACACGAGCTATCATAGTAAAGACTATTGTCAGTGGCGGCTTACATATACTGCTTGTTGCTTTACTGATAGTGGCTGTAACAAGCCAATCGGTGGCCCAGCCAGATGCATTGCAGCGGATTGTGCAGGACTTTGATGTTTACCGCAGCAAAGCCCTGCAGGAAAAGCTGTACCTGCACTTCGACAGGCCATTCTATGCATGTGGTGAAACCATGTGGTTTAAGGTATACAATACAGATGGTACTTTGCACAAGCCGCTGGACATAAGCAAAGTAGCCTATGTAGAGGTGCTGGATGAGGCCCGGAAGCCTGTGTTGCAGGGGAAAATAGCTTTAAAGGACGATACAGGCAGGGGAAGCTTTGTGCTGCCTCTCACACTTCATTCTGGCAATTACAAGGTGCGGGCTTATACCAGCTGGATGAAGAACTTTGCACCGGAATTTTATTTTGAAGCACCTGTTACGGTTGTCAATTCTTTTTCCAGCCTAGGCCTTGCTCCTGTGCAGGACTCGGCCACGTATGCTATTCAGTTTTTCCCGGAGGGTGGCAGCCTGGTGCAGGGGATACCCGGTAAAGTGGCATTCCAGGGAGTAAACAGCAAAACGGGCAAAGGCATAGACTTCACTGGAACAGTAGTGGACAAGGATGGCGCGGAGGTGGCCAGCTTTCGACCGCATAAATTCGGCATTGGCCACTTTACCTTTACACCGGAAGCTTCTAATACCTATACAGCTATCATTGAGCTCCCAAACAAAAAAGAGCTCCGGCAGAAACTGCCCCAGGTGTACCAACAGGGGTACAGTCTGCGCCTGGAGGAACTAAATGCAGACCAGCTCCGGATTATAGTTACAGCCACTGGTGAGAAAGCGGAACAGGTGCATCTTCTGGGGCATGCCCGGCAAATCATAGGGGTGGCTGAGAGTGCAAGCCTGCAGCAAGGCACAGCTAGTTTCGTGGTGAATAAAAGTAAACTGGCCGAAGGAATTTCTCATTTCACCGTTTTCAATAACCAGAAGCAACCGGTGTGCGAGCGCCTGTACTTCAAACGCCCGACACAAAAACTGCAGCTGGAGGCTAAAACAAACAAGAACCTCTACACCACAAGGGAAAAGGTGACTGCCAGCCTCCTGACGCAGGCGCAGGCAGGGCAACCTACACCGGCTAACCTGTCAGTTTCAGTATATAAACTGGACTCGCTGCAGTCAGAAAGTTCCGCTGATATTTATACCTACCTGTGGCTGACCTCTGACCTTAAGGGTACGGTGGAGCAACCGGCGTATTATTTCACAGCATCCGGGCCAGAAGTAAGTGAAGCGGCGGATAACCTGATGCTCACCCACGGCTGGAGTCGTTTCAGCTGGGAGGATGTTTTCGAGGAGCAAAATGCAGCTTACAAGTTTCTGCCGGAACACAATGGCCACTTCATCAGAGGCAAGGTAACTGATGCTGCAACAGGTGCCATTGCCCGAAATATTACGACCTACCTGACCGCACCCGGTAAGCATGTGCGCTTTTACAGCGCCACCAGCAATGAGGAGGGGGGCATACAGTTTGAGGCGAAGGACTTTTTCGGTTCGAAGGAAATCGTGGTACAGTCAAATTTCCAGAAAGACAGTACATACCATTTAAAGATTTTCAGTCCCTTTTCAGATAAATATGCTGCAAGGCCGCTACCTGCTTTTGATGTGGTAGAGCACCTGCAGCAGGAGCTGACACAGCGGCATATCAGTGTGCAGGTGCCTTACACCTATCATGAGAAGCACCTGAATGTGTACCGGGCACCGGGCATTGACAGCACAGCCTTTTACGGCAAGGCAGATGCCACCTACCTGCTGGATGACTATGTGCGCTTTAAGGTGATGGAAGAGGTGATGCGGGAGTATGTGCCGGGGGTGCAGGTTCGCCTGCGCAAAGGCAATTTTCACTTCAACGTTGTGAACGTACCGCATTCATCCATTTTCTATACAAATCCACTGGTATTGCTGGACGGCGTCCCGATGTTTGATGTAAATAGAATCATGGCCTTTGACCCACTGAAAGTTCGGAAGCTAGAGGTGTTTACCAGGAAGTACTTCCACGGGCCGCACGTATACACCGGGCTTGTCAGCTATACTACCTATCAGGGCGATTTAGGAGGCTTTCAACTGGACCCGCGTTCCTTGTTGATAGAATACGAAGGCCTGCAGCTACAGCGGGAGTTTTATACACCCGTTTATGACAGCGAGCAGCAAAGGCAAAGCCGGTTGCCTGATTTCAGGAACCTGCTGCACTGGTCTCCTGATGTGGTAACAAAGGCAGATGGAAAGGCAGCACTCAGCTTTTATACATCAGATCAGGCGGGTACTTATGTAGTGCTCGTGCAGGGAACAACGAAGAACGGTCTTGCAGGCAGCAAAGCGTTTACCTTTGAGGTAAGGCAGCAGCCACTTTAGACTCTTCTGCCTGCGCTGGCTATGGATGAGGTTGCGCTGTATGGCTACTGAGGAATTACAGGGGCCACGTAAAATAAAAGGTTGAACCCTGGCCGGTTTCTGATTCTATCCAGATGCGACCGCCTTTGTCTTCCACTATCTTCTTTACCGTAGCCAGGCCTATGCCAGAGCCCTGTGTCTTGCTGGTATCGCGAAGCAGGCGCTGGAACATACCAAAGACCCTCTCCTGGTGTTGCGGCGGAATACCAGGTCCGTCGTCCTTCACACAGAAGGTGTAATGCGTTTCCGATTTGCCTTCTATACTTACCCACAAATTGCCTTTACCTGTGTGGTGGTATTTAAAGGCATTGGAGATAAGGTTTGCAAACACCTGCTGTAACAGCACTCTCTCAGTGGTAAGCACCGGTAAATCAGGTGAAACATGCGCCTGCATTTCCCGGCTTCCGGTGTGGTCCTCAATCAAGCCCTGCACCAGGCTGTATACATCCACTTCTTCTTTTGGCAGGTCTTTCACCTGTGTCATGGCATATTGCAGGAGTCCCATCACTAGGTCTTCCATGGCTTTGGTACTGTCCTTTATCAGGTGCAGGTTACTGGCCATGTTCGTTAAATCCTTTGCGTTTAAATCATCCTGCAGCCATTCTGTAATCGTGCTGATGTTCATAATAGGCTCTTTCAGATCATGCGACACCATGCGCACAAACTGCTCAAGCTTCTCGTTTGCTGCTTTTAACTGCTGCTTCTCTTTTTCCAGCTGTTCCTGCTTCAGGCGCAGTTCAAAATTGGCAATTACCTGCCGTGCCAGCGTGATGAGCGCATGCCGCTGCGCTTCCGTCAGCTTTCTTGGCACCGTGTCAAGTACACAGAGGGAGCCTAGTCTGTGGCCTTTACTGGTTACGAGCTGTGCGCCGGCATAAAACCTGATATGGGGAGTATCGGTAACCAGTACATTTTGTCGGAAGCGCTCGTCTTCTAAAGTATCTTCTACCTCCAGCAGACTGTCCTGCAAGATGGTGTGCTGGCAAAACGAAACAGAACGGGGCAACTCACACACATCTGTCCCTACTTTAGACTTAAACCATTGCCTTTCTTCCGTAATCAGTGTGATAAGTGAAATGGGAGTGCCACAGATGTGAGCGGCAAGCGCCGTAATGTCATCAAATTCTTTTTCTGCGGGAGTATCAAGAATATGATAAGCTTTCAGCGCCCTTAACCTTTCCCTCTCTTGTTGCTCCTGAGCTAGTTCCATTTTTTACTTTCTGTTAGCTTTTACTACTATAATGCTTTAGCACTATATTTAGATACGATTCTTCGACGAATTTTGTCGTCTTTTTATATCCCGGTAGTCAGAGTGCTAGCTTAAGGCCTTGTAGATAAGAAACTGCTTTTTCTCTGTATTATTATAGCGTCATTTAAAAGATGAGAAGTGAAAACTTCCGTCTTAAAGCTACAAAAACAGAAACAGCAAAACAGAAAAAGCCCCTGTGGAGTATTCCACAGGGGCTTTCCTATATAATTTAAAATGGAGCCTACAAAAGCGCTACACCAGTATAGTTGAATGGAGAAATCTGCTTTAACTCGGCTTTTATCGCATCACTTACCTGCAGCGTGTCAATAAAATCATGAATACGCTGTTCTGTTATTTTTTCGTTTTTGCGGGTCAGTTCTTTCAGGGCTTCGTATGGCTGCGGATACCCTTCGCGGCGAAGCACAGTTTGAATGCCTTCTGCCACCACAGCCCAGTTTTCCTCCAGGTGCCTGTTTAAAGCGGCCTCGTTCAACTCCAACTTACCTATACCACGCTCCAGCGATTTAAGGGCAACGAGGACATGTGCCAGCGGTACCCCCACGTTGCGTAATACGGTGGAGTCCGTCAGGTCGCGCTGCAGGCGGGAAATAGGCAGTTTAGCAGACAAGTGCTCCAGCACGGCATTGGCTATACCCAGGTTTCCTTCTGCATTTTCAAAGTCGATCGGGTTTACCTTGTGTGGCATGGCCGACGAGCCTACTTCACCTGCTTTGATCTTCTGCTTGAAGTAACCCATCGAGATGTACTGCCATATATCGCGGGAAAAGTCTGTTAGAATAGTATTAAGGCGTTTCAGTCCATCAAAATAAGCGGCCAGGTTGTCGTAGTGCTCAATCTGGGTGGTGTATTGGCTACGGCGAAGGCCAAGTGCCTCCTGCACAAATTTATTGCCGAACTCCGGCCAGTTAAAATCCGGGTAGGCTACGTAATGCGCATTAAAGTTACCTGTGGCACCGCCGAATTTGGCGGAGAAAGGCACCTGGCACAGTTGGCTTAGCTGCACCTCCAGGCGTTCTGCAAATACCATAAACTCCTTGCCCAGGCGGGTAGGGGAGGCCGGCTGGCCGTGTGTATGCGCCAGCATCGGGATATCTTTCCACTGCTGGGCCAACGAAGCCAGTGTCTGCTGCACATTCTGGTAAGCAGGTTGCAGCACCTGTTCGTCTGCCTCACGCAGCGAGAGCGGAATAGCCGTGTTATTTACATCCTGTGAGGTTAGTCCGAAGTGAATAAACTCTTTGTAGTCGCTGAGGCCGAGAGCATCAAACTTGTCTTTGATGAAGTACTCTACTGCCTTCACGTCGTGGTTTGTTACTTTCTCCGTCTCTTTAATGGTAAGGGCATCCTCTTCCGAGAAACCTTCATAAATGGCGCGCAGTTCCGGGAAAAGGGTGCTGTCCACTTGCTGCAGTTGCGGCAGGGGCAGCTCGCACAGGGAGATAAAATACTCTACCTCTACCAGCACACGGTAGCGGATAAGGCCGAATTCAGAAAAGTAACCAGCAAGTTCAGACGTATGGCGGCGGTATCGTCCGTCTACCGGCGAAATAGAGGTAAGTGATGTCAGGTTCATACTGAAGGTAATTCTTTGTCCAAAGATACACAGGTTTGCCACATGAAGCCAAAGGCCTGCCTGTTGATTTAATGCTTACCTCTATTTTTAAGGAATTAGATAGGCTAATAGATTGTTAATTATTCTGTTACCCTGGCTAAACTTGCATAGCTTTACGTGCTGTTTGGCACTATGCTTGTATAAAGGGCATATAACCTATATCTTAAGCAACATACTTCCGTAATAGGTGGGGTGTTATTGCAGAAAAAGACATTGCTGTATTCATTTAGCTGCGGTATGCGCTGTGTACCGCCTGTGTAGCTATAAAACTAACTTTTAATTTGTATTAAAGTATTTTGGACCATCGTTTAAGAAACAGACTTTTAGCCGTGTTTGGAGGTATTATTGCCTTCTTCCTGCTACTTATTGTGCTTCTTTTTGTTTTCAGAAGCAGAGTGCTGGATTACACCATCGACCGGGTTGTTACGAAGGTTGAAAATAAATACCCCGCTGATTTCACCATAGGCAGTGCCGAGTTCTCGGACTGGACTTCAGTGGTACTGACAGATATCTCCTTTGTACCGCACGGCCTCGACACGCTTTTTACCACTGACAGCGTTCATGCCACCGTTTCCTTCCGATCCATTTTTGCTGGACGTGTCGTGTTCAAACGCCTGGAGGTGAATAACAGCTACCTGACTGCTGTAAAGAATGGCGACAAAACCAATTTTGGCTTTTTGTTTAAGAAAGAAGAGCCGAAAGAGCCTGTAGATACCACCGGTGAGGGCCGCAATTATGGTGAACTGCTGAACCGGGTCATTGAAACGGCTTTTGAGAATGTGCCGGACCAGGTGGATTTCAGGAACCTGAACGCGTCCTACGTTTCAACAAACCGTGTCATTGATGTTAAGATGCCTTACCTACGCATGGATGACGGGGAAATAGACTCCCAGGTGTCTGTCCGTACAGATTCTCTCATCAACAACATGCGTGTGCGCGGCACCATCGACCCACGCGACTACCGCATTGCAGGAAGCCTGTATGCTTTTGATGACAGAGGTATTCACCTCCCTTATGTGAAGGCGAAGTATGATGCAGAGGTGGCTTTCGACACTGCACACTTCAGCCTCGACAGCAAGCAGTTTAGGAACGAAAAGCTAACGGTACGGGGAAGCGCCATGGTGAACGACCTGATTCTGAATCATGAGAAGCTTGCAGGCGAAGAGGATATACATGTAGAGGAAAGCGCTGTTGACTACGTTATTACGCTAGGGCCGAACCTGTACGTCATCGATAGCCTGACAGAGGTGCGTGTAAACAAGGCAAGAGCCAATATTTATGCTTCATATCAGAACAAAGATTCCAAAATTATAGACCTGAAGGTGAGGACAGAGCAGGTGCCAGCTAACGATTTCTTTGAGTCGTTGCCGACAGGCCTCTTTGAGAACCTGGAGGGGATAAAAGCACAGGGGCAGTTACAGTATAAAATGCAGTTCCACGTGAACATGGATAGCCTGCAGCATGTTGCCTTCGACTCTGACCTGGACGCCTCCGAGGATTTTAAGATACTGGAATGGGGTAATACCAACATCGAGAAGATTAACGGTACGTTCACCCACACCGTGTATGAGTACGGTAAACCGGTACGTACCTTCACAGTGGGGCCTTCTAATCCTTTTTACAGCCCAATTAACCAGATATCGCCGCATTTGCGCAATGCCATTCTTACGGCTGAGGATGCAGGTTTTTACAGCCATAATGGTTTCCATGAAGAAGCATTCAGGCAGGCCATTGCCAAAAACCTCAAGGAAGGAGAGTTTGCCCGTGGAGGTAGCACTATTTCTATGCAGCTGGTAAAGAACGTGTTCCTGTCCCGTAAAAAGACAGTAGCCAGAAAAGTGGAGGAAGCCATTATCGTGTGGCTCATCGAAAACGAGGACCTTGTCTCAAAACACCGTATGTTTGAAGTGTACCTCAACATTATTGAGTGGGGGCCGGATGTATACGGTGCCAAAGATGCTTCAAGGTTCTACTTCGGGAAGCAGCCGTCTGAGCTAAATGTGGCAGAGGCCATTTTCCTGACAAGTATCATTCCGAGTCCGAAGCGTTTCCGAGCCTCCTTCGACAGTTATGGTAACCTGCGCAGCCACAAGCACGGCTACTACAGGTTGATTGGCGGACACATGCGCCGCCGTGGCCTTATTTCGCAGGAAGAGTACGAGAACCTTTATCCGAATGTGCGCCTATATGGCCGCGCCCGTGATTTAATTGTAACGGCACAGGATACTTCCTCTGTTGTAGAGGAAGACGAGTCGCAATATGAACTGGAAACAATAGACCTGCTCGATTTCTAACCCGGTTGAGCAGCACCTTAAACCTAAGACGGCCCCGCATTTACTTTGCGGGGCCGTTATTCTTTTAGCGTAGCACAGGATTTAAGCTTATACTTGCTTTATGAAGAAAGAGCAAACGAAAGCAGAAGATGCCGTAGGCCTGGTACCAAGAGTTGGCGCGTTGGCTGCCCGCGCAGGACTAGACTGGTTTCTGCTGGCCCTGATTGGCATGATTGTGCTGGCTTACCTGTTTCCACGGGGAGGCATAGACCGGGAGCCGCTGTCTTTAGGCGATGTGGCGGGTTACGGCGTATCGGTTATCTTCTTTTTTTATGGCTTACGCCTGAGCCCGGAGAAGCTGAAGGCCGGACTCAGCAGTTGGCGCCTGCATGTAGTGGTGCAACTGAGTACCTTTGTGCTGTTTCCGCTGCTGATATTGCCGCTGCACAGTTTCTTTGAGGGAACCGACAGAGAAATGCTCTGGCTAGGCACATTCTACCTCGCGGCCCTGCCGTCCACTGTTTCTTCTTCCGTGGTGATGGTCTCAATAGCAGGTGGGAATATACCAGCCGCCATTTTCAATGCCAGTATTTCAAGCCTGCTGGGCATCTTTATTACACCTCTCTGGATGGGCCTTTTCCTGACGGCAAGCACCGAAGGATTTGACATCTGGAGTGTGATGGGCAAATTAATACTGCAGGTGTTGTTCCCAGTGGTGCTGGGCATTGTGCTGCACCGCTACTGGGGCAGTTTTGCGGAGCGGAACAAAAAGCAGCTCCGTATTTTCGACCAGGTCATTATCCTACTTATTGTATACACTTCTTTCTGTGAGTCCTTTGCTCGCAGAATGTTTAGTGCCTATAGCTTCATCGATTTACTTGTGCTTGGTGCAGCCATGGTAGGCCTGTTCTTCCTAGTGTACGGTATCATCAACGGCATCAGCCGTCTACTGGGCTTTAACCACGAAGACAGAGTTGCAGCAGTTTTCTGCGGCTCTAAAAAATCACTCGTGCATGGCACTGTTATGTCGAAGGTGCTTTTCCCTGATGCCAATATGGTAGGTATTATCCTGCTCCCTATTATGATTTATCATGCGTTGCAATTGCTGGCAGCCAGTATGATTGCTCAGGCCACAGCACGCAAGGCAGGCCTGGAGGTGCAGGGCGAGTAAGAGAAAGGCTTCTGCCTGCTTTTAGATAAGACCCAATAAAAAAAGCCTGCCAGCAACTATAGCTGACAGGCTTTTCTTAATTTATAGCGATACCCTTCAGGCAACCTGCTTTTGCTGCAGCGCCTTTTCTTCCTCAGTATGCAACAGTTTTTTGTCCAGTATGAACGGGCCAAAAGGCAGCAGGGAGGCAATTACGCCAGCCGCTACTTTCATGATAGACCAGCGGTGCACCAGCGTTACCTGTAGCAAGGCTACCATGTAAAGTATAAACAGCACACCGTGCGCCCAGCCCACATACTTCACGACTTCAGGTATGCCCAACATATACTTTAGCGGCATACCAATGCCCAGAAGAAGCAGGTAAGAGATACCTTCGTAGATGCCCACAGTCCGGAGGCGGGAAATAGGAGTTTTCATGCGATGAACATTTCTTTGTTAATGCTGCTATGCAACAGCGCAAAGGTAGAAAACGTGCCCTTCGTGCCACAACAAAATGTGTTATTATCTACGCCGGTTACCGCTTTTTTTATTTAACAGCTTCTTTTTTAGGCGAAGCAGCAGCGTTCATTACCTCGTTCTGAACACCGATAGAGTGCTGGTGAATCGCATCTAAAATGGCTTTGATAAAACTTTCTTCCACACCGATTTCATTGGCCAGCCTTACTCTGTCTTCTACAAGCTCTTTCCAGCGGCCTGCCTGAAAAATGTCCAGTTTGTTCGCGCGCTTGTACTCACCAATACGCTTGGATACGTCAGAGCGAAGGAATAACAGATTGATAAGGTCATGGTCCAGACGGTCAATCAGGCTACGCAGGTCCTGGAGTTGCTCCGGGCTTGCCACATGCTCGTGATCCAGGTCTAAAGCATTCAATAATTTAGTGAGTCCCTCTGGCGTTACCTGCTGCGATGCATCGCTCAGGGCCACATCCGGGTTGATATGAGACTCAATCATCAAACCATCTACTCCTAGGTGCAGGGCCTGCTGGCTCACCGTTTCTAACAGGTCACGACGACCTGCGATATGGCTTGGGTCGCAGAACAGCGGGATTCCCGGTGCCAGGCTTCTGATTTGCTGAATGGTTTCCCACTTCGGGTGGTTGCGGTAAGGCTTGTTGTTTGGCGTAGAGAAACCTCTGTGTATCAAACCTAAGTCTGTGATGCCAGCACGATTCAAACGCTCCAGGGCACCTAACCACAGTTGGATGTCCGGGTTAACGGGGTTTTTCACCAGCACCGGAATGTCAACACCTTGTAAGGCATCAGCTACTTCCTGCACCGAGAACGGGTTTACTGTGGTGCGGGCGCCTACCCAAAGGATATCCACACCATACTCCAGTGCTTCTTCCACGTGCTGCGTGTTAGCCACTTCTACAGCAGTTGGTAAACCAGTTTCCTGCTTTACAGTGCGCAGCCACTCTAATCCAACTTTACCCATACCTTCGAACAGACCCGGACGAGTGCGTGGCTTCCAGATACCTGCTCTGAAAATGTGTACGCGGTGGTCGTTTATCAACCCGCGGGCTGTCTGAAGCATCTGCTCTTCACTTTCGGCGCTGCAAGGGCCGCTGATAAGTGTAGGGATGGTACTACTCTTCAGTATTTTAGAGTCGGTAGTAATGTTCAGGTTTGAATTATTTGAGCTCATGGCTAACGGTTTGTAAAGTATGTTGTTTAATTCTTTTAGTTGCTTCTTCTAACTGGGCTGCTGATACACAAAGCGATACGCGCAGATATCGTTCCCCTTGGGTGCCGAAAATTTTACCTGGCGTGATAAAAACACCTGCTTTATACAGGATATCGTCCAGGTAAGCTTCCACATCGGCTATATGGTCTGGAACACGTGCCCACACAAACATGCCCACAGTACGCTGCTGGTACCGGCATTCCAGCATGTCCAGTAGCTGGTGCACAAGCACCTTGCGGCGGGCGTATTCCTCGTTGCGCGCTGCGTGCCATTCCTGGTCATTCTGCAGCGCCTCTATGGCTGCTTGCTGCACAGGTAAAAACATACCCGAGTCCATGTTGCTCTTCACTGCCAGAATGGTAGAGAGGTACTCCGGGTATCCCAGCACCATGCCCACACGCCAGCCCGCCATGTTGTGCGACTTACTTAGAGAGTTCAACTCAAGGCAGCACTCCTTGGCACCCTCCAGACTCAACAAGCTGAGTGGCGACTGGTTTGGCAGCACGAGGCTGTACGGGTTGTCGTTTATCAGTAGTATCTGGTGCTGTCGGGCAAAGGCTATAAGCCATTCAAACATATCAGCTGTGGCTTCTGTTCCCGTGGGCATGTGCGGATAGTTGATCCACATCAGCTTTACACCGCCTTCTTTTACAAGTTGCAGCAGTTCCTGCTCTTGTGGCAGCCAGCCGTTTGCCTCATCCAGGGTATAAGAAACAGGCTCTGCACCAGCCAGACGGGCCGCAGCGGCATAAGCCGGGTAGCCGGGATTCGGCACCAGCACTTTGTCGCCGGGGTTTAGGAAGGCCATGGAGATATGGGCAATGCCTTCTTTCGAGCCCATCAGCGGCAGCACTTCGGCCTCTGTGATGGCCACTTTGTAAGCCTTGCCGTACCAGGTGGCTATTGCCTCCCGCAGCGAAACGATGCCGGTATAGGACTGGTACCCGTGGCTCTGGGGAGCTGCTGCACTGTTGGTGAGCGCAGCCACAGTAGCCGCGGAAGGCAGTTGATCAGGGTTGCCAATGCCCAGGTTAATTATTTGCTTCCCTTTGGCGGCAAGTGCCCGTACTTCGGCCAGTTTCCGGGCGAAGTAGTACTCCTGTACGTTCTGGAGGCGGTCTGCTTTCGGTATAATCATGGTTTTAATGCTGTAAGGCCTTCACCTTTTTTTCAGGGTTCGGGTGTTCCGGGTACTTTGTCTTCTGGTAAAGCCCCAGTAATTGATGGTATTCCACGAGTGGTTCCAGTGAAGTAATAGTCTCCCGCAGGTTGTTGCTGGAGGTTCCTTCCAACTCTATCACCATATAATGAGCATGGCTGCGTGCGGTAGCCGGAAGTGTTTGTATCAGCGCTACATGAATATCATGCAAATGCAGCTGCCTGAAAACATCTGCAAGGGAGCCCTCGTGGGACACTTGCAGCAGGAGTGTCGCTTTGTTGGCAGAAACACTTTCCTGCGGCTGCTCCCGGCTCACTATCAGAAAACGGGTGAAGTTATCTCTTCTGTCTTCTATATTCTCTGCAAGCATCTCCAGGCGGTACAGGGCAGCGGCTTGCTTGCTGGCGATGGCTGCTACACCTTGTAGCCCTTTTTCCCTGATCTCTCTTGCGCTGTCGGCCGTATCATGGCTTTCCTGCAGTTGCAGTTGCGGCTGCTGCGTCAGAAACTCCATGCACTGGTTCAGGGCCATGGGGTGCGTGACCACTTTTGTCAGGTCCTGCAGCTGCTGGCCTGGCAATGCCATCAGGTTTTGCTCTATCGGCAACCACAGCTCACCGGTAACAAACAGGTTGAACTGGTGCAGCAAGTTGTAGTTAGGTAGAATGCTGCCTGCCAATGTATTTTCCACGGCCATGACGGCCTGGTCAGCTTTGCCCTCGTTCAATACCTCGCACAGCTGCCGGAAAGACTGGCACGGCACACTCTCCACCTCATACTGTGGGAAGTACTGCTGGGCAGCCACCTCGTGGAAAGAGGCCGGGCCTCCCTGAATTGCTACTTTTAATTTCTGTGTCATAAAAAGAAAAAGCCCCGCTTTAGGCGGGGCTCTCTGAGTTTTATACTTTACTGCACTTACACAATAGCATATCTCTGGAGCCCCCGCGGAGTACCAAAAAAGTAATAGCTAAAGTAAAATGTAATGTGCTGAATCATCTCTTGTTCTAATTGATGTGCTAAACTTAGTGAAGTATTTTTGTAAAATCAAAAGTGGAGCAAATATTTTTATGAAAAAATTAAAAAATCTGGGGAAACTGCTTAAAACAGATGTAAATGATGCGTGTTTATATTAGTAGAAGCGCCTCTCTTCATAAACAGAAAGGAGGCGCTTTTATTTCTGTTTAAGCCACGGCAGATGATCCTAAGCCGCTGCTCGCACTGCTTTGCTGTTGCAGTGCATTCAGCACTGACATAACAAGGCCTTTGTTCAATGCACTTGTGTCAGCTTGCTGCAGCCAATCGTTCATTTGCTTCTGCCATTTCTGAGCTGCCTGCGGGCTGGGCTGCAGGTCGCCCATCTGGCGCTGGCTCATTTTCTTTGAAACTTCTGTGCGGCGCAACAGCAGCTCCAGCAAGGCATCGTCGAGGCTGCCGATCTGTTGGCTCAGCTCATCGAGTTGCTCTACCAGTTCGGTGGTGCCTCCCAGTTTTACATTGGATACCACAGCATTCACCAGTAAGTCAAGTTCCTTAGGCATCAACTGCTGCTGCGGGCTGCTCAGCGCAGCAGCCGGGTTCATGTGCGACTCAAACAACAAACCGTCTGCTCCCAGATCCATAGCTTTCTGGCTTACCGGGTAAAGCAGGCTGCGACGGCCCGCTATATGGGCTGCATCGCACAGCACCGGTAAGTGAGGGTACAGCTCCTTTAGCTGCAGCATGTGGTCCCAGCGCGGATGGTTACGGTAAGGGGAGGGTTCATCGGTGGAGAACCCCCTGTTTATAACTCCTATGTCTGAGAGGTCAGCATACTGCAAACGCTCAAGCGCTCCGATCCACAGGTTCAGGTTTGGGTATACGGGGTTGTTTACAAGCACAGGAGTGTTACTGCCTTTAAGCACAGCGGCTATCTCCTCCATTGCAAAAGGGTTCACAGTGGCCCTGCCGCTGATGGTCAGGATGTCTACCTCGTGCTTCAGGGCCTGCTCCACGTGCTGGGCGTTGGCTACCTCACAGGCTGTACGGAGACCGGTTTCTTTTTTAACCATAGACAGCCATTGTAGTCCTACGGTACCTACCCCTTTAAAACTATCGGGGCGCGTGCGCGATTTCCAGATACCCGCCCTGAAAACAGACATACCTTTGATGTGCTGTAACTGTTGGGCTGTCTGAAGCATCTGTACCTCGCTCTCGGCACTGCATGGACCAGCAATCAGCACCAGCTTGCCGTCTGCGTTGCGGAAGCTGCTTTGTGGTGCTACATTGATGGTTGTTCTACTTGCTTTCATGGTTATGCTTGTTAAGAGTTTTACTGTCTGCTGTGGTTACTTGGTCTTTGGTTGCTGAATGGTTTAAATAAAAAAAGCCCTGCAAACTGCGGGGCTTCTGAGGTATTTTTAGTCCGAAAACTTTGTGCAACGCACTACCATGGGAGCCCCGCATGAGGAACCTTAAAGGGATTAGTGAGAATTTGCGCGACAAGTCTGAACATGTGTTTCTTATTTTGAATCAAAGAAAGTGAATTGTTTGTATATATACAAGCTTTTTGAAAATTTGTTGAATATTATTCAATAATAACAAGGGTTGATTGCTAAACTACTATTGCTATTCCTTAATTGGGGGCTCCGGTAGTTCCTCTTTCGGTTTCGGGTAAAGGAGCGATGCAACAACGGAAACAGTCAGTATAGCCCCTACCACCAGCAAAGCATAGCGCATATCAATCTCAACTATATCACTTAACAGCAACTTAGCGCCTATAAATACTAAAATGGCTGACAGACCATAGTGCAGGTAATGGAACAGCTGCATAATACCCGCCAGAGCAAAGTAGAGTGCCCGCAGCCCAAGCAAGGCAAACACGTTGGAGGTGTACACAATAAAAGGGTCCTTGGAAATAGCCAGAATGGCAGGGATGGAGTCAGCGGCAAATACTACGTCTGTACTTTCCACCATTATCAGGACCAGGAACAGTGGTGTGGCGTAAAGCTTGCCTTTCTGTTTTGTGAAGAATTTACCCCCATCAGGCACGTTCGTGATACGCATGTGCTTGCTTACCCAGCGTACCAAGGCATTGTCTTCAGGGTGCAGTTCATCTCCGCCGTGCGAGAAAAGCATTCTTACACCGGTAAAGATCAGGAAAGCCCCCAGGATGTAGATAATAAAATGGAACTTGGCGATAAGTGCCACGCCTACCAAAATAAAGATTCCACGCAGCACCAGGGCCCCAATTATTCCCCAGAAAAGAATTTTGTGCTGATACTTGAGCGGTACTTTAAAGTAGCTGAAGATCATGATGAACACGAAGAGGTTATCAACACTCAGGGACTTTTCAATCAGGTAACCTGTCAGGAACTCCAGAGCAGGGCCGGGGCCCTGCCAGTAGTAGATAACTGCATTAAAACCAAGGGACAGGGCAATCCAGAAAAGGCTCCAAAGCAGGGCCTCTTTTATCTTTACCTCATGCTCTTTGCGGTGAAACACAAAAAGGTCCAGCCCAAGGAGCAGGAGCACGAAAACGTTAAATAAAATCCAGAAAAGGACATTGTTCATATTAGCGAGGTAAGCAGGTGTTACTTCTAAAAAACAGCAGTACTACTGTACTTGCAACCGGCAAATTTACAGGAAAAGGCTACAGTTCTAAAGAAAGAGGAAGAATTATAATTTGAGCTGAAAATGAGCAGTGGAGAAGAAGTGTTGTTAACCTGCTGCTACTCAATAGCTAAGCGGGAGAGTATTGGTGCAGGCACCTGTTTATAACTGTACAGGTGCTTTCACGGCAAAAAAGTACAGGTGGGCGCCTGCCTGTACGGTTGGTGCCATACCATGCGCTGTATACTTTTGGCGATACGCTTATCTAATACCGGTCGAAGTGGCGGAAATAGCTGTTAATCTTCATCTGCAGCACACCTAACACGGCCTCCTTAAATATACCAGACGACATCTTGGACACACCCTTTGTGCGGTCTGTAAAAATAATGGGCACTTCTTTTATCTTGAAGCCATACTTATAAGATAAGAACTTCATCTCTATCTGGAAGGCATAGCCCACAAAGCGGATATTGTTCAGTTGTATCGTTTCTAATACTTTGCGGCGGTAGCATTTAAAGCCGGCCGTGGTGTCGGCAATTGGCATGCCTGTCACCATACGCACATAAGAGCTTGCAAAGTAAGACATGAGCACACGGCTCATGGGCCAGTTTACCACGTTTACACCCTGTATGTAGCGGCTGCCGATGGCAACATCGTAGCCATCAATGGCGCAGGCATGATACAGGCGTATCAGGTCGTCGGGGTTATGCGAAAAGTCGGCATCCATCTCAAAAATGTACTCATAGCCATGGTTCAGGGCATATTTGAAGCCATGGATATAAGCAGTGCCTAAGCCCAGTTTTCCTTTGCGGGTCTCGAGGTGTAGGCGGCCCGGGTACACAAGCTGCATTTCCCGGACAATATCAGCTGTACCGTCCGGAGACCCATCGTCAATAATCAACAGGTCAAACGGGTGCGCCAACAACATGACCTTTCGGATCATTGCCTCTATATTCTCCCGTTCGTTATAAGTTGGGATGATCACCAACGAGTCTTTCATGCCCCAAATATAGACAATCAGCTATTCAGGGCATGAGGCCGCTTTAAATTAATTTTGTAAGCAAGCTCCTTTGCATAGTGAATGCAGTTTGCCACCGACACCCCTGATTGCCAGTTGGCGGAGATGAATAAACCTTCCTGTTCCAGGCTTTTTGTCATCATGTGGGCATCCTCTATGTGCATGTCGTACTGCGGAATAGAATGCTTCCAGAGGTAAGCGTTCTGGAAGTTGGGCCTCTCGGCAGTGATGGCATGAAGTGCTGAAAGCTCTTCATGTACCCGTTGCATCAGCTTCGGCCTTTCCATCAGGGCCTTCTCCGGTGCCTGGCTTCCGCCTACAAAGGTGGTGAACAGCACCTCATGCGGGCGGCAGCGGCCGTCAAAAACAGAGCTGCTCCAGACAGAGCCTGTGGCAAAGGCCGCTTCCAGTTTCGGGTGCAAGGCGCCAAAACCGCTGGGGTAGTGAGTCACGTCTTTGCGGTTGTAGACAGTGTGCACCACTGCCAGGGGAGGGTAATTGATATTCTGCATTGCTGCTGAGAGCCCCGGAAAAGTGTACTGCAGGAGGTCTGCCGCCTGATAGGCGGGCAGGGCAAGCACCAGCAGGTTGTACTCTTCTGTGTCATAGTCGCCGGAGGAGGCGCAGGATACGATGTATCTGCCCTGGCTGCGGGTTATCATTTCTACGCGGTGCTCGGTGTGCAGCGAGATGAGTTTGTCGGCAATGGCCCGGGGCAAGGTGCGCATGCCTTTGGCAAAAGAAAACGTCTTCTGCCGGGTAAAGCTTCCTTTCTGCTGTACCAGTCCCTTCAGTACAGAGCCGTACCGCATTTCAAGCTCTTTTAGCCGGGGAAGGGCCTTTTTCACGAGCAGTCTTTCAGGGTCTCCCGCATAAATGCCGGGCATGAAAGGGCTGACGGTATAAGCGGCTATTTTACCGCCAAAGCGTCGCTCAAAGAATTGTGCTACCGTTTCATAGTCAATATCAGCAGGTGGTACATCTTTCTCTTTCAGGATGCGGTATTTAGATTTCCAGGAGAAATAGTCGCTGGACAGAAGCGAGAAAGGGGAAGAAGGCAGCCTGGTGTAGGTGCCGTCGCGCAGCACATAGCGGTGGTCGTTTTCGGGAGAGGCATATATCACTTCCCGCTCCAGTTTCAGCTCCCGCACCAGGTCATTCAACTCTGGCGTTGTTTGCAGCGAGTTAGGCCCCATCTCCAACAGGTACTCGTGTATTTTCACGGTTCGGATATTACCGCCTACCTGCGCACCAGCTTCAAACAAGTCATACGGAATACCCAATTTCTGGAGGTAGTACGCTAATGCCAGCCCCGATATGCCTGCTCCTATTATTGCTACTCTCATTCAAATCATATTAAGTTCCTGGACTGCAGCTTGCAAGTGCAGCAATTTACTGTTGTTCCTGTGGAGCAACAGTAAATTGCTGCTGTTGCATTCCTGCCCCGTCCCAGGTTATTTATACGTAGAACGTCAGCTTTTCCTGAAAGTATGCACGGTTGAAGTCCTAACGCATAGTATTTTGGCAGTTTGCGCTGCTGTTAACAGGCTCTCACAGCTTTATAGTATAGGTGACGACTAATTAATCTTTAATTTAGCGCTTCAGAACTAATTGTTTGCGCATGCAAAAGAGAAAATGCGTCTTCCTGGATCGTGACGGTGTGCTTAACCGGGAGCGGGGAGACTACACGTACAGGTTAGAGGATTTTGAGGTGTTGCCCCATGTGCCGGAGGCGCTGGCACTGCTGAAAGAGCACGGTTACCTGCTCATTGTGATTACGAACCAAGCTGGTATTGCGAAAGGCCTGTACCAGCGGTCAGATGTACTGGCTTGCCACCAAAAGCTGCAGGAGTCCTGCGAGGCGCTTGTGGATGCGATTTACTATGCCCCGGGGCACCCTCGTTATTCAGAGTCACTCTCGCGCAAGCCAGACAGCCTAATGTTTGAAAAGGCTATCGCAAAGTATAACATAGATCCGGAGGCGTCGTGGATGGTGGGTGACTCGCTGCGCGACCTGCAGGCTGCCGCCAAAGTAGGGGTGGCTTCTGTGCTGGTAGGGGAGCAGTACCCGGGGTATGCACACCATTGGCAGGCGCGTGATCTGTGGGAGGCAACCCGACTCATACTGCAAAAAACAAAAAAGCCGGCGTAAGGCCGGCTTTTTATATAGAGTGAAATGAGGTTCAGTTTAGCTTTTAGCTACATCAGTTGCTTCTGCAACAGAGTTGGTAGCTGTTCCTTCTTCCTGTGCTGGTGTTTCAACCTGCGCATAGTTGTAAGCCGGGCAATACGTTTTGCAAGAGGCCATACCCAAAGCTAAGCACAGGGAGCCCAATAAAATAACTTTCTTCATGACAGTATTCTTTTCAGAGGATTTCAGATCAAAAATAATTCAATTAGTTTAAAAGCCAAACTATTTTATTATAATATTCAGTTTTTACTATTATTATTCCACTTCGTAGCCCAATATTTTAAGCATGGACTCGGGTGATTGTTCCGGGGCAAACTGCCAGGTTTTTATCTCTCCGTTCTCATCGCGGTCCACCAGAATGTGCTGTGGCGATGGAATGAGGCAGTGTTTGATGCCGCCGTAACCACTTAGCTGCTCCTGGTAAGCCCCTGTATGGAAGAAACCAATGTAAAGCGGTTCATCCTTCGGTATTTTCGGCAAGAACACCTGGAACGAGTGCATCTCCGAGTTATAGTAGTCCTGGCTGTCGCAGGTCATCCCGCCTAACTGTATTCTGCGGTACTCTTTGTCCCAGTGGTTAACAGCCAGCAACGGCCAGCGCTGGTTCAGTGCCCAGGCATCCGGCAGGTTCGTTATAAAAGAACCATCAATCATGTACCATAGTTCCTTGTCGTTCTGAAGCTTAGCATCCAGGATAGAGTAAATGTTAGCCGCGCTTTCGCCTACCGTAAAGATTCCGAACTCTGTAAAGATATTCGGCTCCGGCACACCTTCTTCGGCACAGATACGCTTGATGGTGCGCAGAATCTCCTGGATCATGTACCCATAATCGTAGTCGGCCTGGATAGAGGTTTTAATCGGAAATCCTCCGCCAATGTCCACCGTGTCCAGCTCCGGGCATATTTTCTTCAGTTCGCAGTACTTACGCAGATAACGGCTAAGCTCTGACCAGTAGTATGAAGTGTCCTTTATACCTGTGTTGATAAAGTAATGGAGCATCTTCAGCTCGAACTTCGGGTTGTCTTTAATCTGCTTCTCATACAAGTCAATGACATCGTCGTAGCGCACACCAAGGCGGGAGGTATAAAACTCGAACTTAGGCTCTTCGTCAGAGGCCAGTCGGATACCTACCTTTGTTTTCTGGTGCACGTTCTCCTTGTAATACTCTATCTCGCCCAGGTGGTCGAGTATCGGCATACAGTTTACGAAGCCCTCGTTAATCAGCTCAGAAATCCACTGGCGGTAGCGCTCGCGTTTAAAGCCGTTACATATTATATATGTGTTCTTGTCTATCTTGCCTTTCTTATAGAGCGCACGCACAATCTGCATGTCGTAGCCGGAAGAAGTCTCGATATGAACCCCATTTTTCAAAGCCTCTTCCATTACAAAAGAAAAGTGGGAGGCTTTGGTGCAGTAGCAATATGTATATTCACCCTTATAGTCCAGCTTCTCTATGTTCTCTGCAAACAAACGTTTTGCCTTCTGAATTTGGGAGCCGATCTTAGGGAGGTATGTTAATTTTAGAGGAGTGCCATACTCTTTGATGATGTCCATCAATGGAATGCCATTGAACTGTAACTCATCATTTACTACCTTGAACTCATCTGTAGGAAAATCAAATGTCTGATGTATAAGGTCTGTGTATTTATCCATTTATGGTGGTCGTGATATAAGAAAAAATGCAATATTGACTGTTATTTACCATCTTTGCAAAAACTTTGTTCAGATAAAATAAATCGCAGTCTGCTATACTGTGATTCAAACACAAAAGCTCGTAAAATAAATTCATAAGCGTTTTGCATTTAGCAACGATCGTTTTTTTTGCAAATTAGGTGCCAATGAAGAGCTAACGAAAAAATATGAAGAAAATTAAACTGATAGAAGTAAGATCTGAGTTAGGAGCCGGCACCAGAGGGGCAAGTATGGGCATTGAAGCCCTGAAAGTAGCGTGTTTGGATAAAGGATCCGACTATTTCAAGCGTTTCAACTCTGTCAGCGTACCTGATCTCAACTATACCCTATTCGACAAGGATGTTTTCCCTAATGCGCACCGTATCGACAGCATCCTGACGGTGCAGAAGAACATTGTGAATGCCGTAGAGCAAACAATCGGCATGGGCATGTTCCCGCTGGTGCTTGCCGGTGACCACTCTAACGCACACGGCACCATAGCCGGCGTAAAGGCCGCTTACCCTGACAAAACACTGGGCGTTATCTGGATTGATGCACACGCGGACATCCATTCGCCTTATACTTCCCCGTCGGGCAACGTACACGGCATGCCGCTGGCCATGGCTCTGAACATCGATAACCTGGATCGTCAGATAAATGACCCGGCGCCTGAGACAGTATTCTTTTGGAACTCACTGAAGAAGCTGGGTTACGACGGGCCGAAACTAAAGCCCGAGCACCTGGTATACATTGTGGTGCGCGATACGGAAGAGCCGGAAGATTACCTGATGGAGAAGTACGGCATCAAGAACTTTACGTACAAGGAGTTTACCCAAAAAGGACCAGAGCAGGTGGCAAAAGAGGCGCTGGAGCGCCTGCGCGAATGCGATATTCTTTACGTGTCGTTCGACGTGGACAGCCTCGACTCTAAATTCTCCAAAGGCACCGGTACCCCGGTAGAAGTGGGCTTAACTGTGGAGGAAGCCCAGAAGCTGAATCATTGCCTGCTGCAGGACCCGCGCGTGGTGTGCTACGAGATGACGGAGATTAACCCGACCTTAGACACAGAGAACACCATGGCCGAGAACGCGTTCGAGATTTTGGAAACGGCCACCACTGCTATTTTACACCGAGAACTTAAAAGTACAGCTATACATTAATGCAACTTCAAAACGTCCTTAGCCAAAGCATCAGTCAGGCGCTGCAAGCTTTGTTTTCTATTTCTGTTGACGCCGCACAAATCGCCCTGCAGCCTACCCGCAAGGAATTTGCCGGTACTTTCACCTTTGTTACCTTCCCCTATACCAAACAAGTTGGAAAAGGTCCTGAGCAGATTGGCCAGGCGCTGGGAGAGTACCTGAAGGAGAACACGGCGGAAGTGAAAAACTTCAACGTCGTAAAAGGCTTCCTGAACCTGGAGATAGAAGAGAAGGAGTGGCTGCGCCTGTTCAGGGGATTGATGCAGGACGAAAACTATGGGCAGGGCGAACCAATCGGTAGAAATGTGATGGTGGAGTATTCCTCACCAAACACAAACAAGCCACTGCACCTGGGCCACCTGCGCAACAACTTCCTGGGCTATGCCACAGCAGAGATCCTGAAGGCAAACGGCCACAAGGTGATGAAGGTGAACCTGGTGAACGACCGCGGTATCCACATCTGTAAATCGATGCTGGCCTATGAGAAGTTCGGAAACGGCGAAACACCGGAGAGCAGCGGCATCAAAGGCGATCACCTGGTGGGCAAGTACTATGTGCTGTTCGACAAGGCTTACAAAGAGCAGGTAGACGAGCTGGTGGCGCAGGGCATGGAGAAAGAGGAGGCTAAGAAAAAGGCCCCGCTGATGCAGGAGGCACAGGAAATGCTGCTGAAATGGGAGCAGGACGACAAAGCAGTAGTGGACCTTTGGAAGCAGATGAACAGCTGGGTGTACGCCGGCTTTGAACAAACTTACCGAAACATCGGCGTTGATTTCGATAAATATTACTACGAGTCGCAGACTTATACATTAGGTAAGGAGCGTGTAGAGGAAGGCCTGCAGAAAGAGGTTTTCTTCAAAAAAGAAAATGGATCTGTGTGGGTAGACCTGACAGACGAAGGACTGGATGAAAAGCTGCTGCTCCGTGCTGATGGCACCTCCGTTTACATTACCCAGGATTTGGGCACGGCAGAGCTGAAGTACAATGATTTCCCGTATGACCAGTCCGTTTACGTGGTGGCTGATGAGCAGAATTACCACTTCCAGGTGCTGCAGGCTACGCTGAAGAAGCTGGGCAAACCTTACGCGGAAGGCATTTATCACCTGTCTTACGGCATGGTAGACCTGCCTTCCGGTAAAATGAAGTCCAGGGAGGGTACTGTAGTGGACGCGGATGAGCTGGTGCAGGAGATGATTGACACGGCACGTCAGCAGACCGAGGAACTGGGCAAGATAGAAGGCTTTACCGAAGAGCAGGCGCAGGAGCTTTACCACACGCTGGCGATGGGCGCCCTGAAGTATTTCCTGCTGAAAGTAGACCCGAAAAAGCGCATGCTGTTCAACCCGCAGGAGTCTATCGACTTCCGTGGCAACACAGGACCGTTTGTGCAGTACTCACACGCCCGTATTTCCGCTATTCTTCGGAAGGCCGCTGAAATGGGAATTACGGTGGATGTTGCTGCTTTTGATAAGGTGGAAAGCCTGCACGAGACAGAGCAGGAGGTGATTGTGCAGTTGGTGAACTACCCGGCAGTGGTAAAAGAGGCCGGTAATCTATATGCTCCGTCTGTTATAGCCAACTATGGCTATGAACTGGCAAAGGCATACAACCGCTTCTACCAGGAAGTTTCTATTTTTAACGAGACAGACGAGCAGGCACGCAACTTCCGTATTGCGCTATCTGCGATGGTGGCCCGCTTTATCCGGCACAGCATGAGCCTGCTGGGTATTGAGGTGCCGGAGAGGATGTAAGGCTGCTTTATGTCTGACGCTGGTGCGAGCTTGTAGCTCGTGCCTTTCATCTGGAGGTACGAGCTACAAGCTCGCACCAGCGGAGGCTCTGAAGTACAGCACCATCAAAATAAGAAGTAGCATGCTGGTGCCATGTATACTGATACATTTGACCTTTAAATTCAACAAAAATGAATTGGCTGAAAAAACTTTTAGTATTGGTGCCTGTATTAGTAGGAATGATGTCCGCTTGCCAGAACAGCGCAAGCAAGAACTTAACCTCAGATACAGAAACAATGGCAACAGAAACAACCTCAAACCCCAATGCGCAAACCAGCGATTTCTATGGTTTCCAGATGAAGACGCTGGATGGGAAGAACGTGAACTTCTCCGATTACAAAGGCAAAAAAGTACTGCTGGTGAATACGGCTTCCGAGTGTGGCTACACGCCGCAGTATGCCGAACTGCAGCAGTTGCACGAAACACACGGAAACGAAGTGGTGGTGCTGGGCTTCCCGGCAAACAACTTTGGAGGGCAGGAGCCCGGCAGCAACGAGGAAATTGCTTCTTTCTGCCAGAAGAACTACGGTGTGACATTCCCGATGTTTGAGAAAGTATCGGTGGTAGGCGAGGACAAACACCCGCTTTTTGTTTGGCTGCAGCAGAATGCACCGAACAAGGAGGAGCCAGCTTGGAACTTCAGCAAGTACCTGATTGACGAGGATGGGAATGTGGTGGCCTTTTACCCATCTAAAGTAAAACCGATGGATGAGCAGGTCTTAGCCGCCATCAAACAATAACATAAAAAATCGCTGTTTAAGCCTCAAACAAACACTTGTACCTTAGGCAGCATCAGACACAACATTGAATACCACAGAACATACAACCCCGAATCTAGGTCTGGTAAAGGCCTGGATTTCGGCTTTTAGGCCACGCACGCTTCCGCTGGCGCTTTCCTGTATCGGGATGGGCGGGTTTATGGCAGCTGCGCATGGCCAGTTTAACGGCACCATCGTCAGCCTCTGCGTGCTGACCACCCTCTTTCTGCAGATACTCTCGAACCTGGCCAACGACTACGGCGACTCCAGGCACGGTGCCGACAGCGTGCACCGCGAGGGGCCGAAGCGGGCGGTGCAGGCTGGTTATATCCAGGCAGAGCAGATGAAGAAGGGGATGCTGGTGTTCAGCCTGCTCTCACTGGTATCAGGTCTGCTGTTGTTGTGGGTTGCCTTCGGAACAGAGGGCATACTCCTGTTCCTGGTCTTTCTGGTGCTGGGGCTGGCGTCTATTTGGGCTGCCATCAACTATACCGCCGGCGACAAGCCTTATGGTTATGTCGGCTTGGGCGATATCTTTGTCTTCATCTTCTTCGGGCTGGTGGGCGTGCTGGGAACTTACTTTCTGCAGGCGCAGGAATTGGAGGCAGTAGTGATTTTTCCTGCCCTTGTATGTGGCTTCTTTTCCACAGCCGTGCTCAATGTAAACAACATCCGTGATATCAAATCTGATACGCTGGCCGGTAAAAACTCCATACCCGTGCGGCTGGGGCCAAAGAGAGCACGTGTCTACCACTGGCTGCTGCTGGCAGGTGGTGTGGCAAGTGCTTTTACCTGTGTGCTGCTGAACTACACGAGCCCCTGGCAATTCCTGTTTGTGCTGGCGCTGCCGTTGGTGCTGGTAAACGGAGTTAACGTGTGGCGTAAGCAAACTTCTCAGGAACTGGACCCTTACCTGAAGCAGATGGCGCTGACCACGCTGCTGTTTGTGTTGCTGTTTGGCATAGGGCAGGTGGTTTAAAACAAACCTGTTAAAAGGGAACCGTTACTTGCCTGGCAAATTATAGCGGGAGGGGGGCAGTTAACATCTTCACTTCCCCTTGCTCAACTACTCCTGTACCACCAATTATCGAGGCAGGAGTGGCCTATAGTCTTAAACTTCTAGACTCGTGCAGAACTGCAGCAGCGCTTTCAGGTCCTCTTCCTTGTTCAGGTCAGGAGAGTGCTCTTTGAGGTAACTGCTTACGGCCTTTCTGTGCTTTGGAAACATTTTCAGGACATTCGCCTTGGTTGCTTTGTGAAACTGGTTTCTGTGGTCAACGAGAAAATAAGAAATCCTCTCCGAGAATACTACATCGCCTTTTAGCTCCAGTTTAAACCGCTGCCCGTTACTGCCGAGATAGGTGCTTGTGTTTCCGATGGAAGAGGCCCCGGTAGATTGGTTATAAGCTCCTACCTTGTCAGCACCGGCAAATTCAAACTTCTGCCTTTTTCCCAGCTTCGCAGAAGCATACTCTTCCACCAATTCCAGAAACTGTTCTTCCTGGTTATACAGGTAAATACTTTCGCCGACTACGACTGATATAAGCGCCGGTTCACCGGCTAAAGCCAACGTGTCTCCTTTAGAGTTGATAAACTGTACTTCACCCAGTAACTTATTGTAATTGAAGGTAGCCTTCGAGAAATTGCCATTCATATACACCACCTTGCCTTGTTGAAACAGAGGATAGCGATACTGATGCTCCGGGGGAATTACCTTAAGGGCATCTTCTCCGGCCTTTACCCTGAAAGTGGTGGGAGCCTCCTGGGCTAGTACAAAACTACCACTACTCAACATACTGCATACGGCTAAACCCCATCCAATTCTTTTCATAGCGAAGCAATTTTATGTGGACCCGGAGGATAAGTTTGACTCTTTTGTATATAAATTTAGCTTTTATGAAGTATAAAAGATATAGATAAGGCTTATTTATTTGATAACACTCTGATTGCCGCACTAGCACAATTGTACACGCAGGCAAAGCTTTACAGTAATGCCTGTATAGGCTGGTTGGAAGTGTTACAGGAAAAGAAAAGCCGCTCTCGTGAGCGGCTTCTGTACTTAAGGCTTAGCTGAGCAAGGAATGGCTCTGTATCAATCTGCCTCCTTTGTCTTTTATGTCTGCCTTTGCTTTTTCAAAACCCTCAGGGCTGATGGCACGCGTGGCATCTTCTACAACGATGGCTTTGAAGCCTTCCTGTAGTGCATCTTTAGCAGTAAAGTACACGCAGAAATCTGCGGCCAGGCCTGCAAGGTAAACTTCTGTTACCTCCTTGCTTCGGAGGTAGTCTGCCAGTCCGGTGCTTTTGAGGTGACCGTTGTCGTAGAAGCCGCTGTAGGAGTCGATTTGCGGGTTCATGCCCTTACGAAAAATAACTTCTACCCTGTTCATGTCAAGCGCTTTTGAAAATTCGGCACCGCTTGTGCCCTGCAGGCAATGGTTTGGCCAAAGCACCTGCTCCAGGCCCTGCAACTGGATTACCTCAAAAGTATTTTTGCCGTCATGGTTTGAGGCAAAGCTTTTATGGTTCTCCGGGTGCCAGTCCTGCGTTGCCACTATTAAATCAAACTGCTCCTGCAACTTGTTCACGATCGGAATAATGGTGTCGCCCTCAGGTACAGCCAGTGCGCCGCCTGGTAAAAAATCGTTTTGTATATCTATCAATAATAAAGCTTTCATGTTTATTGTTTGGTCCTGTTTTGTCCTGAAGTAGGATACCTCCTTTTACCAGGAATGGTATCAGCTTTATAAACAGCCAGAGCCGCTTGCAAGCGGCTTTGGCTGTTTATAAACTATCTAACTACGATGCCGGCTGATTTCCTTCTTTTGGTCCCTGGCCTGATGCACCTCCACGGTTGCGGTTTCTGTTGTTACGCTTAGGCCTGTTACTGCCACTCCCTTCTCCTGGTACAGCTGCTTTGTCTCCGCCTTCCGGTCGTGGACGAGGAGTGTGGTTTACAGCTTTGATGGGCCTGTTGCTGCCTTCGTCCTGGTGCCGTGGTTTGCTGCCGCCACTGTGGTGCTTGCTGCGGTGCTGCTTACCTTTGCCTCCAGAACCAGGACGGTTGCCGCCTCTGTGGCGGTGACTGCCGCTGTCATGGCGCTTGCCGGGGTCGTAAGCTGGCCCGGGGCCAAAGTCTTCCGGCAGTGGCAGCTTAGGTAGCTCACGTTCAATAAGGCGCTCCACCTTCTGCACACGGTACATGTCTTTCTCATTCACAAAGGTAATGGCCATACCCGTAGAAGCAGCGCGTGCTGTACGTCCCACACGGTGCACGTAGTCCTCTGCATCCTGCGGCATATCAAAGTTCACCACGTGGCTCAGGCTGTCAATGTCTATTCCTCTGGAAAGAATGTCGGTGGCCACTACAATCTGGTATTGCTTGTTTTTAAAGCCCTGCAGGGCCTTCTCTCGCTCGTCCTGCGTCATATCCGACGAGATACCCTCTGCTGTGAAGCCCATCTTCACCAGCGACCGCACAATCTGGTTCACGTTCGATTTGCGGGAGGTGAAGATAATCATGCTCTGCACGTCCAGCTCACGCAGCAGGTGCTCCAGCAGGGGCAGCTTCTGGTTGTCGTAGGTCAGGTAAATGCGCTGGTCAATGCCTTCGGCCGGCTTCGAAATCGCCAGGTTTATTTCCGCAGGGTCCTGCAGAATCTGCTGTGCCAGGTCACGGATTTTACGGGGCATGGTAGCCGAGAAAAGTAGCGTCTGGCGCTGCTTTGGCAGTTGGTTAATGATCTTCAGGAGGTCGTCCATAAAGCCCATGTCCAGCATCTTATCAGCCTCGTCTAACACTAGGTGGTTCAGCTGATCCAGCTTTACATAGCCCATGGCCAGGTGCGAGAGCAAACGGCCCGGCGTGGCGATGATGATATCAGCACCTGTGGTGAGGGCACGTTTCTGCTGCTCCCAGTCGTCGCCTTTGTTGCCACCGTATATGGCAATAGAGCTCACGGAGGCAAAGTAGCCGAAGCCTTCTACCTGCTCATCTATCTGCTTGGCGAGTTCACGCGTCGGCACCAGAATCAAGGTGCTGGTGTGGTCATAGCCTTCATGGGATATGCGGTCGATGAGCGGAAGCAGGTAAGCTGCTGTTTTGCCTGTGCCTGTCTGAGCACAGGCTATCATATCTTTTCGATCGAGTATAAGGGGAATAGCCTGTTCCTGCACGGGTGTGGGACTGTTGTAGCCCATGGAATTGATTCCTGTTAATACGTCGTCGTGTAGGTTAAATGAACTGAAATTCAAGGTCTGGTATATTATGTTTCATCACAATAACTCTTACATAAGCTTTATGTTGAGTGTCTGCATGGTAAAGATAACATAAATAACTATTTGTTGCTCAAAAGACGGAATCCGTTTGCTTTTTCTTTAAATCGTTTCAATTTATCTTTTTGTATTATATTTGTACTGAGTTTAACTAATATAGCTTATCTGTAATATTATTTACCTGTATAGTTCTGCTTTAAAACATGTCGCAAGCGTCTAAGAGACAGGTTATATATAGATATTTTTATATTAAAATATTATAATATTTATTTAAAATGTTATACCTGCTGCAACATTGTTCAGGAGCAGGCGTAATAATGCTTGTGATTTGAATCAATACAATCAAAATTAATATATCTTATTTTATATATTTATGAAAAAGGTTATACAAGATTCGCCTAATTTCTTTTTACTGTTAGGCGTGAACATCGTGAATGCCATCTTTATGTTTATGCTATAAGCACTTTAGTATTTACCATTTACTATACTCCATTTTAAAAGAGCAGCCTTGCTATAGCGGGGCTGCTCTTTTTATGCATCTGTAGGAAATAATGCGTTATTTTGTCTTGTTTCCAGGTAAGGAAGACCGTATATCTCACTAAACCAAACCAGCAGTTAGTATATGGCAGGACACAACAAATGGTCGCAGATAAAGCGCAAAAAGGGCGCTCTGGATGCTAAACGCTCCAAAATATTCACGAAACTGATAAAAGAAATAACAGTGTCAGTGAAAGAGGGAGGACCTGATCCTGATGCTAACCCGCGCCTGCGCCTGGCTATACAGCAGAGTAAAGCGGCCAACATGCCGAAGGATAACATAGAACGTGCTGTCTCGAAAGGGGAGGGTGCAGACGGTGATTACAGCGAGGTGACGTATGAGGGGTATGCTTCCAATGGTGTGGCTGTTTTTATCGAATGCCTTACAGATAACATCAACCGTACGGTACAAAACCTGCGCACTATCTTTAACAAAGGGAACGGCAGTTTAGGCGTAAATGGCTCTGTAGAGTTCCTGTTTGATAGAAAAGGAGTCTTTACCATAAAGCAGGACCCGGAGCAACCGGTGCAGGAAGAGGAAATGATGCTGGAGTTGGCTGATGGTGGTGCCGAAGACGTGGAGTTTGAAGAGGATTATATTACAGTATATTGTGCCATGGAAGATTTTGGCGCCATGCAGAAAAAAATAGAGGAGCTGAACCTGGAGCTGGAAAGCGCCGAGCTGCAGCGGATTCCGCAGACAACCGTAACAGTGGATGACCCTGAGGCTGTACGCCAGATTCTGAGGCTAATAGACGCCTTGGAAGATGACGACGACGTGCAGAAAGTTTATCATAACCTCGAACTTAGCGAGGAAGTAATGGCAGCGCTGGAGTAAGCTGCAGACCATACACTAAAAAAAGGGACGGAAGCAGGGCTTATTTCCGACCTTTTAAATTTTGAGCTAACCCATTCAAAAACAAAGTTGTAAATATACCAGGTTGAGTTGTCAGCTACTCTCCCGGGTTTTGCTACGTGTTCCATTCGGGCTGAACAAATCACTGACTGATGTTTACGTATCTTTGGTGGTAAATCTAACGGGCGAAAGCCTGGCATAAGAGCAGGATACGTATGCAGAACCCAATATTCAAAGATATGCTGGTGCTGGAGCTGGCAAGTGTGCTGGCAGGGCCAAGTGTGGGGCAGTTCTTCGCGGAGCTGGGTGCCAAAGTAATCAAAATAGAGAATGCAGCTACCAGGGGCGATGTTACCCGGAACTGGAAGCTGGCATCTGAGCCAGCTGACACAGACACACCTGCTTACTTTTGTGCTGCCAACTGGGGAAAGCAATCGCTGCCATTGGACTTAACGGTGCAGACGGACCTGGTGCAACTGTATCAGCTGGCAGAGCAGGCCGATGTGGTGATTGCCAGCTATAAACCCGGTGATGCTGAAAAACTGAAGGTAGATGCCGCTACACTTAGAAACATAAACCCGCGCCTGATCTATGGGCATATCACAGGTTATGGCCCCGACGACACCAGGGCAGGCTACGACGCTGTGGTGCAGGCGGAGAGTGGCTTTATGTACCTGAATGGTGAGCCTGACGGTGCGCCTACTAAGATGCCGGTGGCCCTGATGGACATCCTGACGGCACACCAGCTAAAGGAGGGGCTGCTGGTGGCTTTGCTGCACCGTGAGCGAACAGGACAGGGGCAGTTGGTGCAGGTTTCGCTGCTGGAGGCGGCGGTGTCGGCGCTGGCAAACCAGGCGACCGGCTACCTGGTAGCAGGGCAGCACCCGCGCCGCTTGGGCTCCGAGCATCCCAGTATTGTACCCTACGGCAGTGCCTATACTACTAAAGACGGAAAACAGCTGGTACTGGCTATTGGCGATGACCGGCAGTTCCGGAAGCTCTGCACCGCGCTTGGTGCTCCGGAGGTTGCCGCCAACCCCAGGTTCAGCAGTAATTACAACCGTGTGCAGCACCGGGCAGAGGTAAACAAAATACTGCGCAGCCTTGTCAAGCAGCAGGAGCGGGAGCCTTTGCTGCAACTGCTGCACGAGCAATATGTGCCTGCAGGCGCTGTCAACACTATTCCAGAGGTGTTTGAACTACCACAGGCGCAGCACATGCTGCTGCATCATCCGGGGGTGAAGCCGGGAGTAAAGCAGGTGGCGTTCAAGCTGGCAGGGCAGGAGCAAGAAGAGATAACGCCACCGCCAACATATAGTGAGAAGCCGTAAAACAGTAATTTGCCTGAAGGTAAAGGCTTATCCATTTGCTTACAGAACTTTGTGCGACTGTTTAAACAAAGTGCCCGCTTCTGGTGTAAACAATAGAGTTCAACAAAGTATGGAATACCATATAATGGATTATGGAAGATAAGTTAGATGATATCATAAATGGACTTCACCAAAAGTCCAAGACAAAGCAGGCCATTTACCGGAACACCAAAGAAACGTTTAACCGCATGAAGGAGATTTCGCAGGATCTGGTAGAGGAGCTTACATATAGAATAACCAGGTTGGATGGTGATGTTATTATCGAATACCGAAACGTAGGAGAGCATGAGTTCCAGATAAAGTTCTCCGGCGATTTGCTTGTGTTTGTGATGCACTCCAACATCATCACGTTTCCGGATGATTACGAAATCATGCGAAGCAATTATGTGGAGGAAGATTTCCGGCGCAGGTTCTTCGGGCATATCATGGCCTATAATTTCATGGCCGATACCATCAAATACAATCGCCTGGACGACCCCGGCTACCTGGTAGGGCGCATGCTCGTTAACATAGACAGGCATTTCTGTATTGAGGGCGTAAAGCAGCTGGACTTGCCGAAAGACAAAATATCCAACATTGCGGAGAACAGGGTGACCGATAAGGCCTTGCGCGTAATAGTGGAAAGCGCTATGGTTGCCGCTGTAAACAATGACCTGATGGGGCAGGACGTAAGTGATATTGAGCGCATTACGCTAAAGCAGAAACTGGAAAACACCCACCTGACGAAGCCACGCAAACTTGGTTTCCAAATCAGCCATGAACTGACGCATTAAGCGCAGCAGTTATAAGAGCAGAGCCCGGTTTAATCAGCCGGGCTTTGTTTGTTTATGAGTCGCCCGATAAGCTTTATCCATGGCAGCTCAGGAAAAAACTCTTCTCGAAAAGATGTTATAGAGGGAGCTCTTTTGCAGTCCTTCCAAAGCTTATTTAGTTCAACCACGCCTTTAGTAGCTCATCTTATCCCAGTATGTAATAGCTATGTCTGAACATGTTCAGGGAGTTATAGGCGGACTGCTGCTTTCTTTTCTGAGCATCTGATGCCGGAATTTATATATTATTCGTATATTAATTTAGTATTATTAAAGAAGAGGCCTCGCTTAAACCACTACCGAGATGAACTTGCTAACTTTCACGAACAACAAGAGCGGAAAGGTCAGTTCCGGTGGAAGACGCTTTTTAGCGGCGCTGGTGGTATTGCTGATCTGCGCGGCACCTCGGTCAGCCACAAAACTGGCACAGAATAAGCCGTTGCGAACAAAGAATGTTGTAATCGTAGTTATTGATGGCCCCCGTTACTCTGAAACCTGGGATGTTATGCCCGGGCTTATCCCGAATATGTCCAAGAAGCTGAAAGGAAAAGGCAGCTTTATAACGAACTTCTACAACGATGCATACACCTACACTAATTCCGGCCACGCGGCAATCACGACGGGTGTAAACCAAGCGATAGACAACTACGGCAACGAACTCCCTGCCAACCCCTCTGTATTTCAGTACTTCCTGAAGCAATCCGGCAAGCCTGCAACCGCTGCCTGGATTGTTTCCAGCAAAGATAAACTGCACATATTGGCCGATACCCAACGGCCGGACTGGCAGGGAACTTACCAGCCATCTATCAATGTGGGAGTTAATGGCCCTGGAACCGGTTACCGGGCTTACTCCCTCACCCTGGAAGAAGCCAAACGTGTGCTGACCTCAAACAGGCCCAACCTGATGCTAATCAACTTTATGGAGCCCGATGGCTATGCGCATGCCGGAAACTCAGAAAACTACCTGAGGGGGATTTCCAGGAGCGACAGGTACGTAAAGCAGCTTTGGGATTTCCTAAACAAGGATTCCTTCTATAAAAACAAAACCACACTTATCATAACCAACGACCATGGCCGCCACCTCGACGAAGTAGACGGTGGTTGGATGGAGCACGGAGACAATTGTGCAGGATGCGAGAAAATAAGTTTTCTGGCACTGGGGCCAGATTTTAAAAGGGGCAGCGTGATAGAGAAGCGGTACACCCTGGTTGATATTGCTCCCACAGTTGCCCGCTTGCTTCAGTTTAAGATGGACCCGGCAGTTGTCGTGCCAAGGCCTGACACCACGGTGGTGAAGTTAGCCATGCATTCTACAGCAGAAGTACCGGGAGCGGACTCTATACATATCGTGATGAAGATGGACACGACAGTACTGAAGGGGCAGGTAATAAAAGAATTGTTCAGGTAAGGCCGCATGCTGCTTTCAGCCATACCAATGCCAAACGCTCCTCCATCTCTGTAAGAATATACACCACCTCATTTTACATCCTGTTTGATAAACTATAACAGGGAAGGCACTAGGTAATTAAAGAATAGCAGATATGAAAAAGCACGCTTTTGGTTTCCTTGTCAGCATGGTGTTACTACTGCCCCTGCAGGTTCAGGCACAGGTTAAAACAGCTGTATTTCCTGTTGCGCCACCCGATTCGGTAGAGGAGGGGCAGTATGAGCCAAATCCTTTATTTGAAAACGAAGAGGTGTTCCGGTTTAAAATCAGGATGGATATGAAGACTGTGCTGAGGGACCGGGGGGAGGAGAGAGGCTACCATCCTGCTGTTCTCTCCTATACAGATGATGAAGGCAAAGAGGTTTCAGAAGCTTTGAAGATCATGGTGCGGGGCAACCGGCGCCGCGATCCTACCGTGTGTGAATTTCCGCCCCTGATGCTCAACTTTTCCCGTGAAACAGTTGAAAACACGGTGTTCGGCAAGGTGAACAAACTGAAACTAGTGACCCACTGTGTTGGAGAGGAGTTTGTGCTTCGGGAGTACCTGGTGTATAAGCTTTATAACACCATGACCGAGCAAAGCTTTCGTGTGAGGCTCTGCCAGATAGACTATGAAGATGTGCAGGGCAAAAGAAAAACGGAGCGAAGGTATGGCTTCCTGCTTGAAAACGATGACGACGTGGCCAGGAGAAACCGGGGAGAGGCTGTACAGAAAGACCTGGTTGTAAGAATGAACGGAACAAATGAGCTGGCAATGGTACGGGTAGCGTTTTTTCAGTACATGATCGGTAACACGGACTGGTCAGTGCCCTTCCGCCACAACATTAAGCTTGTATCCCTCGATTCGCTGAATGCTCCTATCCCGGTACCGTATGATTTTGACTATTCGGGTATTGTGTCGACGCCTTATGCGGTACCTCCACCTGAACTGGGCATTACTTCCGTACGCCAGCGGCTGTTCAGGGGCTATCAGTTTCCGGACTCGACTTACAAAAAAGTTTTGGATGTTTTTAACAGGCACAAACCAAATTTTTATGCAGTGTACCAGCAAAGTGAGCTGATAGATGAAAAATACCGGAAGCGAACGCTTCAATTCCTGGATGACTTTTATCAAACCATCAACAGCCCCAAGTTATTTCATAACAGCATCGTACGGGTAGGCGAGCAAAATATGAAAGGCGGTGGAGTTGTGATCAGGGGGCTAAATAACATGCCCTGAGACTTTCAACCAGTCTCAGGGTATGCTGCTGTACTTTATTAATGTGCCCGAGAGCTTACATTAGCTCTGAAAGCTCCAGCCAGCGGAATTCTTTTTCCTCCAAGGCCTCGTTGATGTTCTCCAGTTCAGTAGCCCAGGCGGTCAGTTGCTCATGGTCTGTGGTGGTGCCAGCATTCATCGTTTCAATCAGCTCGGCTTTGCGGCTCTCCAGCTTCGCGATGTCCTTTTCGAGCTGCTCATACTCCTTTTGCTCTGCATAAGAAGGCTTGCGCTTGCTGTTTGGCTGTTCTGCCTTCTTGGCGGGTGCTGCCACAACAGGAGCGGCGGCGGCTTTCTTTGCCTCTTCCTGCTCCTGCTCTTTCTGCCACTCACGGTAGTCGGTGTAGTTGCCCGGGAAGTTACGGATCTTACCTTCGCCCTCAAACACGAACAGGTGCTCCACCAGCTGGTCCATAAAGTAGCGGTCGTGGCTCACGATAAGCAGGCAACCTCCGAAATTGAGAAGAAAATCTTCCAGGATGTTCAGCGTAATGATGTCCAGGTCGTTGGTAGGCTCATCCAGAATCAGGAAGTTCGGGTTCTTGATGAGAACTCGCAGTAGCTGCAGGCGGCGCTTCTCGCCTCCGCTCAGCTTGCTAACAAAGGTGTACTGCTGTGGTGGGGCAAACTGAAAGTGCTGCAGAAACTGGCTGGCTGTGATGACCTCGCCATTTGCCATTTCCACCACTTCGGCAATCTCTTTTACAATATCTATCACCCGCTGATCTTCCTTATACGTCAGTTCATCCTGGGTATAATATCCAATAACCGTCGTCTGGCCCGGATCTATGGTGCCTGCATCAGGCTGTATCTTGCCCGTCAGCATGTTCAGGAAAGTGGATTTGCCGGCTCCGTTAGGGCCTACAATGCCGATTCTGTCTTTCTTCTTGAATACGTAAGTAAAGTCATCCACAATCTTCTTCTCGCCGAAAGATTTGGAGATGTGCTCTACCTCAATAATTTTACCGCCCTGCCGGGTGGTTTTTACTGATAGCTCCAATTGCGGTCCGGCGGTTTTCTTAGCGGCTTTCTCCTTTAGTTCCTCAAACGCGTCTACTCTATACTTTGCTTTGGTGCCCCTTGCTTTTGGCATGCGCCGAATCCACTCCAGCTCTTTGCGCATCAGGTTACGGGCTTTTTCTGTTTCGGCTGCGGCAGCCTCCTCACGCTCCGTCTTCTTCTCAATAAAATAGTTGTAGTTGCCCTTATAGGTGAAAATCTCTCCGTTGTCGAGTTCCGCTATCTCGTTGGCCACTTTGTCCAGGAAATAGCGGTCGTGGGTTACCATCAGCAGCGTTGTATTCTGTGTCGACAGCATGCCTTCCAGCCATTCAATGGTGTCGAGATCCAGGTGGTTGGTTGGCTCGTCCATTATCAGCAGATCCGGCTCCTCTATCAGCACACGGGCCATGGCCACACGCTTGCGCTGCCCGCCAGATAAGTTCTTAACTACTGCGTCCAGGTTATTGATGCCCAGTTTGGAGAGTACCTGCTTTACCTTCACCTCGAAATCCCAGGCCTGCAGCTCATCCATGCGCTCCATCAGTTCCTGCATTTTTTCGGCGCTGGTGTTCGGATTAGCCATAGCTGCCTCATAGTCGCGTATCAGGTCCAGCGTCTCGTTCTGGCCGGAAAAGATATTCTGGTGCACTGTCAGCTCCTCATTAAACATAGGGTTCTGGCCAAGGTAGCCAATACTAATCTCCTTGCGCACACTTACGCTCCCTTCATCAGGAGGCAGGTGACCTGCCAGTACATTAAGCAAGGTCGTTTTTCCAGAGCCGTTCACGCCCACTAAAACAATGCGCTGACCCTGGCTAATGCCGAAATTCAGGTTTTTGAAAAGCCAGCGTTCGCCGAAGCTCTTCGATATATTTTCTGCTGATAGGTAATTCATACTGCAAATTTAGCTATTAATCTGCTCAGGTGCAGGCAAAATAAAACAGGCTGACCCATTGGCCAGCCTGTTTTAAATGTAGCTTCTTATTATTAGCGTACTGTTTCGCGCTGTGTATGTTCTCTTCTGTAAGATTCGCTTGGTACACGGTGTGTAGTAAGCGAAGAAAGAATGGCAAATACACCGCCAATAAGGTGTGGTCTGTAAACCTCTTCGGCAAAGCCGAACATCCATGGTGACAAGGCTAGGATAACACCCATACCGAAGTCAATCATCAGGTGTGTCTGCATAGGAATTTTATGCACAATGCCCACTTCAAAATCAGTCAACACCGTCATAACAAGCGCTGCAATACCAGCCGCTACTATTGTCCATGTAGCATACGCTACATCAGAAAAGCCAAATAACCATGGGGAAATTATTAATACCAGCCCCACTACATAATCTAATATCCCGTGAAAACGGGTTGGAATAAATCTCATAATAATCCTCCTTTCAGTTTGTTGTAATACACGTTTATACGATGAAACAAAAAAATGGAGGTGATTAAGTGCAATTTTTTAGCTAATTGCTAGTCGGTTACTACCACTGTGCGGGAGAGATAATCGTGTAAGGTTTGCTTGCGGCGTGTAGAGAGCAGCAGCAGGAAGCCGAGGCACAAGGGTATGATGGAAACCAACTTTGAAAAGTAACGGAGATTGGCCTGTGCAAAATTGATGCGCTTGCCCCGTAGGTCAGTTACCCGCAGCCCCAGCGTAAATTTACCAATGGTGGCCTGCTTCTGAGACGACTGCAGTACAGTATAATAGAGCCAGTGCATTACCAGGAAGTAAGGGTTGAGGAAAAGTATTTTGCTTAAGCCATACAATTCCTCAAAACTGATCCCGTTCTGGAAAACATCCTGCCAGGTATATACCTGGTGAGGCGCATCACTGACTCCGTATAGAACAAAAGAATAAGAGAAGAAAAGCAGTGTCGTGTCTACCAGAAAGGCGATGAGCCGTGCTGTGAGGTTGCCATATAAAGCAGCTTTTTTTACTGTAGGTGCCGGTAGCGTAAATGTTCTCTGCTGCATAACACGGTTGATGTTTACTTTGTCAGACTGCCCTATTCAATACACTATATGCTTCTAGCATACCTCAGCCTTAACTTATCTTTCTGGCTGAACTAACTGGTGTTGGAAATCAATTCTAAATTAAAATTATTGATTTAAAGCAACAAATATTTACACATAATTAATTTTATGGCAGGTAGTATGGTATCTATGCTTATGTTAGTTTCACTTTTCTGATGGGAGGTTAAATATGAGTGAGCAAACCTGTTTTATAAGGGAAGGTGGCATTTGAAAGCATTTTAACTAAATTCGCTCCCTATGGTTCAGGATAAGAAAGAGAGCCCCATCGGTATTTTCGATAGCGGCATTGGCGGACTGACAGTTGCGCAAGCGATCATTAATGTGTTGCCGAATGAGCGCCTCGTGTACTTCGGCGACACTGCCCACTTACCTTATGGCGATAAGTCTACCGCTGCTATACAGTCGTATGCCGTTAAAATCTGCGATTTGCTTATAAGGCAGAGCTGTAAATTGATTTTAATTGCCTGTAACTCGGCCTCCGCTGCGGCTTATGAGCTGGTAAAGGAGTATGTCGGAAGCAAAGCAAAGGTGTTGAATGTAATTGACCCCATTGTGCAGCACATCGGGCAAACCTACCCAAACAAAACCATTGGCCTGATAGGCACCAAGCAGACGGTAAACTCGAATGTTTACCGGAAAAAGGTGGATGAACTGGATGCCGCTATCCACTTAAAGTCGCATGCAACGCCTTTGCTGGCAGCTATGATAGAGGAAGGCTTCTTTAACGACTCTATTTCGGAAAATGTCATCCACACCTACTTGTCAGATCCTGATTTGCAGGGCATAGAGGCACTCATACTCGGCTGCACGCATTACCCGCTTATCAAAAAGCAGATTGAGCGTTTTTACGAAGGGGAAGTGGATGTGCTGGATGCCAGCCAGATTGTGGCACAGCATGTAAAGACCTATCTGGAGCAGCAGGGGTTGGCTTCTGAGAAACTGGTAGGAGACCATAAATTCTACGTTTCTGACTTTACCCGCTCATTTGAAGAGAGCACCCGTATTTTCTTTAAGCGCCAGGTGAACCTGGAGCATTACCCACTGTGGGAATAAGAAGATGTTTTGAGCTGCTGTAGGGTAACAAAACAGACAACCGTAGTATCCTGAGGTGAAGCTGAAGGGAAAAGCACTGGTCTAACCGGGCTATAAAGGAGCAGTTTTCCGTACAAGGTAAACCTGCCTACAAGAACAGAAAGACATAGATTATGAAAAAACGATACCTCTCTATTGGCGACTTCAAGCGGAATGCCTTTATCGTGGCCGCCGCCGCTTGCATGGGCCTGAGCAGCTGCAGCAACAATTCTAATCAGGATGAATGGAATGCCGACAGCGAAGTAGCCGTGCCGGACGGCATTGTGACAGAGCTGACGGAGGAAGCCCCGGACCAGTGGAAAATAACGGATGAGCGCACGACGGCGCCCGGGCAGAGCATGGCCATTCTGAAACACAATGACGGTAGGGTAGACACCCTGCAGGGGCTGGAGCTGGAAAACCAGATGAAGGCGATTGCTGAAAACCAACAAACCTATCAGCAGGGTGGTTTTGGCCTGGGCAGCGTGCTCTGGTGGAGCGGAATGGGCTTTATGGCGGGCCGGATGATGGCGCCACGCCCTGCTTATTATGCCAACCCGAACCTGATTAACCGCACCGACAGCTGGCGCCAGAATGTGCAGAGCTACCGACAGCGCACCACAGCGCCTACCTCAGGCCGAAGTGGCTTCTTCAGGGGCCGCAGCGGTGGGGCGGGAGCATAAAACTGTACGCGAAGGAAAAACACACAATAAACTATGGGAAAGAAAACCGTACGCCTGACTACACATACAGGCGACGTGGAAACTGCCGTGCGCGGCTTGGGCTGGGAGTGGTGCGTGGAAGATGGCTGTGCGAATTATGTACCCGGTGAGGCCGTGGTGATAGCAGAGAAAGAGGCAGATGCTTTATTAGATGCTGCCAACACGCTGTATGATATGATGGTGCAGGCAGTGCCGGATGATCTGCCGGATGCGTTTCTGCAAGTGTTAGGCATACCCGAGAACTTGTGGCAACTGGTGCGGCAGTCCTGGAACGATGAGCGGCACTGGCACCTCTATGGGCGCTTTGACCTGGCGCAGACGCCGGAAGGGCCAAAGCTGATAGAATTCAATGCCGATACGGCTACCTCTATACCAGAAACTGCTGTGGTGCAGTGGGCGAGTTTGGCCGCTGCCGGTAAAAACGATGCCAACCAGTACTCTGGCTTATACGAAGCGCTGGTAGAGCAGCTTAAGACCTGGCGCATGCTCAACGACGATCTCCCGCCTCTTTTGCTTCTGACCTATATCGGTGCTAGTGCCGAGGACGAAACTAACTGCGCCGTAATTGCCCAGGCTGCCCGTGAGGCCGGTTTTGATGCGCACCTGTGTCCCATTGAGGATCTTACAGTTTCCACGGAAGGCGCCGAGAAAGGGGTGTGGGCGCAGGTTGGGGCAGAGCAGTGGCAGCAGTATCCGTTCCTGTTCAAGCTACTGCCCTGGGAGCAGATTGCCTGGGAAGAGCCTGAGCTGCTTGAGAGCCTGGCGCTGCTTTCCCGCACCCGCAACCTGGTGATAGCCAACCCAGCTTATACCTTGCTTTTTCAGAGTAAAGGAATGCTGGCCTGGCTCTGGAAGGCTTTTCCTTACCACCCGCTGCTACTGGAGGCTGATTTAGAACCGCTTAGTGGCAAATATATCCGCAAGCCTTACTTTGGCCGCGAAGGGCAGAGTGTGGAGGTAGTGGACAGAGTGCGCCTCACAAAAGTAGAAGGAGAATACGATGACCAGAAACAGGTGTACCAGCGCTGGTGCGAATTAGCCGAAGATGGTAACGGGTACCAGTACCAGGCAGGCGTATTCTGGTCAGGAGAAGGTTGCGCCATTGGCTTCCGCCGCGAGAAAGGCATCATCACCAACCTGTCGCAGTTTGTGCCGCATCTGGTGGAGGGGTAGTTATGAAAGTTGTTGTTGCCCCGGATTCATATAAAGGAAGCCTGCCTGCAAAGGAAGTTGGCCTTATAATCAAGGAAGCGTTCGAACTTGAAATACCGGAGGCGGAGGTGGTTACAGTTCCGATGGCCGATGGAGGGGAAGGCACGCTGGATGCATTGATTTTTGCCACGAAGGGTAAAAAAATAGTGACAACAGCCACAGGACCTTTAGGTAAACAGGTTGCAACGAGCTACGGAATTCTAGGCAACGGCAAAACAGCAGTGATTGAAATGGCCCAGGTAGCAGGTTTGCCTATGGTGCCGGGAGACAAACGCAATCCCGAACTTACGACTACCTTCGGCGTGGGCGAACTGATGGTTGCTGCCTTAGAGAAAGGTATCCGCTCTTTTATTATCGGTTTAGGGGGAAGCGCCACAAACGATGGGGGGCTTGGCATGCTGCAAGCACTGGGAGCGGCTTTCCTGGATCAGGAAGGAAAAGAGGTAAAGCCGGTTGGGGCATCGCTGCAGGAAATCACGAGTGTAGATTTTACGAACCTTCACCCAAAGTTGAAGGGCAGCCGAATCAGGGTTGCCAGCGATGTGGAAAACCCGTTATGCGGAGAAAGGGGAGCCTCCAGTACTTTTGGTCCACAAAAGGGAGCCACAGAAGAGCAGGTAAAGGCTTTGGATGAGGGAATGAGGAAGTATGCCGGTCTGGTAGAGACGCAGTTACATCTAAAATTGCAGGATACACCCGGTGCGGGTGCTGCAGGAGGCTTAGGATTTGGTTTGCTGGCTCTGGGTGCCGAAATCATATCAGGTTCACAGGTGATAGCCGAAGCATCAGGCCTGGAAAATCAAATAAAAGAAGCGGATTGGGTGATAACCGGGGAGGGGCAGAGTGATTTTCAGACGCTGTATGGCAAGGCGCCCTTCTTCGTGGCCAACCTGGCTAAGAAACATGGAGTGGGCACCATCCTGTTATCAGGAGGGTTGGGGAAAGGGCATGAGCAACTGCTGGAGCATTTTGTGAGCTGCCATTCCATTGTCAACGCCCCGATGCCCCTGGAGCAGGCCATCGTCAATGCTCAACCCCTTTTGCTGTCCTGTGCCCGAAACATTGCGCGCCTGTTGAAGAAGGCGTTTCAACCTAAATAACCTGCTGATAACACGCGAATGGTACAAGGTCCTTTGCTTTTCCTGATTTTGCTGCTGGGGGTAGGGTTTATCGTGCTGGCGACTGCCAAATTCAAGCTTCATCCGTTCTTAAGTTTGCTTATAGCAGCCTTTGCTGTGGGTATAGCCGCTGGCCTGCCTCTGAACAAGGTTGTAGCAGCAGTAAATGAAGGCTTTGGCGGCTTGATGAGCTATATCGGGATTGTGATAGTGGCAGGTACGGTTATCGGGAAAATTCTGGAAAAGTCAGGGGCTGCTCTGCGGATGGCGGAAGTGGTACTACGGGTGGTAGGGGAGAAACGGCCACAGCTGGCCATGTCCCTGATTGGAGCTATTGTAAGTATACCGGTGTTCTGCGATTCTGCCTTTGTGATACTGGCCAGCCTGAAGAAAGCACTGGCGCACCGGGCGCAGGTTCCCCTGGCTTCTATGGCCATTGCCCTTGCAACAGGTTTGTATGCCACCCATACCCTGGTTCCGCCAACACCGGGGCCCATTGCAGCCGCTGGTAACATCGGAGCCAGTGGCTATCTCGGCACCATTATACTCATAGGTTTGGTTGTATCTGTTCCCGTGATGGCCGTTGGTTACTTCTGGGCGGTTAAAGTAGCGGCTACAGTCAAAATAGAAGGAGAGGACGAGGTGGCCTATAGCTATGAGGAGGTGGTGCGGGAGTTCGGGCAGCTGCCTTCCACCGCAAAAGCTTTTACACCCATTTTCCTCCCCATCCTCTTAATAGGCATTGGCTCAGTTGTAAGCTACCTGCAGTACACAGGAAGCATCGCCAGTTTTCTCCTCTTCCTGGGCACGCCCGTCGTTGCCCTGCTCATCGGTGTGTTTGCCGCTTTCCCGCTATTGCCGGAGTGGAACGAGGAAACACTAAGTGGCTGGATAGGCGAGGGCCTTAAAGACGCAGCCATTATTCTGCTGCTGACAGGTGCAGGAGGTGCTTTTGGCTCCGTTATCAAAGCGACTCCTGTCGCAGATTTAATCCAAGGATTCGCCGGTGGCGGGGCCCTGAACGGCGCCTTCATTTTGCTCATTCCTTTCTTTGTGGCTGCGGCTTTAAAAACAGCACAAGGCTCTTCTACAGCGGCCCTGGTTATTACCTCAGCACTTGTGGCGCCCATGCTGGCGCAGGCAGGCATTGCAGGTGCAGTGCCTTTAGCCCTGGTGGTGATGGCCATAGGAGCCGGCGCTATGGCCGTCAGTCACGTCAACGACAGCTACTTCTGGGTAGTAACGCAATTCAGCGGCTTGAAAGTAACGGATGCGTACAAGGCGCATACCATGGCTACCCTCATGCAGGGCATCGTCGCCATAGTGGTTACCATGCTGCTGTGGTTTACTTTCGTTTGATGCATATGGTGTGATATGTACAGTAAGGGGCAGGCCAGGTGCATCCTGATGCTGTTATCTCCTGATTTTCTCAAAATCTCAATTACCACTCCTCCTTATTAGCACATTCGCATATTAACCCCTAACTTTGCTTTCTTAAAACAACCTGAACGCTTATGCTTGCTTTCCTGCTGACACTTATGCTCTTACTCGGAGTGGTAATTGTGCTGGCGTATGCAGAACGGAAGGTGGCGGCCTTCATGCAGGACCGCCTGGGGCCGACTGAAGCCGGGCCGTATGGCTCGCTGCAGGCGGTGCTGGATGTGCTTAAGCTGTTGCAGAAAGAAGACATTGTGCCTGCGCAGGCTGATAAAAGCCTTTTTAAGATGGCACCCATTCTTATTTTTGCTGCTGTTTTTGCTGGCTTTGCGGTTATTCCTTTCACACCGACCATGGTGCCTGCGGGTATCGGCATTGGTGTGTTCTACCTGCTTGCCATTATTTCACTGGATGTGATTGGGCTGCTGATGGCGGGTTGGGGATCTAATAATAAGTATGCTATGCTGGGAGCAATGCGATCAGTGGCGCAGATTGTTTCCTATGAGATTCCGGCCGGGCTGGCTATTCTGTCCGCTGTAATGATTAGCCAGTCGCTCGACTTTCAGGAAATAAGTTACCAGCAGGGCGTGCTGATGAATGCATTCCCGGGGATGGGGTACGATACGAACTGGCTATTCGGTATAGAGGCCTTGGGCATCGACACGACCAACATCGGGGGCATCACCACCTGGAACATCTTCCGGGCACCGATGCTGCTGGTGGCTTTTGTCATATACTTTATCGCATCCCTGGCTGAAAGTAACCGGGCACCCTTCGATATTCCGGAGGCAGAGTCAGAGCTGGTGGCAGGTTTCCACGTGGAATACTCCGGCTTTCGTTTTGCGGTGCTTTTCCTGGCCGAGTACAGCATGATGGTGTTGGTGTGCCTGGTGGCAGTTATCCTTTTTCTGGGTAGCTGGAACACGCCACTCCCGAATATAGGCCCTGTTACGCTTGCCAATTGGACAACCGGCACTATTGGCGAAATTTCCGGGAACTTATGGGCGGCTTTCTGGTTGATCTCCAAAACTTTTGTGCTGCTGTTTGTGCAACTGTGGGCCCGCTGGACGTACCCGCGCCTTCGCGTGGACCAGCTCATGTACCTCTGTTGGAAAGTGCTGACACCGGTAGCCCTGGTGGTTGTGCTCTTGGCAGGCATATGGCGATTACTAATGATATGAATACGATAAAGAAAGAAGCATATAAACATAAAAGAGGGTTCTGGCACGTGGTGAAGTCGCTGGTAAGCGGTGCCCGCCTGACGCTGCGCCATTTCTCCAATGCCAACAAGCGTCGCAAACCGGTGTATGTGACGGACGACAGCTATTTTAAGCAACCGGATGGTCTGGCCACGCTCACATACCCGTACGAGGCGCTACCCATACCTGACAACGGCCGCTATCGCCTGCACAACGAGATTGAAGATTGTATTGTGTGTGACCTTTGCGCAAAGGTGTGCCCGGTGAACTGTATCACCATCGAGTCGGTGAAGGCAACAGAAGACATCGGCGTAACTTCCGACGGAACAAAAAAGCGCTTGTATGCGCCGGTGTTTGACATCGACATGGCAAAATGCTGCTACTGCGGCCTTTGCACCACCGTGTGCCCTACCGACTGCCTTACCATGACACCGGTATATGATTTCAGTGAGGTAGACATCAAGAATATGGTTTACCACTTCACCGATTTATCGCCGGAGCAGGCACAGGAAAAGCAGCGTCTGTTCGAAAAGCAGCAGGAGGAAATGGCCGCTGCAAAAGCTGCGGCACTGGCAGCGAGGAAGTCGGCTTAAATGCGGGGTTCTTTCAATAGCAATATTAACTGATAACTGAAAAGCATGCTTTTCTACATTTTTGCCTTACTGGCAGTACTTTCTGGGGGGTATATGGTGCTGACGCGCAACCTGCTGTATGCAGGCTTTTCGCTGCTGATTACCCTGTTGAGCGTGGCCGGAATCTACGTGCTGCTGTTCGCTGACTTTGTGGCGGTTACGCAGCTGATGGTTTACGTGGGAGGTGTGCTGGTGCTGATTCTTTTCGGCATTATGCTCAGCAGCCGGGTACACGACCAGTCGGTGCTGTCGGAGAGCGTGAATAAGGTTTGGGGGACGATAATTACGTGTCTGCTGGTGATTGGCCTGTGCTACACCATCCTGCATGCAAACCTGTACATGCTCCCCTGGCTCCAGGCGGCTGACACCGATGTGTTAGGCCTTGAGAAAAGCACAGTACATACTATTGGCATCAAGTTGATGACAGACGTTGTGGTACCTTTTGAGGTTGCCTCGCTGCTCCTGTTGATTGCCCTTATGGGAGCTGCCTATATTGCCACCGATAAACAGAAAGTATAGAGATGGAGGGAGTTCCCTTAGAACATATCCTAATTTTGAGTGCGCTGCTTTTCAGTTTGGGCATACTGGCCGTTATCACGAAGCGGCATGCCGTGGTGGTGCTGATGGGCATCGAACTTATTTTCAACGCCGCCAACCTGAACCTCGTTGCTTTCAGCCGCTTTGACCCGCTGCTCCTGCAGGGCCAGTTGTTTTCACTGTTTGTGATGGTGGTGGCTGCTGCCGAGGCCGCCGTGGCGCTGGCTATTGTGCTGCGCGTGTACCAGCTCTTTAAAACAGCCAATCTGAATCAAATCAATCACCTAAGCAAATAAAAGGACACGTTGGAGCTATCCTCACTTTTAGAGCCATTGGCAGGCACCGCACAGACCACCCTTGCACTAGTAGTGCTTCTGTTGCCCCTGCTGGCTTTCCTGGTTCTGTTCTTTTTCGGGAGGCGCCTGCCCCGCCACGGCGATTGGCTGGCGGTAGGTGTATCTGCACTGTCTTTTGCATTTGCGGTATGGCTTTTCGTGCAGACCTGGAACACAGCCACTTTCCATAGCAGGACAGTTTGGTTCAGCATGGCCGCTATAGGCGGTTCTTTAGCTGATTTCACAGCAGGCATACTCCTGGACAACCTCACCGTGCTGATGCTGGTTATTGTCACCTTTATTTCGACGCTGGTGCAGCTCTTCTCGGTGGGCTATATGCATGGCGACAGGGGTTACAGCCGCTATTTCGCTTACCTGGGACTGTTTACCTTTAGTATGCTGGGCATTGTGCTGGTGGATAACCTGCTGCTGCTTTTTATGTTCTGGGAGTTGGTAGGCCTGTCATCTTACCTGCTCATCGGGTTCTGGTTTAAACGACCTGCCGCCATTGCCGCCAACAAGAAAGCTTTCCTTGTGAATAGAGTAGGGGATATTGGTTTGTTACTGGGCCTCTTCGCTTTCTACACCTATTTCCGCACCTTCGATTTAGAGGTTTTGCGTACTTTGATTGGCACTGGTACCTGGACAGGCGAAGGCTTTGCAGTTTCTTATATCCTGAACGGGCAGCAGTGGCGGGTGGAAATGGAACCAGTGCTGCTTACCTTGGCTGGTTTAGGCTTGTTTATGGGCTGTGTGGGTAAGTCGGCGCAGTTTCCGTTGCAGGTTTGGTTGCCGGATGCCATGCAGGGCCCTACACCTGTTTCTGCTCTTATTCATGCTGCCACCATGGTGGCAGCGGGTGTATACCTACTGGCACGCTGCTATGCTTTTTTCACCATAGACGCCCTCACTGTTATTGCTGTTGTCGGTGCTGTCACGGCTTTGCTTGGAGCTGTTGCCGCGCTCACGCAATATGATATCAAAGGAGTGCTGGCTTTTTCTACTATCTCGCAGTTAGGCTATATGGTGATGGGAATGGGCACTGGCGCCCACGATGCATCACTTTTCCACCTTACCACGCACGCATTTTTTAAAGCAGCGCTTTTCCTGAACGCCGGTATCATCATCCATGCCATGCACCGTGGCCTGCATCACACGCACCAGCCGCAGGACGTGGATCCACAGGATATCCGGAACATGGGTGGCTTGCGTAAAGTCTTGCCGCTGACGTTTTACACGTACCTTCTGGCGGCCTCAGCCCTTGTGGGGTTGCCTTTGTTCTCAGGCTTCCTGTCCAAAGATGCAATTTTGTCCGGCAGCTGGGCCTGGGCACAGGCGATGAGTGCCAATGGCAACAGCCTGTATTATATCGTTCCCATTATCGGTTTCACGGTTGTGCTGCTGACAGCTTACTATATGGGCCGGCATCTGTGGTTTATGTTCTTCGGTAGTTTCAGGTTGCCGTTCGATGTACGGGAGCTGCGTGTGTCGGCGGGGCAGGAACTGGAGCGGGTGCTGGCTATTCCGGTGGTAGTGCTGGCCATACTTTCTATTGGTATTTTCTTTTCTGCGAACCCGCTCAGCTTTAACAGCAGCTGGGTGATGCAGGGTATTGGTCTGGAGAGGCTTTCGACAGGAAGCGCCCTGTTGGCAGACAACCTGCTGCAGGCAGTGGTAGCGCAGGACGAGGCGAACCGTACAGCACATTTAGTTATTGGCATACTTTCCGCTTTGCTGGGTGTGGCAGGTATTGGGCTGGCCATTGGCAGGTACAGAAATAAATCGGAAGAAGCCTTACTGCAGGAGCGGCCGCAGACAGCAATTGCTAGGTTGTCTTACAATCACTTTTACCTTGACCAATTCTACGCAAGCACATTTGTGAAGCCAGCACTCTTGCTGGCCCGCAGCCTGTACCGCGTGGATAAACGCGTGATTGACTATACCCTGAACTATGGCAGCAAATGGCTGGTGGTAATAGCCAAAATGATAGCGGGCTTTGACAGGTTTGTGGTAGATGGCCTGGTGTGGCTGGTGGCTGCCTCCTCAAAATTGCTTGGCCGTGCCGGGCGTGGCCTGCAGAACGGAAGGGTGCAATCTTACTATGCTTATTCACTCCTCGGATTTATTTTGATTATACTATACATCATCGTGTTTTGATGGTTAATTTCGCGGACGGAATGCGGGGAGCAGGATTTGAAGATAAGGTCATTTGAAAATGTGTGGAGCATGTGGAAGCTGGTGCTGGATAAAGCAGCAGTGAACCCTGATGACTGGGCACATATATAACGGGAATCATATAAACAACAATAAAAGCCTTTGATGGATTTTATACTCAGTAGTCTCATTTTTACACCTTTGCTGGCGGCGCTTGTTGTGCTGGTAATGCCTGCGCATCTGCACAGGCCGATAAAGGCGGTGGCGCTTTTGGGAGCACTGGTGCAGATGGGGCTGTCTGTCTTTTCATACTTCCGCTTTGATGGCGGTGCCTTCGCAAATGGGCAGCAGGGCTACCAGTTTGTGGAAAAGCTGAACTGGATTATCTTTTCGCTCGGTAACCTGGGCCGCTTTCAGATTGAATATTTTGTGGGTGTGGATGGTATCAGCATCAGCATGGTGCTGCTCACAGGCATTGTTGGCGTCATTGGCGTCGTCTCTTCCTGGACCATCACCAAAAATGTAAAAGGGTATTTCCTGCTCTACCTGCTTCTCCTTACCAGCGTGATGGGGTGCTTTTTAGCACTGGATTTCTTTCTTTTCTACCTTTTCTTTGAGTTTATGCTGCTGCCGATGTATTTCCTCATCGGTATCTGGGGTGGGCCAAGGCGGGAATATGCAGCCATCAAGTTCTTTATTTATACCCTCGTTGGTTCACTTTTTATCCTGATTGTGATGATTGGCTTATACACCTCCGTGGTTGATCCGGTGGCTACCGCCGTGCAGATGGGACTGCTGGAGCGCGGAGACAGTATTTCGGCAGATGTGTTGCACCAGGTACAGCAGATGCTGCAGCAGAATACCATCAGCGCCCAGAACATGGTGCACACGTTCAGCATTCCGGCCATGATGGAGGCTGCCAATTTCCTGCCGGACAGTCTCCTGCATGTGCTGTCGCGGGTAACCCTGTGGGGCCTGCCGATAAGGTTTATTGCCTTCCTGCTGCTGCTGGCGGGTTTTGCCATTAAGGTGCCGGCTGTGCCGGTGCATACGTGGCTGCCGGATGCGCACGTAGAAGCACCCACACCTATTTCTGTACTGCTGGCTGCTATTCTGCTGAAGGTGGGTGGCTATGGCCTTATCCGCATTGTATATCCGGTTTTCCCGGATGCAGCCGCTTATTTCTCCGTGCTGGTGGGTGGCTTAGGTGTGCTGTCCATTATCTATGGCGCCCTCAATGCCCTGGCTATGAACGACCTGAAAAAGCTGATTGCCTATTCTTCAGTGTCGCATATGGGTTTTGTACTGCTGGGGCTGGCCTCCCTCACGACAGAGGGGGTCAATGGTGCCGTCTACATGATGTTCAGCCATGGTATTATCTCTGCCATGCTCTTCCTGGTGGTGGGGGTGATCTATGACAGAGCCCATGACCGCATGATCCTAAACTTCCGGGGCCTTGCCAACGTGATGCCTGCCTACACTACGTTTGTGGTCATTGCTTTCTTTGCTTCTTTGGGCTTACCTGGTTTTTCAGGGTTTATAGCCGAACTGCTGGTGCTGGTAGGGGGCTTCAGCTCGCCGGAGGCGACAGGCATGCTGCCCCGCTGGCTCACCATTGTTGCTGCTTTTGGCTTACTCCTGGCAGCGGCTTACTACCTGTGGGCGCTGCAGCGCATGTTCTTTGGTAAGTTCTGGATCTTCCCGGAGCTGCGCCAGACTGCCGTTATCACCGACCTGAATTTCCGTGAGTACCTGATGCTGGTTCCTTTAACGCTGCTGGCCCTGCTCTTCGGTATTTTCCCGCACCTGCTCCTGGACAAAATTGGTGTGGCTGTGAACGGATTCTCCGAACTAGTGCTGCAAAACGGGCAGGAGCAACTGAATATCGTTTTATCTACCATTGTACGCTAAGTGAACGAGCAGGCAGTTTATTTATCAGAAACCATTGATGCCATAGTAGCAGGGGCGGGTTCACTGTTGCCTGAGCTGCTGCTGGCTGTATTCTTCCTGCTGCTCGTTACCCTGGACCTGTTCAAATCCCCAACTATAAAGCGGCTGCTGCCATGGCTGGCTCTCACGGGGCTGTTCGCTTCGTTGCTGCTCCAGATTTTAGGTGGCTATACATCCGGTGGAGATGAAATCTTCCTTAACCTGCTGCTGTCAGATGGACTGGCACGTTACGCCGGTATCTTGTTCAGTGCGGCAGGTATCTTTACTATTCTCATATCCCTCCAGAATAAGGCACTGGAGAAACTGCAAAGAGGCAGGGGAGAGTACTTTGCCCTTATCCTGATGCTGGTGCTGGGCTTGAACCTGATGGGCAAGTCTGTGAACCTGCTGATGGTCTTTCTGGCAATTGAGACGGTTTCCATTGCCTCCTATATCCTTACTCTGACGCTGAAAGAAGAAAAGCGTGCGGTAGAGGCAGGCCTGAAATATATTCTGTACGGCGCGTTGTCGGCAGGGGTGATGTTGTACGGTATGTCCTTTTTCTACGGCCTAACCGGTACGCTGGATTATTCCTCCGACGCTTTCAGGATCGGGCTGATGCAGGCTAACACGCTGCTGGTAACGGTGGCAGCTGTCCTTGTTTTTGCCGGGTTCTTCTTTAAGATATCAGCGGCGCCTTTTCATTTCTGGGTGCCGGATGTGTACCAGGGGGCACCGCTTCCCATTGTCGCCTTGTTTTCTACCGGTCCTAAGATGGCGGGTGTTATTGTGCTGCTTCGTTTTGTAAAGCCTTTTGATAATCCGCTGGCTTATGCCGATGTGCAGTTGTTCTTAGGCGTTGCAGCCATCGCTACGCTTGTAATAGGTAATTTTACGGCCCTCTGGCAAAATACGCCCCGCAGGCTGCTGGCTTATTCATCTGTATCACATGCCGGTTTCCTGCTGACGGGGCTGCTGGCGTTTAACACCGACTATACACTGAGCATATTGTTTTACCTGACGGTGCTGCTGTTTATGAACTTCGGTATCTTCCTGTTCCTGCAACTATCAGAGGAGGGTTTTGGTGTGCAGAAGCTGGAGGACTTTGCCGGCCTGGGCCGTGCCGTTCCTTTCGTTGGGGTAATGGCCCTGCTGTACTTGCTGTCGCTTACCGGATTGCCTCCGCTGGCTGGTTTTATGGGCAAACTGCTTATCTTCAGTAATGTGTGGGAGGCTTACACGCTAACGGAGAATTCGCTTTTGCTGGCCCTGTTAGGCATTGGAATTATGCTGACGGGGGTGGCTTTATTTTATTATATCAAGATACCATACTACCTTTTCTTTAAAAGGAATTTTCGGGAAGGAAATTTAGTTATTTCACTGTCAGATAAACTGCTGCTTGCGCTGTTTGCCCTGCCACTGCTGGTCCTGTTCTTTAAGCCCGACCTGCTGCTAGCCTGGATTGAACAATTGCTGGCCCAGACAATTTAAAATAAATAGCACCTCATGAGCGACGCTATCAAACACGAATGTGGTATTGCCTTAATCAGGCTTAGAAAACCCATTGATTATTACGTAGAGAAGTACGGTACTCCTATGTACGGTATCAATAAGCTGTACCTGCTGATGCAGAAGCAGCACAACCGGGGACAGGACGGTGCCGGGGTAGCCAGCATCAAAATCAATGCCCTGCCCGGTATTGAGTACATAAGCCGCTTCCGTTCAGTTAAAACACGGGCCATCGACAGTATATTCGGGAAAATCAGCAAGGAGTACAGAAACCTGAAGGAGGAAAATCCTGACAGAGCCAATGACACGGAGTGGATTTGGGAAAATACGCCTTTTCTGGGGGATGTGTACCTAGGCCACCTGCGTTACGGTACGCACGGCATAAACAGTGTGGACAATTGCCACCCAATGGTGCGCGAGAATAACTGGCGTAGCCGCAGTCTGGCTGTTGCCGGTAATTTTAATATGACTAATGTGGATGAGCAGTTCCAGAAGTTACTGGAGTTGGGGCAGCATCCGAAGCAGAAGTCTGACACCATCACGGTATTAGAGAAAATAGGCCACTTCCTGGATGAGGAAAACCAGGTGAAGTTCGACCACTTTAAGAAGGGCGACTACACCAACAAAGAGATAACCCAGCTGATTGAAGAAAACCTGGACCTGCAGCGTGTGTTGCGCCGTGCCAGCCGCGACTTCGACGGTGGGTATGCCATGGCCGGCCTTACAGGCTACGGCGCCTCTTTCGTGTTGCGTGACCCCAATGGCATTCGTCCTGCCTATTACTATGCCGATGATGAGGTGATTGTGGTAGCATCTGAAAAACCGGCTATTAAGACTGCTTTTGATATTGAGTACAGCGACATCAAGGAAATTAACCCGGGCTACGCCCTGATTGTAGACAAGGCAGGTAATCCGAAGCACGTAGAAGTGGTGGAGCCGCGTGAGAAACTTTCCTGCAGCTTTGAGCGCATCTATTTCTCCAGAGGCAATGACCCTGAGATTTATACCGAGCGCAAGAACATGGGTAAGCTGCTGTGCCCTCAGATTCTGGAAGCAATCAACTACGACCTCAAGAACACGGTGTTCTCCTATATACCGAACACAGCGGAATCGTCGTGGCTGGGAATGATGAAAGGGATTGAAAGCCACCTGCGCGAGTACCGTAAAAAAGCAATTCTGAACCAGGAACTGACCGAAGAGCAACTGGACGACATTCTGCAGTTCAAGCCACGTGCCGAAAAACTGGTGATCAAGGACGTGAAGCTCAGAACCTTTATCACAGACAACGACAGCCGCGATGACCTGGTAACGCACGTCTACGACACAACTTATGAAGTGGTGAAGAAAGGAGTGGATACCCTTGTGGTGCTGGATGACTCTATCGTGCGCGGTACAACGCTGGAGAAGAGCATCATTAAGATGCTCGATAAGCTGGAGCCTAAGAAAATAATTATTGTTTCCTGCGCTCCTCAAATCCGCTACCCTGATTGTTACGGCATTGACATGTCGCGCATGAAAGAATTTGTGGCATTCAGGGCCCTACTGGCACTTTTAAAAGAGCGTGGGCTGTACTTTAAGGCTGAGGAGGTGTACGATAAATGTGCTGCACTGGCAGGTACACCTGCATTCAAGGAGGCAAATTACGTGCAGGAACTGTATGGCCTGTTTACGGCGGATGAGATTTCTGCTAAGGTTTCAGAAATAGTAAAAGCACCGGATGTGAATGCAGAGGTGCAGGTAATTTACCAGCGTATAGAGGATTTACACCAGGCTTGCCCGAACCACAAAGGTGACTGGTACTTTACAGGTAACTACCCTACACCGGGTGGAACAGGCGTTGTAAACAGAGCCTTCATGAACTTTATGGAGAACAAGTTAGCGAGAGCTTATTAAGAACATGACATAATAGTTAGCTGTATTTGACAATGCAGCACAAAAGGCCGTCCTGGTAACCAGGGCGGCCTTTTTTATTTTAACTCTGCATGTGATAATAAAGAAGTTATTATTAATTGAACTATAGTAAGTGGACTAAGGTTTGGGTTCTGTTCATGTAAAAGAATATGTGCAATTTATTCTTAGGTATACACCCTTTCCTGCTTATTACAGAATGAAAAAGAATTTAACTCTCCTCGACCAGGTGTGTTTGGCGCTGGTTTGTTTTACAGCTGTTCTTATGCCTAAAACTGCTGCTTCCCAGGTCAGTATGGACAGAAATCACACCACCTACATTCAGAACTTTGATACACTACCTGTTGTAAATGAAGCAATCTGGGAAAACGGCACCAGCTACATAGATAGTTGGTTTGTGCAGCGCACAAAGCAAACAAACACTATAGTAGCAAGCCCGGGTAATAACATTTCCGGAAACCTTTACAGCTATGGTTCAGACAATTCAACAGATCGCGCTTTAGGCGCACAGAGTTCGTTTAACGCGGGAGAGTTTGCATGGGGCCTGCTCTTGCAGAACAATACAGGTGATACAATTTATACGGTTGATGTTAGCTTTTATGGGGAGCAGTGGCGCATCTCTAACATAGATGCAGGGGAGCATAAGATTGATTTCTACTATGCTGTCAGCAGTGATAAAGCGGCTTTCAAATTATCTCCCAGGTCCGATGAAAACTGGATACCTTATCCTGCTCTTAATTTTAAGAGCCCTCACTTTTATACAAGGGGAAGAGCACTGAACGGGAACAACGCCGCAAACAGAAGACTCATGGAGGCTGTATTGACTGTAAACATACCGGATGGGCACTACCTGATGCTGCGGTGGAAAGATGCCGATGAGTTTGATGTAGACCATGGTTTGGCCATAGATGACTTCAGCATTAGTTGGAGTGTTAAACCTGATGAACCTATTGTAGTGCTACCGGTTGAGTTGGTCCGTTTTACTGCCAGAAACAGTGGGGCTGCAGTACAGCTGCAGTGGCTAACTGCCTCAGAAATACAAAATGATTATTTTTTAGTGGAAAGAAGCGCGAACGGGTACTCTTTTGAGAGCATTGGCAGGGTGGCAGGTAAGGGAACTACAACTCAGGGTGCAGCCTATAGTTTTATGGATGAATACCCGATGGCAGGCGTTTCTTACTACAGGTTAAAGCAAGTGGATGAAGATGGAAGCTACTCTTTTTCCGCTGTAGTAGCTGTAAACAGGGCCGCTGCCACAAGAGTTGCAAAAGTTTATCCTACCATTACCTCCGATAATCTGCAGATCAGCCTGGAGCAAAAAGGTCTTATGCAGCAGGTAATAGTAGTAGATGTGATGGGAAGGCAGTTGCTACAAAAGGTGTTAGACAAAAACAGTCTTCACCACATTTTGGAGGTAAGTAATTTAAGTGGCGGCAGTTATGTACTGATGCTCCTGGACGATCAGGGGCAGCGGCATACTACGCGTTTTATGAAAAGGTAAAAAGCGCATTTTGCCTCATAAAAGAGAAGTCCCTGCTGTGCATGCACAGCAGGGACTTCTCTTTTATGAGGTGGTTTGAATAATTTATACTGAGAAGCTGTCACCGCAGCCACAGGTGCGTGTTGCATTCGGGTTGTTGAAAAAGAAGCCTTTTCCGTTCAGGCCGTCAGAGAAATCAAGCTCTGTGCCTGCCAGATATAAGAAGCTCTTCATATCTACCACCACTTTTACTCCTTTGTCCTCAAACTCTTGGTCCATGGGCTTCACTTCATCGTCGAAGTCTAGGTTATAGGAAAGGCCGGAGCAACCACCACCTGCAACAGAAGCACGCAAGCGGTATGTATCGTCCAGCTGAGCATCCTGCTTCAGCTTGATTACCTTCTCTTTTGCTTTATCTGAAACTGTGATCATAATATTATTAGTTTAGGAGACAGGATTCAGCACCACGCTAAAAACGGTGATGGTGTTCATGTCTCGGCCAAAGTATAGTTTATCGAGTGCCTCATACATATTACGTGCCCGGAAATAAGAAGTGTTCAACTCCTTCTCGTGGCGTGATATCCACTGCACCGTATAAGAACTTTCCTGGTCACGGTAGTTCTGTACATAAGCCAGCATTTTACGCAACGCATCCACCCGGTCGTACCCTACTTCGGAGTGAAACAGGAACGACTGGTGATGGCGCGGGTTAACCGTAATCAGGTCGAGGCGCTCTTTGTTGTCGATGTGCCTGAATTCAAAAAGCAGACTGTTGCCGCTTATGCCTAAGTGGTTTTCAATCTGCTTTTGAATGCGTGCACTTTCAACATGCACATCCGTGTTTTTTGACTCCATCGAGTCCGTTCTTCTTAGTGGTGAGTCTTAGGCAACTCCAGTGCTGGCAGACCGTTTTTTACTCTATAATCGTTGATAGCAGATTTGATTGCATCTTCAGCCAGAACAGAGCAGTGAATTTTTACCGGTGGTAATGCCAGCTCTTCCACAATTGCCATGTTGTCAATAGCCAGTGCCTCATCTACTGATTTGCCTTTCAGCCACTCTGTAGCAAGAGAGGAAGAAGCGATAGCAGAACCACAGCCAAAGGTCTTAAACTTTGCGTCTGTGATGATCTGGTTTTCATCTACTTCAATTTGAAGGCGCATAACGTCGCCACACTCCGGGGCACCTACAAGGCCGGTACCAACACTTGCCTTAGATTTGTCAAGTGTACCTACGTTACGAGGGTTGCTGTAATGATCGATTACTTTATCTGAATAAGCCATAGCTATATATAATTACGAATTAAAATTTTGAATACTACATGAGTTAGAAATTGTGAATTATCAGTTACCCGCAATTTCTAACTCATCATTAATTTCTTAGTGTTCTGCCCACTCAATTGAGTCGAGGTCTATACCTTCTTTAAACATCTCCCAAAGCGGGGATAGTTCACGAAGTTTGGCCACTGCCTCTTTTACGTGGTTGATAGCGAAGTCGATTTCCTCGTCGGTTGTGAAACGGCTCAGGCCGAAACGCAGGGAAGAATGTGCCAGGTCATCGCTCAAACCTAGTGCTTTTAGTACGTAAGAAGGCTCCAATGAGGCTGAGGTACAAGCTGATCCGGAAGATACTGCTAGGTCTTTCACGCCCATCATCAAACCTTCACCTTCCACATACTTGAAAGAAATGTTGGATACATGCGGCAGACGGTGCTCACGCGAACCGTTTACATAAGACTCTTCAATAGTAGTCAGTTCTTTTTCTAAGCGGTCGCGCATTGCAGAAATACGGGCAGTATCTGCCTCCATGTCCTGCTTTGCAATTTCAGCCGCTTTGCCAAGGCCAACAATACCAGGGACGTTCAGTGTACCGGAACGCATGCCGCGCTCATGGCCACCACCGTCCATCTGGGCAGTTACTTTTACACGTGGGTTCTTACGACGCACGTACAAAGCACCAACGCCTTTCGGGCCGTACATTTTGTGAGCCGAGAACGCCATCAGGTCGATGCCGTCAGCTTCTACGTCTACCGGAATTTTACCTACTGCCTGTGTAGCATCTGTAAAGAACAGGATGCCGTGCTTCTTGGCAATAGCAGAGATTTCACGGATTGGCTGGATAACACCAACTTCGTTGTTGGCGTACATCACAGAGATAAGGATTGTTTTGTCTGTAATCGCTTCCTCCAGTTCTTTCAGGTCAATCAGACCTTCGGAGTTTACCTGCAGGTATGTTACTTTACCACCGATTTTCTCGATGTGCTTGCAGGTGTCCAGCACCGCTTTGTGTTCTGTAGTAACCGTGATAATGTGATTGCCTTTAGAAGCGTACATTTCGTAAACGCCTTTGATGGCTAGGTTATCAGACTCTGTAGCACCAGAGGTAAAGATGATTTCTTTTGGAGAACAGTTGATAAGCGATGCAATTTGCTCGCGCGCATAATCAACAGCCTCTTCCGCCTGCCAGCCAAATGCATGGTTACGGGAAGCGGCATTACCGAACATATTCGTCATGTAAGGCAACATGGCTTCTAGTACACGCGGGTCTAACGGCGTAGTGGCATTGTTATCCAGGTATATAGGAAGTGTTAGCATAGCACTGTTTTTTTCTATTTATTGTCTGTTTTATAAACAGTTGAAAGAAATTATTAGTTTTGAATTCCACGCAAAATTAATAAAAAAAGCTTACTTAGACTAATTACAATTTCAAAATGCGCAACGTAGAACATATAGGCATAGCTGTTAAAAACTTCAGCGAGGCAAATGCTTTGTACTACAAACTTTTGGGTGTAGAACCTTATAAAACAGAGTTTGTTTCGTCTGAAAATGTAAATACCTCTTTCTTCAAAGTAGGGGATACAAAAATAGAATTGCTGGAAGGAACGACAGAAGACAGTGCAATTACAAAGTTTATCCAGAAGCGGGGGGAGGGCATCCATCACATCGCCTTTGAGGTAGACGATATTTTAGAAGAGATGGCGCGCCTGAAGCAGGAGGGGTTCACGTTGCTGAATGAGGCACCAAAGAAAGGAGCCGACAACAAACTGGTGTGCTTTGTGCATCCCAAGAGTGCCAATGGTGTGCTGATAGAACTGACGCAGGAGATACATTGATACTGGTTGCTGAATGGCTTTTTTGTTGATCAGTGCAAGCAAAAGGTCACTTCACCATTAGTTTATTCAACATTCAACAATAAACAAGCAACATTTAAAAGGATGAAACAATTAATTAGCGCCGTACAGGCAGCAGAAGAGGAGTTGCTGTTAGGGAACATAATCTTGTACCCCACCGACACCGTTTGGGGCATTGGTTGTGACGCAGAGAATGTTGCTGCCGTAAAGAGGATTGTAGAGATAAAGGAGCGTGATGCTTCCAAGGCAATGATTCTCCTGGTGGCTGATCAGCAGATGTTGCTGCGCTATATACAATCGCTGCCTGCTGATTTTGAACAATTCGTGCAAAAGCAGGAGCGGCCTACCACGTATGTTTTTTCGAACCCGAAGAACCTTCCTAAAGAGGTTTTGGCGAATAACGGAACTGTCGCAATGAGGATAGTAAAGGACGAGTTCTGCCATCGCCTAATACGGCAGATTAACCGTCCTTTGGTTTCTACATCGGCCAATATCAGCGGAGAACCTTCGCCCAGGACGTTCGCAGATGTTTCCGAAGAAATAAAAAAGCGAGTGGATTTAGTTGTAAACTGGCGGCAGGATGATGCCATGGAAACTGTTCCTTCGCGCATCGTGAAAATAGACCCTGACGGTAGCCAGGAGGTACTGCGCGACTAAACAATTGTTGTACTGTTACCTGCTACGTTTCGGGTTTGACAAGGGAGCTTGTGTACGCTTCCTGGATGTATAGTGTACTCTATAAAAGATGTGCTCGAACGGGTCTGCTGTCCTGAGGGTATTGGTAATTCGGGATGTGTGATTCGTAATTGACAAGGTAATCCTTAATTTTGCACCTCAGGCCGCGCCACGTTGCCTGAGGTTTTTGATTTATAGCGATGGATAAAATAGAACTACCGGAACACCCCATTTTCAATGTTGTAGCTGAGGCGGCCTCTGAATTAGGTACCGATGCCTATGTAATCGGGGGCTTTGTCCGTGACCTGGTACTAAAGCGACCATCCAAAGATATTGATATAGTGTGTGTAGGCGACGGTATTGCCCTGGCGGCCATGGTAGCGCAGAAACTGAGGCACAAACCAAAGGTATCTGTCTTCAAAAACTTCGGAACAGCGATGCTGCGTGCTGATGAGTGGGAGGTAGAGTTTGTAGGAGCCCGCAAGGAGTCTTACCGCGAGCATTCCCGTAAGCCGGAGGTAGAGCAGGGCACGCTGGACGATGACCTGAAACGCCGTGACTTTACCATCAATGCGCTGGGTATCAGCTTGAATAAAGAAAGTTACGGTGTGCTGATTGATGCGTTTGATGGCATCAAAGATATGAAGCGCAAGCTTATCCGGACGCCGCTGGAGCCGGGCATCACTTTCTCTGACGACCCATTGCGCATGATGCGCGCTATCCGGTTTGCCTCGCAACTTGGCTTCGATATAGACCCGGATACCTTTGATGCTATCACGGACAACAAAGAGCGTATCAGAATCGTGTCGCAGGAGCGTATTACGGACGAACTGAACAAAATTGTACTTTCGCCCACACCATCGTATGGCTTTAAGCTTCTGTTTGTATCTAGCTTGCTGGAAATCATCTTCCCGAAGATGACGGAGCTGCAAGGGACGGAAACCATTAACGGCAACTCCCACAAAGACAACTTTTACCATACCCTGCAGGTGCTTGATAATGTGGCGGAGGTATCGGATGACTTGTGGTTGCGCTGGGCGGCTATTATGCACGACATCGCAAAGCCTGATACCAAGCGGTATTCGCCCAAAGTGGGTTGGACCTTCCATGGCCACGAGGACCGTGGTGCCCGGATGGTGCCTAAGCTGTTCAAGGACCTGAAATTGCCATTGAATGAGCACATGAAGTTTGTGCAGAAGTTAGTGAAGCTGCACCTTCGGCCAATTGCCCTGGTAAAAGAAACCGTAACGGACTCTGCTATCCGGCGCCTGCTTTTTGAGGCCGGGGATGACGTAGATGCCCTGATGACCTTGTGTCGTGCTGACATCACCTCGAAGAATGATAACAAGGTAAAGCGCTACCTGCAGAATTTTGACAAAGTGGAAAAAAGACTGGTAGAAGTAGAGGAGAGTGATAAACTGCGCAATTTCCAGCCTGTTATCACGGGTGAGGTTATCATGGAAACGTTTAACCTGAAGCCCTCGAAAATGGTAGGAGAGTTGAAGGAGGTGCTGACGGAGGCGATTCTGGAGGGGAAGGTCAGAAATGAGTATGACGAAGCCTTCGCCTTCCTGGTAGAAAAAGGAAAGGAGAGGGGGCTTCGCCAAGGGCACTCATCAAACAACAACTAAACTGTTATACTGTAAGACTAACGCTAATATTCAGCTTTATTATATAGTCTGACCTTATACTTATAGCAGGAATTTCCAGATTTGTATGCCGCGATTATTTATTTAGCCTGAGGATACTGCTTGCTATAGTTTTGCATGCCCAAAATGAATCCGCTGTTTCTGGCTGTCATGTGTAGCGACCGTCCTGTTGCCGGTTGATGCATGCTTACCTTGTGCCAAGGCCGCAGGAAGATTAGATAATACGGCAGTAGCAGCCAGCAAACGCAAAGTTTAGACTTTCAATAGTTTTATTTTGTACTAGTGGCGGGGAGTAGAGTGGGCTGAGCGGGGAGTGGTTCAACCCACTTTTACAGAGTTTATGCAGCAGCCCGGTGCCTAACGGCGTTTTACGCTGCTGGGCCCGTTGCTGTCGATGGTGGTGTCAGTAGGGTTGCCTTTGTAGGTGATGCGGCTGGCACCAGATGCCTGGGCACGAAGCCGGTTGGTGGCATAAACCTGCGCCGCACTGGCTCCTGTTACATCAGCATCTACTGAGGATGCCTGCAGGCCCTCCGCATCCACCACGCCCGCACCCGTAGCGTCCAGTTCAAAACTATCAGTGCGTCCTGTAAACTTACTGATAGATGTACCGGCAATATCCACTTTCAGGTTGCGCACATTCACGTCGGCGGTAGACCTGATGGCACCTGCAAAATTCATCTGCAGGTTATCAGCATTGATACGGCCAATATCGGTTTTGATGGCCCCGCTCAGGTCGATGTTCCTGTAATCAGGCGCTACAATCTGTATCAGCACAGGACTGCGGTCATCGAACAGGCTGAAATCTTTCTCCTTATAGCCAATGCGCAGCTCTTGACCGGCTTTTTCAATTGACAGTAGTCTGAGTTCTTTGTCTTCGCCACGCACCCGGATGCTGTAGTTGTTGCCCTGCTGTATTTGCACATGGTATGGGCCGCTAACTGTTACTTCACTAAAGTCATCTAAATCAAACGTTTTAACATTATTGCTGTATTCGTTTTCATTCAGCAGCACACTGCCACTTAAACTGGTGGTAAAATCAGTTTCAGTAGTGCTATACTCTTCGGTTTCCAGAGTATCAGCGGCACAGGTAAGGCACTCCAGTTGGTTGCCGCTGGCTTGCCAGGTGTTGCGCACAATTTTGTCAACACTGTAGCTCTGAGCGAAGGTGGCACTCGGCAACAGGTGCGTGAACTCGCGGGTGAGGCGCAGGGGCTTGTTCTGAGGGAGCATGAGTGTCACGCTTAGCTCCTGGTCACGGTAAGCGGCATTTTCCCTGAACTCATAGCTGGTGTCGAAGCGCAAGACTGAGTCCTGCTGCAGCACACGGTACGTAATCATGCGGGCGTTCTGCTTAGCCTCTTCTTCTGTTCTTCCTTTAGCCTCTGCACGCTGTATAATTTCGATGTTATCGCTGCTGTGGGAGCGCACATCGATGTAGATGTTATCATAGTTTGTATTCGTGTCGTAAGCGTCAAGCGTAATAGTGCGGAAATTGGCAGCAGGAATTGTTTTAGTTGTGATTACCTCACCGGAGCGGCGGAAGTTCGTGCTGTGCATGGCGATGCTGGCAATCATGGTGAAAAGGCTCACCAACCATACCCCAAACAAAGACCAGCCAACAAATGGACGAAGGAAAGTGCGCTTCACCAAAAGGCTAACACTCAGTATGATTAGGAGAAGAAGCGGGATTAAGCCTACAAAAAAGCCTGCCACCAGTCCGAGCCTGGGAAAGCCCCCGAGAAACACGGAGGCCGGAAAATCACCTAAAACAAAATACTGAGACTCATCTATCAAACCAAGGGCAACAAAAAGCGTGGAGAAGAGGGCGATGGTGAGGCCAATTGAAATTATAAGTAATATAACTCCGGCCCCTACGCGTATGAGCGTAATCAGGAATGCGAGAATAGGGCCAAGGGCTTTACCGAGCCAGTTAAAAAGCTGGGATACCAGGCGGAAAGGCATCAGGATAATTTTGGCAAGCGTGCTTTCCTCGCCGTTGCTGTCCTTCATGTTCAGGTTGTCCTTCAGGGTTTTCTCTATACCTGCCAGCGTCACAGGGTCACCCTGCATCTGCAGGCGTTCGGTAAGGGTAACGGCTTCGGGCATGGCAACCCAAAGGACGATATACGCAATCACTCCAAACCCGCCTGCAAAGATCATTGCAATGAACAGAATGCGGACCACAGCAGTATCAATGCCAAAGTATTTGGCGATACCGCTCGCTACACCTGCCAGTTTCTTGTCCTCAGGGTCCCGGAAAAGCTTTCTGGCAGTTGTCTCCGGTAGTTGGTCGTTCTCAGGCATGGCAATCCACAGCACAATGTACAGGATGACGCCCGTTGCTGCTGATATGCCTGCTGAAGCAATACCCAGTAACACCAACAGCACAAAGAACAACCTCACCCAAAGCGGGTCTGCATTCAGGTAGTTGGCCAAACCGGAGGCTACCCCTGCAATTACTTTGCGGTTAATGTCGCGGAACAGCTTCTTGGGGCCTGTTGTGGTATAGGCTCCGGAAGCGCCGTGTGTTCCGTAGGCGCCCTCGTAGGCTCCTTCGTAGCCATCTGTGGCTAACTGTGGCTGTGGGTGAGGAATTCCTTCTTCCACAGGGTCCAGCACCTCAAAGTCTGTCACGCTGCCCATGCGGCCTATCAGGTACTCCACATCTTCCTGTGAGATAACCTGCTTGCCCGGAGAAAGCCGGGCAGAGAAAATCTCGGCAATGCGCGCTTCGATGTCGGCAACGATTTCCTCATGGCCCTCATAATTTGAGAAGTATGTTCTGATAGAGGCAAGGTATCTGCTGAGCTGTTCATAACCATCCTCTTCTATATGGAAGATGATGCCTTGCAGGTTGATGCTTATGTTCTTTTTCATGATTGCTGCGCTTTCTTGTTATGAATAATATATTCAGTGGAGGCAACTAAATCTGACCAGGTTAGCCGAAGCTGTTCCAGAAAGTCACGTCCTGTATCAGTAAGGGTGTAATATTTGCGGGGCGGCCCTGATGTTGACTCTACCCAGTTGTAGTCGAGAAGCGACGCGTTCTTGAGGCGGGTGAGCAAAGGGTAGAGCGTACCCTCCACAACGATCATTTTAGCCGCTGTCAGCTCGTCCAACATATCGGACGCATATACTTCACCACGAGAGATAATCTCCAGGATGCAGAACTCCAGGATTCCCTTCCGCATCTGCACTTGTGTGTTTTCAACTTTCATGATGATTCCGTTATAAGGTTGCAGTAAAGATAATCAAAGGTACTATGCAACGCAAGGTACTATATAGAAATAATTACGGAAGTTTTTTTTATTAGTTATCCGGCTCTCGGTTTGTCTTTAATATTCATTATTTTTGATCTAAATTTATTTGCACCGCAAACAACCAAAAAGCATTATGCTGTGTTGCTGAGGGAATTAACAATGCCAGAGCTCGCAGAAAATGAGACTAAAACGGTGCATTAAATTTTGCTTGTGATACAACCTATACCCCTTTGCATGATCAGATTCACCCTTCGCTGTTTCATGGCTGCTTTGTTTTTTATAGCATGGTCAGCTGCCACGGCTCAAGTATCCGCTCCAAAATACAGCAATGAGTTCCTGAACATTGGAGTTGGAGGGCGTGCCCTGGGCATGGGCAATGTGCAGGCTGCTATTACAAGCGATGCCACCGCCGGCTACTGGAATCCGGCAGGCTTACTGCGCCTCCAGAACCGGTATAATGTGAGCCTGATGCATTCAGAGCTTTTCGCAGGCATCGCCAAAAACGATTTCGCCAGCTTTGCCATGCCCCTCGACACCAACAGTGCCCTTGCTGTATCTGTTATCAGGCTGGCTGTGGATGATATTGCCGATACCCGCCGGTTGCAGAACGAGTACGGCTACATCCAATACGACAGTATCCGGTTCTTCTCAGTAGCCGACTACGCCATGCTCTTGTCCTATGCCCGCCGCAGTAACCTGGTAGAAGGGCTAATGCTGGGCGCCAATGCAAAAATCATTTACCGGAACGTGGGGGCTTTTGCCAATGCCTATGGCTTTGGTGTGGATGTGGGGGCGCAGCTGCAGCGCGGCGACTGGCAGTTTGGCCTGATGGCGAAGGACATTACCACCACCTTTACCGCCTGGACCCACAACATTGAAGAGTTGGAAGAGGCTTACCTGCAAACCGGCAATGACCTGCCGGAGAGCACTGCCGAACTAACCCTCCCCAGGGTTGTGCTGGGAGTCGGCCGCTCTTTTCAGTTCAATGACAAGTTCTCGGCGCTCGTTGCCGCAGATTTCGATTTTACCTTCGACGGCAAGCGGAACGTGCTCCTGAAGTCAGACCTTGTGTCGCTGGACCCGCACGTGGGCGTTGAGCTTGCTTATGCCAGCTCAGTTTTTGTAAGGGGAGGCCTCAACAATTATCAGGAAACCATGAATTTTGACGGCGGCACTACCAAACGGCTGCAGCCTAACTTTGGGATAGGCGTTAAAACCGGAGGCCTTCTCCTGGACCTTGCCCTTTCCCGAGTTAATAACAGCGAGAGCAATGCAATAGGAGGTACCAATACCTCTTCCGTCATCGTCTCACTAGGTTACTCTTTCGATAAATAACACATTTGCCTGGCCAGGCAGAAAATAGATAAGCTATACATGATAAAGCGACTTTTACCCGCAATCTTACTCCTTTTGGCTTTTATGTCCGGAGGCACCGTGCAGGCGCAGGAAGTATACGGGAACGAGTGGATAAATTACTCCCAGACGTACTATAAGATCAGCGTGATCAATACAGGTTTGCACCGCCTGGATTATAATTTTCTGGAAAGCCTGGGACTGAGAGGTGTGAACCCACAACACCTGCAGCTTTTTCGCCGGGCGAAGGAGGTCTCTATCTATGTAGCCGGGGAGGCCGATGGCAGGCTGGATGCGCAGGATTACGTGGAATTCTTTGGCGAGCGCAACGACGGAGCCCTTGACCAGGAACTCTATAAAAACCCGGCCCACCAGGTACACCAGCTTTATAGCTTATACACCGATACAGCAGCTTACTTCCTGACAGTAAATGCTGCCGGTGGAAAACGTATGCGGGAGTCGAACCCCAGCATTGCCGGCCGCACGCCGGAACCTTACCATTTGCAGAAGGCAAGAAATGTAAATACTGACCGCTTTAACTACGGGAAGCTATATGATATTGTAAACCGCCAGGTAAGAATGCCGTGGATGGATGAGGGGGAAGGTTATTTTTCTCATAATTCTATCAATCCCAGGAACTATGAGATTAGTAATATCACCAATATAGAGCCTGCAGGATCAAGACCATATGTAGAATATGCCACTGTTGGTGCAGCCTTTGAGTATCATAAACTCAATGTGAATGTGGTTGCTCCTGCTGGTACCCGAAAACTTAATTACTTTGAATATGACTTTTATGCCTCTGCAAAAGACAGGCAACCTGTTGAATTCAGTGATATCAATGCGCAGGGAAAACTTACCCTACAGGTAGCACCTGTTGCTACTCCGGCTAATCTAAACTCTATTAGTTTTGCCTATGGTATACTTACTTACCCCCAGAAGCCGATTTTTGCGGGAACAGCTATGTTCCTGTACACTGATTCTACCCGTAGCTCAACCCCATTTTTTAGTCTCTCGAATACCCCTGCTACTGCTGTAGCTTATGATGTAACAGACCCATACAATGTTTTGAGGATAGAAGGTCATCTTGGAGGCGCATGGAAAGGCTTTGTAGTAGATGCTGGTAGCGGTAGAACACACAAAGTATTAATTGCTGATGCTGCCCAGCCGCTGAGGCCTGCTAAAGTTAACAGGACTGGAATCAAGTTCAGGTCTATTGATCCCAGCAATCACAACTACATTGTCTTAACCAACAGACGCTTGATGAAGCCTGTTGCAGGCAGTAATCTGCCTGCTCCCCAGGAGTATGCGGCTTATAGGGCTTCTCCTGGCGGCGGAGGATATGATACGTTGCTTGTGCAGATGGATCAGATTGTCAATCAATTCCATTACGGTGACTTTTCTTCCAATGCCATACGCCGCATGGTGCGGTTTATGAGTACATCTGCGAGGCCAACGCAGATGTTTATCATTGGAAAAGGAGTAACATACGCAGCTCAAGAATACTTTTCTAGCTACTATCCAGGCAAGTTCAGCTATTATCAGGTTGGTGCCCGGCACCCCAGGGTTTATGAGATGGATTTAGTGCCTACAGGTATTTCTCCTTCCTCTGATTTAGTGTTTTCAGTAGATTATAGGAACAGTTCTTATGTTCCGACAGTGCCCACCGGAAGATTATCTGTTACAACACCAGAGGGTGTGATAGCATATCTGAATAAGATAAAAGAATATGATGCAGTAAAAGAGGGTGTAGCCTGGCGAAAAAACATATTGCAGCTCGGTGGTGGCAATACCGCACCTGAAATAAGACGGATTTCTAATTATTTAAAAGGATATGCTGCTATAGCTGAGGGTCCTTTGTTAGGAGCTACTGTAACAGAAAGATACAGGCAAAATGTAAGTGAGGTGACAGAGTTTGTGAACGTGTCGGAACAGGTAAACAGAGGTCTCTCCTTGCTTACGTTCTTTGGGCACAGTTCTACAAGCACAAACGATTTGGATATAGGGTATGCGTCAAGTGCTGTTAATAACTACCAGAATAAAGGCAAATACCCCATCATATTGATGAATGGGTGCAACTTGGGGAATAGCTTTATTCCTAATTATGTCTCATTTGGTGAAGATTGGCTGAAAACGCCTGATAAAGGGGCTGTTGCATTGTTGGCGCATATTGATACAGGTGAATTAGGCTACCTGAACATGTACTCCACCAGCTTCTATAAGGTAGCTTTCCAAGATCCAGAATTCTATGGAACAACTTTGGGCGCAGTACAGCAGGAGACAATAAAACGTGTGATGCAGGAGACTGCAAGTAGCTGGGCTATTGCCATGGTACTGGAAATGACTTTGCAGGGAGACCCTGCCTTGAAGCCGTACAACCCAAGCAAGCCAGACTATGTCATCAGAGAAAATGGCTTTAAAGTGACTGGGCTAGATGGAGGTGCTGTCACAGCAGCAGCCGATTCATTTATGGTAGCATTTGATGTAGACAACCTTGGTAAGGCCATTACCGAGCCTGTGTATGTTTCTATAAAGCGAACTTTATCTGATAACAGCGTTATTCTTCAGGATGCTATTCGAATCGAGCCGATTATCGAGGGAAGAAGAGTGACATTGAAGTTGCCGAATAAAGGTATAGTGTCAGCGGGAATGAACACATTCGAGGTTAAGCTGGATAGCCCTAATGCTGTGGAGGAACTGAATGAAGAAAATAATACGGCCGTTTTTCAGCACTTTTTCCCTATCAGCGGAATCACTACTGTCTATCCTTCCAAGTACAGCATTATTGGAACAGAGAAAGTGAAACTGGCTGTACAGGCTACAGCCTTGAGTGATAACCAAGGCTTCTATTTTGAGATAGACACTACCAGAACGTTCCGAAGTCCGTTGCGCCAGTCTCAGACGATAGCCAGCGCTAAAGTGCCTGTATGGGAAGTCTCGCTACCTGCTGCCAGCAGCGACAGTACAGTATATTATTGGCGTGCACGCTTTACAAACTACGAAGCAGGAGAGGACACTGTCTGGGCCAGTAGCTCTTTCCGACATATCACAGGAGCTAAGGGAGGCTGGTCACAAAGCCATTACGGGCAGTTGCAGGATACTAAATCTGTAGGTTTTGATTCTCTGTCAGAAAGTAACAGGACGTGGCAGTACAGTAACATCCAGAAGTTTATAGAAATCAAAACGGTGGGTGGAGATGCAAGATTTTCTTTTGCGCATCATGGCCTTTTCATGAACGGAGCACAGGAGCTGAGCGGTTCCTGTGGTAACCCTGAGGGTAACTCTTTTGCGAGAATGTATTTCATCGTAGTAAATAATGTCACTTTAGAGAATGTTACCTCGCTGCCTGGGCAGGCTTTTTGTGGCGTTGTGCCTTATCTGTTCGATACAGGGAACCTATCGCAGGCTGCGAATGTGGCTAAAATGAAAGCTTTTTTAGACGCTGTGCCGGCAGGATATTATGTAGCCGCTATTAGCATCAACAAAGTGCCTTTCCATACATTCTCTGCCGAAGTGAAGGCAGCTTTTAACAGCATTGGCTCCAGGTTGATAAACACGCTTCCTGCAAATGTGCCTTTTGCAATTGTAGGGCAGAAAGGGGCAGCCATTGGAACGGCGCAGGAAATGACGGCTTCGGCAGATGATGCAACACCTGCAACTTCTCAATCCATTGCCCTAAGCACTACTTTAAAATCTACAAGAGCAGCTGGCTCCATTACCTCTGCTGCCATAGGGCCTGCCCTTGCATGGGAAACGCTACACCATAACATAGAAAGCTTTGAAGGAGGCGACGACAAGTACACCCTGAGTGTAATCGGTATTGATATAACAGGCAGCGAAGATGTGCTGGTAGAGAAAGTGCAGCAGAAGGTGCTCGATATTTCAGCCATTGATGCTAAACGGTACCCCAACCTGAAGCTGTCCGCTTTTATTTCCGACTCTACAGCCCGAACAGCACCCCAACTGAAGCAGTGGTTTGTGTACTACGAGGGTGTTCCGGAAGGTATTATCAGGCCGGACCTGGTTCAAGTAAGCAGTGAAATGCTGACGGCACAGGCCAGTGGAGGACGCATTTCGGTACCTATGGCTTTCCAGAATATTTCACACACTGCATTTCGTGATTCGGTAGTGGTGGAGGTAACATTATCTGGCGATGGCATTCAGCCTTCTGTCTCACGGTTCAAGATTAAGCCTGTAGCAGCAGGGGAAACTGTAACTTTTAACCGCACTATTTCTACTCAGTCATTAGAGGGTAATTATAAGCTGAGTATGTACGTGAATCCGCGCCTGCAGCTCGAGCAGCATTACTTCAACAATATTTATGAAGTAAACTTCGGTGTAAAACCAAAGCTGCATCCTATCATGGATGTAGCCTTTGATGGTATTCATATCCTTGATGGCGACCTTGTTTCGCCAAGCCCTGTGATAAGCGTAACACTGAAAGATGAGAACCGCCACGTGTTCCTGCAAGATCCTACAACCATGTCCCTTATCTTAATCAAAAATCTTGAAGATGGAGGAAGTGAGGAGAAGGAGGTGTCTCTTCTGAATAATCCGCAGGAGGTAACGTATACTGCGGCCACAGAGCAGAATGACTTTAGGTTAGAGTACAAGCCTTTGAAGCTGGACGACGGCAAGTATCGCATGGAAGTGCGCGCGCGTGATGCAGCAGGTAAGGCTTCCGGCATATCGCCGTACAGAATAGGCTTTGAAGTAGTCAGTGAGGCAGCGGTAACGAATTTCTACCCGTTCCCGAACCCATTCTCCTCTAAAACCAACTTTATTTTCACGCTTACCGGTAGCACCATACCTGAGCATATGAAAATCCAGATCCTGACTGTAACAGGTAAAGTGGTAAAGGAAATCATGAAAGAAGAGTTAGGACCGCTGCGTATTGGCAATAATAAAACAGAATATGCCTGGGATGGCACCGACATGTATGGAGACAAGCTGGCAAACGGCGTTTACCTGTACCGGGTGGTTATGAGCAGAATTGACGAGGAAATGAAGCACCGGAATACCTTTGGCGACAAAGCCTTCAAGAATGGTTACGGTAAGCTTTATATCCTGAGGTAAGAGAAAAATAAAAACAATAGCACACAAAAAAGGAGCACTCTGTGGTGCTCCTTTTTTGTGTGCTATTGTTTGCGATCCAACTTCAGAAAGCTGTAACTGTACTTGTTCTTCTCGTCCGGCTCATGGTGTTCCTGATCTACTGTTTTCCAGTCGTCCTCCTTCAGTTCCGGAAGGTAAGCATCGCCTTCAAACGTGTGGTGGATACGGGTAAGGTAAATAGTGTCTGTCAGGGGCAGTGCCTGGCGGTAAATCTCCGCGCCACCAATAATGCAAATAGTGTCATCCAAAGCCTTTGCTCGTTCAATGGCCTCTTCCAAAGAATGTACTACCACGCACCCTTCTGCCGCATAATCCTTTTGAGTGGTAATAATGATGGAGGTGCGTCCGGGTAAGGGCTTACCTATAGATTCATAGGTCTTGCGGCCCATCAGGATAGGGAGACCCATCGTAATCTGCTTGAAGTGGCGCAGGTCAGCGGGCAAGTGCCAGGCAAGGCCATTGTCTTTTCCGATAACGTTATTTTCGGCGGCGGCTACAACAATCGTTAGCATCAATCTATAAATTAAAGGTGTAACCTCTCAACAAATCCTGAACCGGCATACGCTTTTTACCTTCCATTTGCAGGTCAAGGATTGAAAGAGCACCGGCAGCAGTTTGTACATGCAGGAAGGTTTTATTGTCTGTTATGATTTGGCCGGGTGCTAAATCATAAGCCGTGTTTTCTAAGGTCTCTGTTTTGAAAATCTTAAACGTCTTGCCGTTGAAGCGGGTCCAGGCGGCAGGGTAGGGACTAAGGCCTCGGATAAAGTTGCGTACCTGGTGGGCTGGCTGGTTCCAGTTGATCTCACAAGTCTCTTTGTAGATCTTGGGGGCATGTTTCGTTTCAGCAGAGGTAACCTGCGGCTGAGGCTGTACCTCATCGCGCTCAATGGCCTGTACCGTGCGCAAGGCAAGTTTGGCACCCTCATACTTTAGTTTTTCATACACTGAACCAAAATCGTCGTCCTCTGTAATGGACACGCGCTCCTGGAAAATAAGGTCGCCGGTGTCTATCTCGTGTTTTAGGAAAAAAGAAGTGACGCCGGTTTCTTTCTCACCGTTGATGATGGCCCAGTTGATAGGGGCCGCACCGCGGTACTGTGGTAAAAGGGAACCATGAATGTTGAAAGAACCCAGTTCCGGCATTGCCCACACCACCTCCGGCAGCATCCGGAACGCCACGATGATTTGCAGGTTTGCATTGTAGCTGCGCAGTTCGTCTAAGAAAATTTCTGACTTCAGGTTGGTGGGCTGTAGCACCGGAATGCTTTGGCTCACGGCGTATTCCTTTACCGGTGACTGATTAAGCTTCTGCCCCCTACCTGCAGGCCTGTCTGGTGCCGTGATGACGGCTACTACATTATAATGATGTTCCACGAGTGTTTGCAGGGTAGGCACGGCAAAATCGGGTGTGCCCATAAACACAATTCGTAAATCTCTTGTCATCTTTAGTTATTTTCAGGGTAAAGCAGGTACTGCTCACGTAGGTTCTTGTATTTAGACAAGGCTGGTTCCCAACTGGCGCGTATCTCTGCCTCTGTTTTACCGGCTTTTATCTGCTCCCTCAGTTTGCTGGTGCCTGCCAGTTTCTCAAAGAAGTTGTTGAAGAACTTGTCTTTCTGGGTAGAGTTCTGGTACATCTCCTGCAGGTAAGCCAGCGTGAAAGGCTGGGCTTTGGCTGGAACAGTTAAGTCCATTCCATAGCAGGTTTGCCCTTTATGAGGCGGATTGGTGGCTCCTGGAGTACTTTCAGGAGTAAACTTAAAAGTTTTAACAGTATAATAAGGGCTGCCAATTACCTGAAAGGGTGCAGGTGTGCCCCGGCCGACGCTTACATTGGTGCCCTCAAACAAGCAGAGCGATGGATACAAGGTGATAGCCTGGGCATTTGGCAGGTTAGGTGAAGGCTTTACAGGCAGTATATAGGCAGTGTTGTGTGTATAATTTGCCACCGGAACCACGGTCAGATCCGCCTGCCGCTGTCCCTCCAGCCATTTTTCTCCGTTAATCATCTCAGCCAATTCCCCCACCGTCAGGCCATGCACTATCGGGATGGGGTGCATGCCCACAAACGACTGTTGCTCTTTCTCCAGTACCGGGCCGTCTACGTAATGGCCATTGGGGTTCGGGCGGTCTAATACCAGCACGGGCTTGTTGTTTTCGGCGGCGGCCTCCATAACATAATGCATGGTGCTGATGTAAGTATAGAATCGGGCACCAACATCCTGGATATCGAATACCAGTACATCCAGGTCCTTCACCTGCTCTGCCGATGGTTTTTTGTTTTTGCCATAAAGCGAAATGATAGGCAGGCCAGTCCGGATGTCTTTGGCGTCTTTTACATAAGCCCCTGCATCAGCCTCGCCCCTAAAACCATGTTCTGGTGCGAAAATTGTAACCACATCCACACCCCGGCTCAACAAGGTATCCACTAAATGCGTTTGGCCAACAACGGAAGTCTGGTTTACTACCAGGCCAACACGCTTCCCTTGCAGTTGAGGGAGGTACAGTTCCAGCTGTTCGGCACCGGTTTGCAAAGGCTTGGCCTGTGGTTCCGGAGCAGGATCGGTAATAGTCGTCTGTTCAGCTGACTGAGGTTGTTCCGGTGCTGTAGCCGGTGCTTGCTTTGGGGCACAATTGCCTAAAGCAAGCAGAAACGAAGTATAGAGTACAAGCATGGGCTGTGTCATAGTCATAAGGTATAAGTCAAAATTCATACCTATCTTTAAGGCTGTTAAGAAAAAGGCGAGTGAATATCTCCAAATACATATCTGATAAGATATCAGAAGTGCAGGCCGGCTCATTTACGTCGTCGGTTACAAAAATAGCAATAATCAGCATAGCTGCAGGCATTGCCATCATGATCGTTTCTTTTGCGATTCTAGAAGGCTTCCGGGACGAGATCAGGCAGAAGATTTTTTCCTTTGGGGCACACCTGCAGGTGAGCAAGTACGATACGAACAACTCGCTGGAAGGAGCCCCTATCAGCAGGAATATCGGTGTGGCCGATTCCGTAGCCGGTATAAAGCAAATTCAGGCTTTTGCCCGTAAAACGGCTATCATCAAAACAGATGAAGAAGTGCTGGGGGTAGTGCTAAAGGGAGTTGGGGAAGACTATGACCTGAGTTCTATGCGGCAGAACCTGAAGTCTGGTGAATTGATTACGTATTCCGACACCGCCTCTTCGAAAGAAGTGCTTATCAGCCAGAGCGTGGCAAGTAAACTGAGTCTGGAAGTAGGGGACGAGGCTATATTTTATTTTATCCAAAACCCGCCTCGTGCCCGAAAGCTCCAGGTAAAGGGTATTTTCAACACTGGCCTCGAAGAATTTGATGAGGTTTTCGTGATTGGGGATATCAAGCTAATACGGGAACTGAATAACTGGCCCGACACGCTGGTAGGAGGCATCGAAATTGTGCTGAAGGATTTTGAGCAGATAGACCAGGCGGCAGACCAGGTGTTTGAGCAAATGAATTATGATTTGCAGCTGGAGAAAATCACAGACCGCCATGCGCAGTTGTTTGACTGGCTGAAGCTGCTGCGCAAGAATGTTATTATTTTCCTGGTGCTTATCATTTTTGTGGCTTCGTTCAACATGGTTTCCACCGTGTTTATCATGATTATCGAGCGAATTAATATGATAGGGGTGCTGAAAGCAGTGGGTGCTACCGATGCGCAGATACGGCAGGTGTTTTATTTCCGGGGCCTGAAGCTGACCATCAAAGGCTTGATTTGGGGGAATCTGATTGGTCTTGGTTTCTGCGCCATCCAGTATTACTTCAAAATAATCCCGCTCGACCCGGAAAACTATTACATGGACACAGTTCCTATCAGCTGGAATGCTGGTATCATTATTGGGCTCAACGTTATTACACTGCTTCTGACGATGCTGGCCATTCTCATTCCTGCTGCCATGGTGGCCCGCATTAAGCCTGTGAAAGCCATTAAGTTTGATTAAGAGTTGGTGTTGCATTAATGCTTATTTAAAACAATCCAGCTATAAACAGAAAGCCCCGCTTAACGGCGGGGCTTTCTGTTTATAGCTGGATTGTTAAGGCCTGTTATTCTGTTGCACAGCAATTACCTCCCGCTTCTGCACCGGAGCCGGCGCTTTCACTCCATTTTCCTCGAAGGCTATTTTCACGCGCTCGTTCATCTCCCAGTTCAGTGGCCAGAACTCTTCTTTTTTAGCCCAGAGGCGCATGCTGATGGTGAGAGAATACTCTGTAAAAGCTGTGACAGCAATCACCGGGGCAGGTTCGGACAGAATACGGGGATCCGAGTCAATCAGGCTTTGCAGTAGTTGCTTTACAGCCGCCAGGTTGTTCTCCGGGCTTATCACAAGGTTGAGCTCCATACGGCGTGTAGGTTCCACAGAATAGTTTACCACTACGCTGGAAGCCAGCGGGCCGTTTGGCATGTAAATTACCTGGTTATTGCCTGTTTTGATAACCGTGTTGAAGATGTTGATAAGGTGTACTGTACCCATCTGCCCCTGTGCCTCTATGAAATCACCCACCCTAAACGGCTTAATGGTAAGTATGAGTACACCACCAGCAAAGTTAGAAAGGCTCCCCTGCAGCGCCAGGCCAATCGCCAGGCCGGCAGAACCCAGCACAGCAATAAAGGAGGTCATCTCAAGGCCGAGTTGCGCTACCACCAGCACAATCAGTAGCACCCATAGGGCTATGTTGATGATGCTTCCCAGGAACGGCCGCAAAGATTCGTCCACTCCTTTGCGCAGCATCAGGGCTTGAAGCAACCTGTTCAATCGCCTGACTACCCAGGCGCCAATGATTAAAATCACGATGGACACAAGAAGCCTTAAGCCATACAGCATGGTAAAGTTTAGCACCATTTCGCGGATAGAATCAATATCGAGCACCATGTTTGGGTTTTATTTCAGGTTACAAGAAAAGGCGCTGCCAGCAAAAGCAGTGCCAAAAGGTGGCAATTTTACTTAAAAATCAAGGGATTCGCAAGGTTAAGCCAGGTGGCGGGACTGCAGTATCAGGTTTGGGTTAGGACAAAGAAGCTGATATTTCTCTTTTTCAGCAGTTGTAGCCACACCCGGATAGTCTCCTTCTTTTCCACCCATGGAAGCCATTACCTGGAAGTGCAGGTGAGGAGGCCAATGGCCGTTTTCCGGGTAAGGCCCCACCTCCGCAATCTTATCACCTTTAGAGAAAGGCTGTCCTTTTTGCAGCCCCTGCAGCGAAGCACGGGTCAGGTGGCCGTAAAGGGTATAGAAGGTGACACCTTCCAACTCATGTTGCAGGATGATAGTAGGGCCGTAGTCGCCAAAGTTATCATTGTCCTGGAAGGAGTGCACGGTGGCATCCAAAGGAGTAAACACAGCGGTGCCTGCCTCCAGCCACACATCCACACCCAAGTGCAGGTTACGGCTTTCCGAGGCTACGTCAAAATGCTGGCTCCGGCGGTATATGAAGCGGTCTTCCAGATAGCCGCCCACGCCCACAGTGGCTCCTTTCTCATGCAGCATCTGCTGCACGGCGGCGTTGAAAGCTGCTGTGTCCTGTAAATCTGTTTTTTGAAGCAGGGTGTTGGCTTCCGTGAAGTTTAAGGTGCAGACGTTATCACTATTCAGGTCGGCGGCCAGTACGGGGGCAAAGGCATGGCTGTGCCTTCTTAGTATTTCGCTAAGGTTGTTTGCGTATTCCATAAAAAGGAGGAGGGTGAAAAGAGCCTCCTGCAAGTATAAGCAGAAATCAGCTGATAGCCTCTTCTTCTACATGCTTAGAGAGTGTCTTCAGGCTTTTTGTCTTACCAAAAAGCTCTTCGGACTTTTTGCTGTAAGCAGATGCTGCCTCCTGCAGGGTCTCGAAGGTGCCCAGGTTAATGCGCTGCTTGTTAAAATGAATGATGGCCCTATACTTCTGCGCTTCCTTGTGCACTCCTCGTACCCCAAGCTTGTTTCCTGTTTTAGAAGTGTTGCGTACAATCTTGCAAAGTGGTGCCCATTCCAGGTTTTCAAGGCGGCAATCCAGTTTGTTGCCGTTTTTGAAGTGCACGTACAGCTTCAGGTCGCTCTCCGGCTTCTGGAGCAATTGCTCGCCAATCATTTTATGCAGGTAAATCGTCTCGTTGCGGTACTTGCCGTTTTTGAGAGGCCAGTTCTTCTGAAAGAAGGCGTAGCCGTTGGAGTGGATACGTAAATGCTTCAGAAATTCTATCTGCTGCAGGTATACGTTTTTTTGGATGTACTCGTAGGTTCTGTCATCTACGACTACCGTTTTTTCACAGTTTTTGAGGGTTAGTTTGTACAGCATGTTGTTTTCATTAATACTAAGACCAGGTAAGAGGCATAGGTAGTAGGCATCAATACATACCACAGACGCAGCGTGCTGTAAAGTTGCAGCTTTTTTTATATCTAATACAACTAATATTCATAAAAAATGTTATTCTTTTTATGAATTATTTCCTGTAAAGCCACTTTCTATACGCATTTTTCTCAGAACAGTCCGGATTATTGTAACTTTCAGCTTTAAATGTAGTTCTTAAGCAAGACAATTTAGCGCAAACAAAGTACAAGCATGAGTAACCCTTACCTCAACCTGAAGGTTGTAGCTATCACAAGAGAAACACCAGATGCCATTACAATCTATTTTGAGCATCCCGATAAAAAAGTCATCTCATATAAACCCGGCCAGTTCCTGACGCTGATTCTGCCGATCGATGGTAAGGAAGTGCGTCGTTCCTACTCTCTCAGCAGTACTCCCCATGAAGCTCCCCGACTTGCCGTAACAGTGAAGCGCGTGGAAGGAGGCCTTATGTCAGGTTATTTGGTAGACCACCTGCAGGTAGGGCAGGAGGTGAAGGTAATGGAGCCATTGGGTAATTTCTGCCTTACCTGCGCCCCTTCCAACCAGCGCCAGGTGATCCTGTTTGGTGCCGGTAGTGGCATAACCCCCCTTATGTCTATACTGAAAACTGTACTTACAGAAGAGCCTGGCAGCAAAGTAACCCTGCTGTATGGTAACCGCGATGAAAATTCTGTCATTTTCAAAGAGCAGCTCCAGCAGTTAGAAGCAGCTAATCCTAATCGCCTGCACATAGAGTATATTTATAGCCAGCCGAAGCATGACTGCGAGCATCGTGGCCGCATGAACCAAAGCTTTGTCCTCAAAATTCTGGAGCGCCTGCAACTTACAAGGCTACAGGAAGCCGTTTATTTTATGTGTGGACCCGAGGGCATGATGGAGGAGGTGCGGCATGCACTGGATGTATTGCATGTACCGGCCGATCGGATTTTCCGGGAAAGCTTTGTGAGCAGCAAAGTACTGGAACCACAGGGAGCCCAGCAGCCACAGCATGGAACAGTAACTCTGTTTGAGGATGACGAAATAACCACGCAAACCGTCACCATCATTTACGAAGGCGCAGAATATACCGTAGAAGTGGAACCCGACCAAACGATACTGGAGGCGGCGCTGCAGCAGGATATTGACCTGCCTTATTCCTGCCAGGCAGGATTGTGCACCGCCTGCCGGGGCAAATGCCTGAGCGGTAAAGTGCACCTGGAGGAGAGTGACGGCCTGTCAGATGCTGAAATAGGAGAGGGATATGTGCTCAATTGTGTGGGACATCCTTTGTCCGGTAATGTGGTGATAGAAATCGACTAAGCGTTTTATAACGTATATAAAAGCAGCGCAACTGATACAATTATTTGTGGCGCTGCTTTTTTTGTACTTTCGTAAGAAGTCAATATATTGCGTTTTCAAAATATTTATTGCCATAATAACAATGCAAACAACCGAGCTGGCAATTCCGAAACGGAAGCCAAGGGTATACCTGGAAGAAGATTTTCAAATAGAATCCTGGCAGACTTTGCAGCCATACTTTGATGAGCTGAAAGCGCGCAGAATAAATTCAGTGGAGGAGCTGGAGAAGTGGATGCAAGACCGAAGCGAACTGGAAAGTGTGCTGTCTGAGGACCTTGGCTGGCGTTACATCCGGATGACCTGCGACACACAAAACGAGGAGACCACCAAGGCGTTTCAGTATTTTGTTTCCGAGATTGAGCCTCAGATTGCACCCTACGATCATGAGCTTAATCTGAAGCTGATGCACTCGCCTTACGTGAACAGCCTTGACAAGGAAAAGTATAAAATCTATTTGCGCGGGGTGGAGCGCGCATTGGAAATTTTCCGGGAAGAGAATATTCCCCTGCAAACAGAAATCAGCACCAAGCAGCAGCAGTACGCCGCGATTACAGGGGCTATGACTGTGACACTGGACGGAGAAGAGATGACGCTGCAGCGCGCTGCTGATCGGCTGAAGAAAACAGACCGTGCTGTGCGTGAAGAAGCATGGCACGCGATACAGGGGCGTCGTTTTATGGACCGCGAAAAGCTGGATAGCCTTTTTGACGAGTTGCTGCAGCTCCGGAACCAGGTTGCGCTGAACGCTGACTTCCCCAACTTCCGTGACTATATGTTTGCCGCCCTCGGCCGTTTCGACTATACACCGCAGGACTGCTTTGACTTTCACCAGTCCATACAAGAGACAATTGTGCCCCTGCTCACCAAAATAGACGTGGAGCGCAAAACCAAACTAGGCCTGGAGCAGCTACGCCCATGGGATTTGGACGTGGATCCAAGTGGCAAAAAACCACTGGAGCCATTCCAGAAAGGAGAGGAGCTGCTGGAGAAAACAGTGCAGGTGTTTTATAACCTGGATACTTTCCTTGGCGATTGTTTAGCCACAATGCGCGAAATGGGCCACCTGGACCTGGAGTCAAGAAAAGGGAAAGCACCGGGCGGCTATAATTACCCACTGGATGAAATCGGGGTGCCTTTCATCTTTATGAATGCCACCTCCAGCCTGCGCGACGTAATTACGATGCTGCACGAAGGAGGCCATGCTGTACACTCCTTCCTGACGCGGGAGATGAGCCTGAACGCCTTTAAGCATCCGCCTTCTGAGGTGGCGGAATTGGCCTCTATGTCTATGGAGCTGATCTCGATGGATTACTGGGATACCTTTTTTGAGGACGAGGATGAGCTGCGCCGTGCCAAGCGTACACACCTGGAGAGCGTGCTGGAGACATTCCCGTGGGTGGCGACAGTAGACAAGTTCCAGCACTGGATTTATGAACACCCGGATCAAACGCCGGAGCAGCGCCACCAGGAGTGGGTGAATATCTTCGATAACTTCAACCATAAATTGGTGAACTGGGACGGGCTGGAGGAGTATAAGCCATTTATCTGGCAAAAACAGCTGCACATTTATGAGGTGCCGTTCTATTATATAGAATACGCTATGGCGCAGTTGGGTGCTATAGCTGTCTGGAAGAACTACAAAGAGAATCCTTCTGAAGGGCTGGCTGCCTACAAGCGTGCTTTAAGCCTTGGCTATACGGTTTCTATAGGAGAAGTGTATGAGGCGGCTGGCATTAAGTTCGATTTCAGCACAGACTATATCAAGAGCCTCGCAGACTTTGTGCAGGCAGAGATGGAAAAGATTTAGCTTTTCCTATACCTAAATGAAAAGCCCCGCTACTGCATGCGGGGCTTTTTGATTTCAAGCCTAAATCAGTGTGCAGGTTCCGGTTCATATGAACAGCACAGGAGCGAAGGTCGTACAACACAATATGAAAAGAACTTATACATCTGTTTATATAGGGCTGCTGTTTTGGGTAATGGCCGCCTGTACAACTGATCCTGCCTCAAACACAGCCACCACCACTATTCCCTCCGGGCCTGTAGATGTTGCCGTTGGAGGCGGTATACTGCCAAACAGAATGCCTTTTAATGTAATTGGCACATGGCATGGGATTATTCCCTGTATTGACTGTCCGGGTATAACCTATGATTTAAGGCTGAATGAGGATAACACATTTGAAGAGACGCGGGTTTATCAGAACATGGATACAGGTCCAGCCATCCGGACTGGTACCTGGCGCATAACGGATGAGGGAGTGCTGGAGTTAAATGACAGGGATGCTGAACGTACACGGTTTGATCTTTCGACAGCGGGTGAATTGAATATGCTGGATGAAAGCGGAAATCCTATTGAAACACCAATGGCAGGCGTTTACAGCTTAAGAAGAGATACAGAGGTAGGTGATACGGACACACGACTGTGGAGCGGAAGGGTAGGGGTGGATTTTGTGGCAACAGGAAATGGGCCAGGCTGGCTGCTGGAAATTGACATGGAGAAAGGAATTTACTTTAAGACGCGCCCTGCCGAAACAATCTCGTTGAGTGCGCCAGTGCCAGCGCCAACCAAAGAAGGAAATATCACTAGGTACCGTGCCCAGACTGGAAATGGTGAACTGCTGGTGGAACTGACGGAGACACCTTGCACAGATGACATGTCCGGTCAAAGCTCGCCCTACACAGTTCGGGTTACAGCACAGGGTGAAAGCTTTGATGGCTGTGGCACATACTTGGGGGAGGCCGGAACTAAGTAAACTGTATGTCGCTCAAGCTGCTCTTAAAACAAAGCCCCATCTGTGTCAACAGTTGGGGCCTCTGAAGGTTAGGTAATGTGTGCCGTGCCTTGGTATGGCATGGCAGGTTAAGCTTGTTTCAATCAGGTTGTTTTAAGGTGAGAGTTAGTTATAGTGGTGTCTGTTTTTGTTCTTAATCCCATTAGCAGCATGTGAGAGAGGTTGTGTGCAATTTCTGCCGGCGCCATTTTGCCTTCCGGCTTGTACCAGGTATGAATCCAGTTTAGGCCGGAAAGTATAGTTAAAGCCGCAAACTTCTCATCCGGTACCGTAAACTCCCCACTTTCTATGCCCTCTTTTATAATGCCCCGGAAGCGTGCTTCGTACTTGTCGCGGAGGGCCAGGAACTCACTATGAAAAGGCTCACTCAGGTGGCGCCATTCGTGCAAGAAAACCGCAGAAGCCTCTGTATTATTTGTCAGTACCTGTACGTGGGCCGCAATGGCATGCTGCAAGCGTTCTGTGGCTGTGCCACCTGTAGCCACCGCGGTATCCATGGCTTCAAAAAACTCATCTGCCATTCGGAAACACACCCGCTGTAAAATCTCTTCTTTTGATTTGATGTGAGAATATATGCTGGCGGCCTCTATGCCCAAAGCATTCGCCAAGTCGCGCATAGATGTAGCTGAAAAGCCTTTGGATTTAAAAAGCGCCGTGGCCGTTTGTTCTATTTGTTTTTTCCTGCTCAATGCTACCGCAAATAGTGTTACCAAAGATAAGTAGCCTAACGCTTGTTAGCAAATTTGTTTTAAGAAACGTGCTGCCAGACCATGAGTTGGCTGTGAGTGAGTTAGAAGATGAGTAGAAAGTGCAGGTACCGCAAAAGGTGGTTTACTTTTTGCTTTGGTATCTGTGCACAAGTTACGTCCCTATCCGTACTTCTGCTAATTTTCTAAAGCTTTACAAGTTAGCTTGCGTATTTGTGTAACCTTGCCTACCTTTTTTAAGCTATACCTATTACTGATTTGGAGAACGATACTATGACTGACCTGACTAATACAATAGAGAAGCGGACGATGGATTTTGTGCACTACGAAGTTAAAGATCGTGTCGGATATGTTACGCTGGCCCGTGCCGAGAAACGTAATGCACTTAATTTTGAGGTGGTGCTGGAGCTGAAGCGTGCTTTTGCCATGGCAGAGGACGACGAGGCCTGCAAAGTAGTGGTACTGCGTGCAGAAGGGAAGGTGTTTTGTGCTGGGGCTGACTTAGAGTACATCCAGCGCCTGCAGGAGAACGAATACCACGAGAACCTGCTCGATTCTACACACCTGATGGAGCTGTTCCGCCAGATATACACCTTGAAGAAGGTAGTAATTGCGCAAATTCATGGCCACGCCATAGCAGGCGGCTGTGGTTTGGCGGCTATATGTGATTTCGGTTTTACCGTGCCCGAAGCCAGGTTCGGTTATACTGAGGTAAAAATAGGTTTCATTCCTGCCATTGTAAAAGTTTTTCTGCTGCGCAAGATAGGCGAATCAAGAGCCAAGCAGTTGCTGCTGACCGGCGACCTGATTTCAGCAGAAGAGGCAGAACGTTATGGGCTGGTACATCATGTGGTGCCTGCGGCTGAACTGGAGGAGCGTGTTTTTGCCTTTGCCCAAAAACTTTGCAACGAGAACTCCCGTCAGTCGATGGAGGTTACCAAGGAGATGATAGCCCGCGTGCAAGCGATGGGGCTGGAAGAAGGCTTGCAGTATGCCTCCGAAATGAACGCAGTGGCCCGTAGCAGCGAGGACTGCCAGCGCGGCATCGCTGCTTTTCTAAACAAGGAGCCTATTAAATGGTAAACCTCTGTTTAATTTTTTAAACTATTTGTTAAACTTGCTGTTCTTTGGGTATGCTACTGGGTATCGGAATCATGCTGGCAACTTTTGTGGCGATGGAAGGCGTGGCCTGGGTCATGCATAAATATGTGCTACATGGTTTTTTGTGGTTCCTGCACAAGTCGCATCATACACGCCATAATCATGTTTTTGAGCTAAATGACCTGTTTTTTGCCTATTACGGCACTTTAGCCATGCTGTTCTTTATTTTTGGCAGCGACCCCATTGATTACAGGTTCTGGATTGGCGCAGGAGTGACCCTTTATGGCGTGGCATACTTTCTTATTCATGATGTGTTCATCCACCGGCGCATCAAAATTTTTGGGAATACGTCTAGTGTTTATCTCAAAGCTTTAAACATGGCCCATAAGGTGCATCATAAAACGAAGGGGAAGTATGGTTCAGAGTCTTTTGGGATGCTTTGGGTGGCACCCCGGTATTATAAAACAGCATACGAAATAGTTAAAAATAAGGAAAAACGTGGCTCAGTACACCATCAAGGAACTTGAACATCTTTCAGGGATAAAAGCGCACACCATTCGCATATGGGAGCAGCGCTATAATATCCTTAACCCAAAGCGCACTGACACTAATATCCGTTATTACGACGATGCAGACCTTAAATCGCTGCTGAACATTTCACTGCTGAACGAGCGGGGCTATAAGATTTCGAAAATAGCCCAGATGGAGCCTGAGCAGATAGTGAAAAAGGTAACGCAGCTGTGCGATGCTCCCTGTGAATGCTCCCATCATGTCAGTGCCCTTGTATCAGCAATGGTAGACATGGACGAGGTGAAGTTCGAGAAGCAACTTTCTACGGCTACCCTGCAACTGGGTTTGCACCAGGCAATGGAGCAGGTAATCTATCCCTTTCTGCACAAGATTGGCATCCTATGGCAGACGAATAACATTACGCCCGCACACGAACATTTTGTGAGCAACCTGATCCGCCAGAAGCTGATTGTGGCCATAGACGGGCAGGTATTGCGCAGAAAAGAGAATTCCCCTACTTATCTTCTGTACCTGCCTGAAGGAGAGCTGCATGAACTGGTGCTGCTCTACATGAATTATATCCTGCGGGCAAATGGCCAGCATGTGGTGTACCTGGGGCAAAACCTTCCTTTTAAGGACCTGGAGTTGACGTATGAGCAGTTTAAGGCCGAGTACATCTGCACGGTGATGACTTCCCTGCCCGAGCGGGATCAGGTGCAGGGGTATCTGGACCGGCTTTCCCGGCGCTTTTCGCAAAGCACCATCTATGTGTGTGGCATACAAGCGCAACATGATTTTCTGGTTTTCCCTGAAAACGTAAAACGCCTTACCTGCATGCAGGACTTGGTAGAGAAACTGAAATAGAAGATTTTTTCTTGGCAATCTGGGCTCCTGCTCCTGTCGTATTTATGGCAGGGGCAGGAGTTTTTTGTTAGATGCTGTTCGCCTGCTATAACGGTACATACACGGGTTATAATCGGGTGTTTGTCGATATTGTTTAATAATGTAGAAAAATAAGTTAAACAAATTAAGTTTAATTTCTCAAAGATGCGTATATTTGTTTATGCTTTACCCACAAAAGTATCAACAAATGACTAGTATAGAATTCAATAACCTTGTACAGAATGTGGCGCTGTCTCTTCGGCCAGTGGCAATGAACCTGACCCGCGACGTGGACGATGCCAAAGACCTTGTGCAGGAAACAATGTTGAAAGCGCTCACGAACCGCGATAAATTTAAGTCTGGTACTAACCTGAAGGCATGGTTGTACACCATCATGCGCAATACGTTTATAAACAACTATAATAAAATCACGAAGCGCAGCAGCAACATCGACAGTTCTGAGTACCTCCAGTACCTGAACACAGATGAAAGCTACATTACACAAAACAAAGGCACGGCAACTTTCGTCATGAATGATATAAACAAGGCCATTGCCAACCTGAGCGAGGAGCACCGGACGCCTTTTATGATGTATTATATTGGCTATAAGTACCTCGAGATAGCAGAGAAGCTCAATATCCCGATTGGCACCGTAAAAAATCGTATCCACATTGCCCGCAAAGAGTTGAAAGACGCGCTGAAAGTATATAACCGGGACGTATAACTGACCTTTAATAACCGTAGCTCCCTTCATGGCGCAAACAAAGATACTTGTAATCGGATCTGGTTTCTCAGGTCTTTCGGTGGCAACCTGCCTTGCCAATCAAGGCTTTGATGTAACAGTACTGGAGAAAAACAGCAGCCCCGGTGGAAGAGCAAGAAGCTTTTCTGCCGAGGGCTTTACTTTTGACATGGGGCCCAGCTGGTACTGGATGCCCGATGTGTTTGAGGCCTATTTCCGCCACTTTGGCAAGAGCACGTCCGACTATTACGACCTCAGGCGCCTGGACCCGTCTTACACCATAATTTTCGGGGAAGATGATTTCATGCCCATTCCTGCCTCACTGGACAAACTGCGCGCACTGTTTGAAAGCCTGGAAAAAGGCAGTGCAAAGGCCTTAGACAAATTCCTGGAGCAGGCAGCATATAAGTATGAGGTAGGCATCAACCAGCTGGTGTATAAGCCCGGCAGGTCAGTAACTGAGTTTATGAGCCCGCGCCTGCTGTTGGATGTGCTGCGTATGGATGTTTTCCAGTCGATACATAAACATATCCGACGTTTCTTCTGCCACGACAAAATCATCAGGCTGATGGAGTTCCCCATCCTCTTTCTGGGAGCCCTGCCTGAAAACACGCCGGCCCTTTACAGCTTAATGAACTATGCGGACATCAGCCTGGGCACCTGGTACCCGATGGGCGGCATGCACCGGATTGTGGAAGGCATGGTAAAACTGGCAGAGGAGAAGGGGGTAACGTTTCTGTATAACCAGGATGTGCAGCGCATAGAAGTGCAGGAGGGAGTGGCAAAACAGGTGCTGACAGCCACTGATGTGTTCGAGGCAGATGTGGTGGTGGCAAGTGCCGATTACCACCATGTAGAAAAAGAGTTGCTGCCAAAGGCCTCCCAAAGCTATTCTGACAGCTATTGGGAAAAGCGTGTGATGGCGCCCTCGTCATTGCTTTTTTACCTCGGCGTAAGCAAGCGCCTGCAGAACCTGCAGCACCACAATCTTTTTTTTGATGAAGATTTCGGGCCGCATGCCCACGAGATATATACAGACCCAAAGTGGCCGGATAAGCCGCTTTTCTACGTTTCTGCTCCTTCTGTTACAGACCCCTCGGTAGCGCCTGAGGGTTGTGAGAATCTTTTTGTGCTGATACCAGTGGCCCCAGGCCTGCAGGACTCGGAAGAAGTGCGGGAGAAGTATTACCACATGGTCATGGACAGGCTGGAACGGCTGACAAAGCAGGAAATCCGTAGTAACGTTATATACAAGCGCACCTATGCCCATAGAGACTTTATAAACGACTACAATGCTTTTAAAGGCAATGCCTATGGCCTGGCAAACACCCTGATGCAGACGGCCCTGCTGAAGCCAAGCCTGAAGAGCAAAAAAGTGACAAACCTTTTTTACACGGGGCAGCTAACTGTTCCCGGGCCGGGTGTGCCACCGTCCCTTATCTCAGGGCAGGTAGTGGCGAGGGAGGTAGCGAAAGAATATGCTGTGCCCCTAGCCGTAAAAGTGTAGAGTTCCTTAACCAACAAAGTGCATGGAGTTATTCAGGGAATGTTGCTTAAAGTGCAGCAAGATTATCACAGAAGCGTACAGTACCTCGTTTACACTAGGTATCAAGACACTGGACAAAAAGTTTCACATGCCCATTTATGCCATATATGGGTTTGTGCGTACCGCTGATGAGATTGTGGATACCTTCCACGATTATGATAAGCGGAAGCTATTGGCAGACTTCAAGCAACAGACCTACGAAGCAATAGACAGTGGCATCAGCCTGAACCCGGTGCTGCATGCCTTTCAGTGTGTAGTAAAGGAGTATAGTATTGACAAAGCTTACATAGAGGCATTTCTGAAGAGTATGGAAATGGACCTGGATGACCATGTATACGACCGGGCGCTCTACGAGGAATATATTTATGGCTCGGCGGAGGTAGTAGGCCTGATGTGCCTGAAGGTGTTTTGTGAGGGAGACGGGGAGATGTTTGAGCGGTTAAAAAAGCCAGCAGCCAGCCTGGGAGCTGCCTTTCAGAAAGTGAACTTCCTCCGCGATATGAAAAGCGATTACAACGAACGCGGCCGGGTCTATTTCCCGAAAGTGGAGTATATGAACTTTAGCAACGACTGTAAGGTTGAGATTGAGGAAGATATCCAGAGAGATTTTGAGGAAGCCTACGCCGGTATCATGGCACTACCCCGTTCTGCGCGAATGGGAGTATACCTGGCCTACGTATATTACCTTAAACTCTTCCGGAAGATACAGAATCTCCCGGCAACCCATATACTGAAAGAGCGCGTAAGAGTACCTGATAATACTAAGCTGGCACTTCTGTTCGGCTCGTATCTCAAGTACAGATTAAACGTAATCTAATTCATGTTAAAAAAAATACTCTTACTGTCCCTGCTGGTGTTCTTTTGCAGCAGCACATGGGCCGACACCACCCGCTACAATGTATCACAGTTACGCTTGCAGTACCTGCAGGCAAGTAAAGAAGAAGCGGTAGCCAAGCAGTTTCATGAAAAAATGAGCGGCTACAACGAAAATGACCCGCTGGTACTGGCCTATAAAGCAGCATCGGAGGCGGTGATGGCCAAATACGTCTGGAACCCTTACAGCAAGCTGAAGCAGATAAAAACCGCGAATGCTATTTATGAGGATGCTGTTGCGATGGACAAAAACAACGCCGAGATACGCTTCCTGCGGTTTACCCTGCAGCACTACGTGCCGCGCTACCTCAACCTGAGCCCACACGTAGAGGAGGATAAGAAAATGATTATAAAGAGCCTGCAGGCTTACCCAAACTCCGGCCTTTCCAAGCCCCTGGCCCGCACCATACGGGACTTTATGCTGACGAAAGACCATTGCACAGAGGCAGAAAAGAAGATATTGCGCAATATCAACATCTAAATGTATATCTATTTATACCTCAATATTTTCACTATTCTCTTTCCGCTGCTGCTTTCTTTCGATAAAAAAGTAGCATTTTATAAGAATTGGCCGGCATTGTTCCCGGCCATACTTGTTAATGCCCTTGTGTTCATGGCCTGGGACGCCTGGTTTACAGATTTAGAAGTGTGGGGCTTTAATGAGGAGTATCTGACAGGCATATACCTGTTTAACCTGCCGCTGGAGGAGGTGCTCTTCTTTATTACAGTGCCCTATGCCTGCGTTTTCATATACGATGTGCTGAACGCCTATATTCAGAAAGACCTGCTGCAGCCTTATGCCAAGGCCATCGCATTAGTCCTCCTGCTGGTGCTGCCACTTATTGCAGTGTTTCATATGGGGCAGCTCTATACCTCCATTACCTTTGTAGCGCTTGCCTTGCTGCACCTCGTGCATTTACGATACTTTCATACACGCTACCTGGGTCGGTTTTACCTGGCTTACCTGGTGCACCTGGTGCCTTTTCTGCTGGTAAACGGGGTGCTTACATATTTACCTATCGTGTGGTATAACGACAGTTACAACCTAGGGCTTCGCATCGTTTCCATACCTGTGGAAGACTCCATGTACTCTATGCTCATGCTGTTGCTAACTGTCTCTGTATATGAAGGTTTACGGCAGCGAAAAAGGGTTGAACAATATGAGCCTTTAGCTGTATAAGAGAGTATATGCAAAGCCTGAGTGTAACCATCGATTCTAATTCCGGATTCTGCTTTGGAGTAGTATATGCTATCCAAATGGCAGAGGACATACTGGATGAGCAGGGGTATCTCTTTTGCTTAGGCGATATTGTGCATAATGATGAAGAGGTAGAGCGCCTGCAGAAACGAGGCCTGCGTATCATTAACCATGAGCAAATGGCGGGGCTGCATAACGAAGCCGTGCTAATCCGGGCACATGGCGAGCCGCCTGAAACCTACCAGCTGGCGTTGCAGAACAACCTTACGCTGATTGATGCTTCCTGCCCTGTAGTGTTAAAACTGCAGAACCGCATTAAAACCTCGTACGATAAAAAAGACAAGATTTTTATCTATGGGAAACATGGGCATGCGGAAGTAATGGGGCTCTTGGGGCAGACAGGTAATGAGGCTGTGGTTTTTGAGAATATGGAGGAATTGCTGAAGCACGAGTTACCGGCCAACATTACCCTCTACAGCCAGACAACAAAAAGTACCGACAGCTTTTATCAGATAAAAGGAGAACTGGAGGCGCGTGGATACGAGGTGAATGCCAATGATACCATCTGCCGCCAGGTATCTAACCGTGATAAGGAACTGCGTAAGTTTGCAGCTAAATTCGATAAAATCGTTTTTGTGTCCGGTATAAAGTCTTCAAATGGAAAGGTGCTGTACCAGGTGTGCAAAGACACCAACCCCCATACTTATTTTGTCTCTAAAGTAGAGGAGCTTAAGCCGGAGTGGTTCCAGCCTGGCGATACGGTAGGCATTTGCGGTGCCACTTCTACTCCTATGTGGCTGATGGAGACAGTGCGGGACGCTCTCCAGGGGGAGAGCTTCTGAAACCTGTTCTGGTGTTTATTGAGAGAAATGGGGAGGGTCTTCCACAGGAGGAACCGGAAATTGAACCAAAATTCAAATGGCAAAAATAAGGCGAAATGACTACAGGGGAGTGATAATCGCAGCAGTAGTCGTTCTGCTATGGGCGGGGCTGCTTGCCTACCTGTTACAGTGGCCTGTTAGCTTTTCCTCTCCACTAACATGCCTCTTTATCCTGCTGCAGACGCATCTGTACACAGGCCTTTTTATTACGGCGCATGATGCGATGCATGGTGTGGCGGCACCCGGGCGACCCAGGTTGAACAGGGCAATAGGCACACTTGCCGCGCTGTTGTTTGCTTACAACTGGTATCCCCGCCTTTTGCCCCGCCATCACCAACACCACCGCCATGTCGCTACGGAGCACGATCCGGACTATCATACGGGTTCTTTCTGGCCCTGGTACTTTAGCTTTCTGAAGCAGTACATCACCTGGTGGCAGATCCTGCTGATGGCTGTTACGTTCAATGTACTAAAGCTTTTCTTCCCGCTGGAGAATGTTGTACTCTTCTGGATGCTGCCGGCTATTGTGGCTACTTTTCAGCTCTTTTACTTTGGAACCTACCTGCCCCATCGGGGCGAGCACCCAGCAGACAATCCGCATAAATCCGGAACACAGGCTAAAAACCACGTTTGGGCCTTTATCAGCTGCTACTTTTTTGGTTATCATTATGAGCACCACGACAGGCCGTACCTGCCCTGGTGGCAGTTGTACAAAGCCAAAAGCGAAGCCAGGAACCATAGTATGAACTAGTAAAAAAATATAATTTTCTTAAGTATGAAACAGCTTGTGCCAAAGCGACGTAACGTAAGGGATTTTACTCTACCGTGTTCGGCTTCGCCTAAACCTATACTTCTTTGGCATGAAAAAAAATATCTCAAGAGCTGTCTTACTTTTGGCGTTTATCGTTTCTGGTTTACTCTCTCATTCCGCTACCGCGCAGGGTGCCTTTGCTGGCAAAGACCCCAGTTCCTTAAGAGGAAGTGTTAGCTATGTGTGGCTTTCTGACTTTGATAGCCAGGGAATCATGTTTAGTAACCGGTTGCAGCACTACCTCGGAAAGCGTTTTGGTTTAGGCATAAATTTAGGTGTGCTGACTGGCTCGCGTTATGATGAAAGCAGTAAGATTTATACAATCAAAACCTCCCACTACATGGGTGGTTTTGAGACCAGTTATGATTTGCTGCAGAACGAAACAGTTGTTTTCCGCCTGGGTGTTGGGGCTACAGCACGGCACCGTTCTGAAATAAATACAGACCCCGAAGATTTTGGTACAGTGGATGGTTCTGTCGTGCACATCAGGACGGCAGATGTCGGCGTTACCGGCTTTATAGAGAATGACTTTGGTATTCTGCGCAATGGTGTGGCAGGGGGCAGGGTAGAATATCTTTACTACACCAAGGGAACCCCGGTGCTAGCCGTAGGCCTTCATGTAGGATTTACTTTCTAGGCAATATTAGCAGAGTCTAGTAACCATAAACAGAAAAGGGACCGCACTAGCGGTCCCTTTTCTGTTTATGGTTTTGTTGTTTATTGATGTGCACCTTTTTTGCAGCAGTCATCCAGCCTGTTGTAGGCACGCTCCTGGGCTGGCTTGTCATCGGCATCATAGCCTGTCTCTGTTACAGCTTTGCGTACATTGTCAATATTTGTTTTGCGGCTGTCAAACACAACAGTCAGTATTTTGGAGTCCACGTCCAAAGACGACGACTTCACGCCTTTTTCATAAGCCATTGCCTTCACAAGTGTTTTCTTGCACATGTCGCATACAGCAGATGTCTTGATGGTTACGGTCTCCTGGTTCTTCGGCTTTGTTTGTGCATTTGCACTCATGCTCATAAGGGTTACCAGCATTGAAAAGAGTAGCATTTTTACTTTTGTCATGTTCATTGGAGGTTATAGTTAAGTATATTTTTTAGCTTTTGTTTCTTCTTTCTTAATTGAGTTTAAAGCGCAGGCCGGTGTAAACCACGCGTCCTGTAACAGGTCCCCATACCATGCTGGCATCAAAATTTGAGCCAAACGGATCACTGGCACCAACTATAGCGTTTGGCTGTCGGTAATTCAGGAGGTTTTCCCCGCCCACATAAACTTCCCAACGCTTGAAGGCCCTTGTTACCTGCGTATTCGTGGTGAAGAACCTGTCCGATTCCCGCATGTTCATGGAGGTGCTGTTTCCTTCAATTGCAGCCAACGGCATCAGCCCAAAGTATTGTGTGGTCAGGTCTGCGCGCCATTTGTCGAATGGTGTGGCAAAGCCCATGTTTATGAAAAACCGGTGCTGTGGTATCATTGGTTTCTGCACTAACTGGCCACTGTAAGTCGTCCTTACATCAAAATACTTGTAGGCGGCCTTCACGTCTAAGCCCTTCAGCGCCTCGTACTGCAATTCCGCCTGAAAGCTCTTAGAGAAAGAGCGCCCGCTCAGGTTGTAGAAGAGGGCCCGTTTGGGGTCAGTATACATATCGGCCACCACCTGGTTGGTAAAGGTTGTGTAGTAGTAGTCTGTTACAAAAGTGCCTGGTCTGCCGCCTAACTCAAAGTAGTGGGTAAAGGAACCACCTACGTTCCAGGCTTCCTCCGGCTTTAACGCCTCTCTGACGTCAACTGCACGGGAGCTGACGAGCACAGCTGTATTCTCAGCAATTGGATTGGCCACCCTGAATCCCTTACCAGCTGCCAGTCTGAAGATGGTGTTCTTGGTGGCATCAAATTTCACGTTCAGCCTTGGTGTGAAAATGGTGCCATACAAGTTGTGGAAGTCTACACGGGAGCCAGCCACAATTGTCAGGTTGTTGAAATTGTTGTACACATACTCCAGAAAAGCACCTGGCACATGCTCTACGCGGCCGAAGGTGCTGTCGGTTAAGGTTTCGGTGTAGCTGTCATAGTTGTAGCTGAGGCCCGCCTTGTAAGTGTGACCGGTGTGGCCGATGATGGACTGGAAGATTAGCCTGGCAGAGCCGCTATTCTGCTCCCCGTCATAGTTGCGCAGGCCATATTGGGCGTCAAACTTATGGTGTGTGAGGGAGGTGATGGCGCCAATGCTCTGGTAAGGCCTACCAGGAAAGGTGTAGGAGGATTTGTTGTAGGCTGTTAGCCTGTCTGTTTCTGACTTTGTGCCATAATAAGGCTGCTGCTCCTGAGGAGTGTCCTCATCGTATTCCATCTGGCCCCCTATCCTGGTCTCGCGCAGGGCACCAATGCCAAACTCCGACACCACATCCTTGTGCTCATACTTCCACTTGTTGTACACGTTGTACTGCGTGCCCAACGAGAGGTCCATAAAACCGTCCTTGTTGCGGTCTACGCGGTTGCCCAGGTGGTCGGTGTGCAGCATCAGGAGGGTGCTCCACTTATCGCTGACATCTGTGGCCAGGTTTACGTTGGCGTCGAAGCGTGCGAGGCTGTTGCCATACAGGTTCACAAAAAGCCGCTCGGTCTTTGCCGGGTCTTTCAGCATCACGTTCACCTGCCCGGATATGGATTCATAGCCGTTCAGCACAGAGCCTGTGCCCTTGATGATGTCAATAGACTCAATATAGGTGCCGGAGAGGTAGTTGAGGCGGTATGGCGTGGCAAGCCCCCGCAAGGCTGGGATATTGTCTGTCGTGAGCAGGGTGTAGGAGCCATCGAGGCCCAGCATCTGAATCTGCTTCGCCCCGGATACGGCATCCGTAGTAGATACCTCTACAGAGGCATTGGTCTCGAAGCTTTCTGCCAGGTTGCAGCAGGCCGACTTCTCCAGGTCACGGGTGGTGATAAGCTGCGAATTCGTAGGTGTGAGGGACGAGTAACGGGCTTGTTGTCCTTCTACCACCACTTCTTTTAAAGAGCCGGAGGCGGCAAGGGAAACAGTGACAAAGTCTTTGCCAGCTACCTGAACCGTATCAGGCTCATAGCCGATGTAGGTCACGATAATTTCCTGGCTTATGGCATCCTGTTTCTGAAGCGTGAAACTGCCTGTGGCATTGGTAGACGTGCCGATGCTGGTGCCTTTCCACACCACATTAGCCCCAATCAGGGGAATGGTAGAATTGGCACTATCTATCACTTTGCCTCTTAGCTCTTGGGCACTGGCAGATAAGGAAAAAATAAGTATGGCAGCGAGAGCTGCAATGAGTTGTAGCGGGTTGCGCTTTTTACGCTGTAACATGTATCTAGATAATTTGAATAAAGAACATAGCAATCACGGCAAAGTGGGAAAAGCTCCCACTTCAGCAATTGTAGTCCTGAATCAAATTAGCAGTAACCGGAAGCGGTGCAGGAGCTGCCGCCCATAAAGTGGAGGTGAGGAATCAGAGTAGGTGAGGAGGCGCTGGTCGGTGGGCAGGCTGCTAAGCCAGGAGGTATAAACCGGCTTTACCTCCGAATAAAAGAAAACTGGTACCGCAATAGCCATGGTTTTCTGCGAGGAAACCGTCTCGAGCTTGGCAAAAGACACCTCCTCTGTGCAGCAGCCATCTTCCTCAGTGGCAGGCTGTTCATCCCCGCAGCAACTGTCGGCATGTGCCAGTGCTTCCACCTTCTTCAACCCCGTCATCAGGCACAGTTGCTCGCTCAGGGCAATGCCCACAGACCCCAGCATAACGCAGAGGGCCAGCAACAGCAGAACAGTATGACGAAGCATCGTTTTCACACTGCAAATATACACATTTGTCCCACATCTGCCACTTTCCCCCACTTTTGGCGAAGTATCGCATCTGCTAAAATTAGTTGTTTCCTATGTTTGGGTTAAAAAACTGTTTTAAAGGAGTTTATGTTATAGAGCCTCGTATTATAAACAAACCGTTTTAATGGTGCAAAAAAACTTATGCCCAAAATATAGACGTGGAAATGTGGATAATGTGGATAAGTGGGGTGGATAACCATAATTTATCCACAAAGTGGTAAAAAGTGGTAGAATGTGGTTGCGGAGTTTTGCTGATTCGCTACATTTGTATAGTCCGAAATCTATACAGTCGAGACCTCTGTGCCTATGAACTTTCTCTCTGGCGAATATGAGTGCAAGATTGACCCCAAGGGAAGATTGGTTTTACCTGCAAAGATAAAAGCCAACCTGCCGGAGGAGTCGGGCAATCATGTTGTGCTTATGCGAGGGTTTGAGCCATGTCTGGTGCTGTATCCGAAGGCGGAGTGGAAGGTGATTTACGATAAAGTGGCCGGGCTCAACGAGTTCAACGAAGAGTACCGTCATTTTCAGCGAAACTTCTTCCGGGGCAACACGGAAATTGAGTTGGATGGCACAGGGCGTTTTATTGTGCCGAAGACGATGGCCCGGTTTGCCGCACTTGAGAAGGAGGCTATTGTGGTGGGGCTTGGGAACCGTGTGGAGATATGGAACCCGGACCAGTATGAAGACTTCCTGATTAAGGATCAACAGAATTTCTCACAGCTTGCCCAGAAGTTTTTGGGTGATAAACCGGCTGAAGAGCCGCTGATTTAAAGAATGGAGTACCACCGCCCTGTCATGTTAGAGGAGTCTGTAGAGGCCCTGGCCATTAAGCCGGACGGCGTTTATGTAGACGTGACCTTTGGAGGTGGTGGCCATTCCGGCAGAATAGCAAGAGAGCTTACAACCGGTAAGCTGTATGGGTTTGACCAGGACAGGGACGCAGAAGAGCAGTCGAAGAAGCTGGACAGCACTACCTTTCAGTTTGTGCGCGCCAATTTCCGCGATTTGAAAAAGTACCTGCGGCTTTACAGGGTAAAGGAAGTAGACGGTATTCTGGCCGATTTAGGTGTTTCATCGCATCAGTTTGATGTGCCGGAGCGCGGCTTCTCTACCCGTTTCGACGGGCCGCTGGACATGCGGATGAACGCTGAGGCGGGGATCACGGCGCAGGAGGTGCTGGAGACGTACCCGGAGGAGCAGTTGCACCGCATCTTCGGGATTTACGGAGAAGTAAAAAATGCGAAGACGCTGGCGCGCACTGTGGTGGAAAAACGGAACAGGATGCCGCTGCAGACGATAAGTGATTTTAAGAAGGCTATCAGCTCCTGCACTCCGAAAGGGAAAGAGAACAAGTACCTGGCGCAGGTGTTCCAGGCGCTCCGCATCGAAGTGAACGACGAGATGAAGGCGCTGGAGGAAATGCTGGAGCAGGCAGTTGAGTTGCTGAAGCCCGGAGGTCGACTGGTAGTGATTTCGTATCACTCGCTCGAAGACAGGCTGGTGAAGAATTACATTGCGAAAGGGAAGTTTTTTGGAGAGGTGGAGAAAGATCTGTTCGGAAACGAGATAAAGCCGCTGGAGGCGGTGTACCGGAAGCCGGTTACGCCAACAGAGCAGGAGTTGCTGGAGAACAGCCGCTCCAGGAGCGCCAAGCTAAGAGTGGCAGAGAAGAGAGAGGAAAGCGGACAGAAGTAATGCAGAGTATTAGCTAAAGGAAACAACAATTATGGCTTCAAATGTACTAACAAAGCAAGCAGACGCAACAAAGGGGAACCTGGTGCGTGTGAAGCCAGAGACTGAGGAACCGAAGCCAAAAAAGGGCAGAGGCTTCAGCTTGTTTGCGCTGCTTGATAAATATGCCAACGTAGATGCCTTGTTTGAGCATGGTGTGCCGCTTAAGTTTATGCCGCACGTCCTGTTCCTAACGGGCATTACCCTTTTTTATATCGGCAACACGCACTTCGCCGAGAAAACCATCCGCAAGATCGACAGAGTTAAAGTAGAGACGGAAGATCTTCGTGCAGACTTTACTACGCTCAAGTCTGAGTATATGGAGGCCAGTAAACAATCGGAGGTGGCACGCAATGTGGCGCCCCTTGGCCTGATAGAAAGTTCATCTCCACCTTTTCAAGTAATAGTGCCTGCGGATGAATATTAAGAAATCCATACTCGTTAGGGTGCGGGTAGCTTTTCTGGCTATCTGCCTTTTCGCGTGTGCGATAGTTTACAAAATCGTGCAGATCCAGTTTATGGATGGGCAGAAGTGGAAGAGCATCTCAAAGGAGCGCCGCATCTACTATAAGCCGGTGGCGGCCACGCGTGGAAACATCTTCTCCGACAATGGCAGCATCCTGGCAACTTCACTGCCTTTTTACCGCGTAGCTTTCGATCCGACTGTGGCGAAAGCTGAAGTGTTTAACAGCGGGGTTGACTCGCTGGCCTTGCTGCTGTCTAGATTTTACGGAGATAAGTCTGCGGATCATTACCGCCGGAAAATGAAGAACGCCCGTCATTCTGACCGGCGTTATATCCGTTTAAACAGCCGGCAGATAAATTATCAGGAAAAGAAAATGATGGCACGCTGGCCAATCTTCCGGGAAGGAAAAGGCAGGGGCGGTGTGATTTTCGAGAAAGTAGAAAAACGCTTTAAGCCTTTCGGTATACTGGCTGACAGAACCATCGGCTTTATAAATGAAGATAAATATGGTGCCGGCCTGGAGTATAGCTTCAACAGCAACCTGTCAGGCACAGACGGAGAGGCACTCTTCGAGCGGATAGCCGGGGGCAGTAAGCCTATTTACGACGGAACCGACGTAAAGCCGCAGCACGGTTACGACATCAAAACCACCATTGACATCAACCTGCAGGACGTGGCCGAGAACGCATTGTATAAAGCCCTCGAGAGGACGAAGGCAGAATATGGCTGTGTGATCATGATGGAGGTGAAGACGGGGGAGATTAAGGCAATCGCCAACCTTGGTAAAACAACAGGTGGTTACATTGAAGATTATAACTATGCTGTTGGTAATCAGGGGCGAACAGAGCCAGGCTCAACGTTCAAGCTGGCTTCTATGATGGCCCTTTTTGAGTATGCTCCACACGTCAGCCTGACGGATACGATAGATACTGGTGATGGCCGCTTCCGGATAAAGAACACCATTATGACCGATGCCAAAATAAACGGGTATGGTAAACTGACGGTACAGCAGGTATTTGAGAAGTCTTCAAACATTGGGGTGGCCAAACTAATGATGGAACACTTCGGCAAGGACAACCGTGCTTATGTCGACTACCTGCATAAGTTCGGTTTGAGCAGCACACTGGGCTTCCAGATGGACGGCGAGGCTCGCCCTTATATGAAGAACCCGCAGGACAAGAACTGGTACGGTACCACGCTTACCTCTATGGCCATTGGGTATGAGCTGAAACTGTCGCCGCTGCAAACATTGGCGCTTTATAATGCCGTAGCGAACAATGGGGTAAAGATACAGCCGATTATTGTAAAGGAAATTCGGAAGGCAGACAACGTGATTCAGTCGTTCAACACCCGTGTATTGAATGAGAAGGTTTGTTCAGATGAAACACTGAAAAAACTAAAAGCCATGCTGGAGGGCGTGGTGGAGCACGGTACTGCCACCAACATCCGGAGCGCCGACTATAAGATAGCGGGTAAAACCGGTACGGCCCGCAAGGTGAAAAATGGTAAGTATGTGCGGGAGTACTCCACCTCCTTTGCAGGTTACTTCCCGGCTGACAATCCGAAGTACTCCTGCATTGTGATCATTGATAGCCCAAGAGGAGTGAACGTATACGGTGGTGATGTGGCAGCGCCTGTTTTTAAAGAACTGGCAGATAAGGCATATGCCCGCGACCTGGCCATGCACAAACCAATGCATGCCCGTGTCATACCAAACAAAGATAGCCTGCCGCTTGTGCCAGCTGGCAGCTTCGACGACCTGTCGGTTATCCTGAACAAAATGGGCATCAGCAACCATGCCACCGGCGTGGATGAGGAATGGGTGAAAGTGGAGCCACAGCAACGCTCGCTCAACTTTAAGGCAAATCCGGTGCTGCAGGGGCAGGTGCCGGACGTAACCGGCATGACACTGCGTGACGCGCTGTTTATCCTGGGTAACCAGCACCTGGAAGTGAAGGTGGAGGGAGCAGGAAAGCGGGTGCAGAAACAGTCGATGGCACCAGGCACTGAAATAGATAAAGATAAAACCATAACGATTACGCTTAGCTAATGCAGTTGCTGCAAACCATACTGAAAGATGTAAAAGTTCTCGACACAAAAGGCTCACTGGATGTGTCGGTGGCAGGTATTACGTTCGACTCACGCCAGGTGCGGGAGCATGTGGTATTTGTGGCTGTGCGCGGTGTGCAGACCGATGGCCACGACTTCATTGCGAAAGCTGAAGCGTCGGGTGCGGCTGCCATTGTCTGCGAAGCATTGCCGGCGCAGGTACAGCAGGGTATAACTTATGTGGTGGTGAAGGACTCCAAAGAAGCACTGGGGCTACTGGCCTCTGCTTTCTATGACTACCCTTCTAAAAAGCTGAAGCTGGTGGGAGTAACCGGCACCAACGGAAAAACCACTTCCGTGACGCTGCTGCACAAGCTGTTCCGGGAGCTGGGCTACCATGTTGGCTTGCTTTCTACGGTGCAGAATCAGATAGATGAGGAGGTGATTCCGGCCACACATACCACACCAGATGCAGTGAAGCTGAATGAACTGCTGGCGCAGATGGTAAATGCAGGCTGCACGCATTGTTTTATGGAGGTGAGTTCGCATGCCATGGTGCAGCAGCGCGTGGCAGGATTAACGTTTGCAGGTGGTGTTTTCACCAATATCACGCACGACCACCTGGATTATCACGGCACGTTTGACGAGTACATCAAGGCGAAGAAGTCTTTCTTCGATATGCTGCCGAAAGGAGCCTTTGCGCTTGCAAATGCCGACGATAAGCGGGGGGCAGTGATGGTGCAGAACACAAAAGCTGATGTGCATTTTTTTGCACTGCGCAAGGCTGTGGACTTCAAGGGGCGCATCATCGATAACACCATTCAGGGGTTGCACCTCGAGGTAAATGGCCATGAAATCTGGTGCAAGCTGATTGGTGCCTTTAATGCTTACAACCTGCTGGGGGCATATGGAGTGGCCGTGCTGCTGGAGGAGGATGAGATGGAGACACTCACTGTGCTGTCAAGTTTAAGTTCAGCCGCCGGCCGCTTCGACTATATCGTGTCGGATGGGCAGATAACAGGCATTGTGGATTACGCCCACACGCCGGATGCGCTGGAAAACGTGCTGAACACGATTCAACAGATCCGGAACCCGAACCAGAAGGTGATCACGCTGGTTGGCTGCGGCGGAAACCGCGATGCTGCCAAACGGCCCGTGATGGCAGACATTGCCTGCCGCTTCAGTGATAAGGTTATTCTTACTTCTGATAACCCGCGCTTTGAGGAGCCGCAGGCCATTCTGGAGGATATGCAGAAAGGTGTAAAGCCACTTGATTACAAGAAGACACTGTCGGTGCTGGATAGAAGGGAAGCCATTAAAACAGCCTGTATGCTGGCCGAGCCAAATGATATCATCCTGGTGGCTGGCAAAGGCCACGAGACATACCAGGAGGTAAAAGGCGTGAAACACGATTTCGATGACAAGCAGGTGCTGCGCGAGATGTTTCAGCAATTAGGGAAATAAGCCCAAACAAAAGATTACAAGGATTACAGCCAAAGGAAACAGATTACATTAAATGCTATACTACCTCTTTACATATCTTGACCGTGAATTCGATTTTTTCGGAGCGGGTGTATTTCAATACATCTCATTCAGGGCAGGTATGGCGACACTGGTTTCGTTGCTGATTGCAATGATCTTTGGCGGTAAACTGATAAAAATACTCCAGCGCAAGCAGGTAGGGGAGAGCATCCGCGATCTGGGGCTTGAGGGGCAAATGGAGAAAAAAGGAACGCCAACCATGGGCGGTCTCATCATCCTGCTGGCTATTCTGGTGCCCACACTGCTGTTTGCGCGCCTCGATAATATTTACGTCCTCCTGATGCTGGTGTCTACTGTGTGGCTTGGCCTCATCGGTTTTCTGGATGACTACATTAAGATTTTCAAAAAGAACAAAGAAGGGCTGGCCGGGCGCTTTAAGATACTGGGGCAGGTTGGCCTTGGCTTGATCGTGGGGCTGACGCTTTACTTTAACGATGACGTGGTGGTAAGGCAATACCTCTTCAGCGACGGTACTATTTCGGCGGTGAACGCGAGCAGCAAGTATACGGATGTGCATAAGATGATCACCACCATTCCGTTCCGCAAAAACAACGAGCTGGATTACTGCAACCTGTTCTCTTTTGCCGGTCCGCTGTTCCAGGATTGGTCCTGTTACCTGTACATTCCGTTCGTTATCCTGATTATCACAGCCGTATCGAACGGTGCGAACATTACGGACGGAATCGACGGTCTGGCAGCCGGTACGTCAGCTATTATCGGTATGACACTGGCAATCTTTACCTACGTGTCGGGTAACACCATTTTTGCCGATTACCTGGATATTATGTACATCCCGAACTCTGGTGAGCTGGCTATTTTCTGTCTCGCCTTTGTGGGAGCCTGCGTGGGCTTTTTATGGTACAACACTTACCCGGCGCAGGTATTCATGGGCGATACAGGCAGTCTGGCTATCGGCGGTATCATCGCGGTATTGGCGCTGATTGTGCGCAAAGAGCTGTTGATTCCGATCCTGTGCGGCATCTTTCTGGTAGAGAACCTGTCGGTGATGCTGCAGGTGAGCTATTTTAAGTATACGCGCAAAAAGTACGGGGAGGGCCGCCGCATCTTTAAGATGTCGCCGCTTCACCACCATTACCAGAAATCAGGCTACCACGAATCTAAGATTGTGGGCCGCTTCTGGATAGTAGGTATTATGCTGGCCATCCTGACTTTGGCAACTTTAAAGTTAAGATAGGGGCAACCAACAACGAGTAACGAACAACAAAAAATGAGGGTAGCAATACTTGGAGCAGGAGAGAGTGGTGTAGGGGCTGCTTTGCTGGCAAAGGCAAAGGGCCTGGAGGTGTTTGTGTCGGATATGGGGGAGATAAAAGAAAAGTATAAGGCAAAGCTGGCAACAGCTGCTATCCCTTTTGAAGAAGGAACACATACTTTAGACCAAATACTCAATGCAAATGAAATCATTAAAAGTCCTGGCATTCCTGATAAAGCTGCAATTATACAAGAAGCAACCAAAAGAGAGATACCGGTAATCTCGGAAATTGAATTTGCCGGAAGGTACACCGATGCCAAGTTTATTTGCATTACCGGAACCAACGGCAAAACAACCACCACACTGCTCACTTATCACCTGCTGAAAAATGCAGGCTTGAATGTGGGGATGGCGGGTAATATCGGGGAGAGCCTGGCAGAAAAGGTAATCGAGAACAAGCACGATTACTACGTGCTGGAGCTGAGCAGTTTTCAGCTCGACAACATGTACCAGTTCAAGGCGCATATCGCGGTGCTAACCAACATTACGCCGGATCACCTGGACCGCTATGAGTACAGCATGGATAAGTATGCGGCCTCCAAGCTAAGAATAGCGCAGAACATGACGGAAGGCGACTTTTTTGTGTACAATGCCGACGACGAGAATATTGCACAGGCTCTTAGTAAAGCGACGTTCGCAGGGACTGCGGTGCCCTTCACACTAGAAGGAGCCGGCCATGGCAAAGTATTCCAGGAAGGTGAAAATATAAAAGTGGAGGTTGAGTTTTATAAGGGGGGAATAGACACTTCTAAATCCAGCCTGATTGGCAAACACAACCAGTACAATACCATGGCTGCCGTGGCAGCGGCCAAGCTGATACAGGTGCCGGACGAAACCATAGAGCAGGCGCTGGAAACTTTCCAGAATGCGGAGCACCGCCTGCAGCCGGTAGGAGTCGCCAAAGAGGTCACCTATATCAACGATTCCAAAGCCACGAATGTAGAGGCAGTCTGGTATGCGTTGGAAGGTATAAAGCAGCCCATCATCTGGATAGCAGGTGGTGTAGACAAAGGCAACGACTACAGCACACTGGTAGAGCTGGCACGTGAGAAAGTAAAAGTGCTGGTGTGCCTGGGCAAAGACAACAAGAAACTGCAGGAGGCATTCGGAAGAGTAGTGCCGATAGTCGCAGAGACAACATCCATTGAATATGCCGTGCGGCTAAGCCGCTCACTGGCAGAGCCTGGAGATGTGGTGCTGTTGTCGCCAGCCTGTGCCAGTTTCGACTTGTTTAAAAATTATGAACACCGTGGACAGCGATTTAAAGAAGCTGTAGAGAAGATAGTGCTGAAGAAATAGAGGTAAAAAAGCATAACCAAAGCCAAAGGTTTATGAAAAAGGAGTGGTTACAGAATAACCTGAAGGGGGATGCCGTGCTGTGGGGTATTGTGATCGTGTTCTCACTGATCAGTGTGGCTGTGGTATATTCTGCAACGGGTACGCTTGCTTACAAAAAGATGGAGGGAAACACAGAATATTTCCTCTTCAAGCATTCTTTCCTGATAATAGTTGGTCTGTTCTTTATGTGGGCAGCCCATAAAATCAATTACCGCTATTACTCTAAACTTTCCCTGCTGGCGCTGTTACTTTCAGCCCCTCTGCTAATCATCACTTATTTCTACGGTTCCAACATAAACGAAGCGTCCCGCTGGATTACGATTCCGGTTATCAACCAGACGTTTCAGCCTTCCGACTTAGCAAAACTGGCCCTGATATCTTACTTGGCCAGCATGCTTTCGAAAAGACAACAGGTGCTGCATGATGTAAAAGGAACTTTGCTGCCGATTTTCGGCTGGACAGTGGCTATCTGCGCACTTATTGCCATGACAAACACGTCTACTGCTGTTCTGCTTTTTGGTACCTGTATGCTGTTGATGTTTATTGGCAGAGTGCCCATGAAATACCTGGCAATGGTAGTAGCGGCAGGAATAGTAGTAGGGGGAATCGGTCTGGCCGTTGGTCAGCGTATGGATACGGCCATTAGCCGGGTGCAGGATTTCATGGACCCGAACGAGGTGCCTTTCCAGCTGGAGCAGTCTTACATTGCCATAGCCACAGGTGGTGTGGTAGGTAAAGGGCCCGGAAACAGCGATCAGCGCGATATTCTCCCACACCCTTACTCTGACTTTATTTACTCCATTATTCTGGAAGAATATGGTTTGATAGGAGGCGTGGCAGTGCTGTTTCTGTACCTGGCGCTCCTCTACCGGGGACTCGTCACAGTAAGCAAAAGCAACGGAGCCTTCGGTGGCCTGTTGTCTGCCGGGCTGAGTTTCAGCCTGGTGTTACAGGGCATGGTGAATATGGCAGTAGCCGTAGGGCTTGGCCCGATAACGGGCTTGCCGTTGCCACTGCTGAGTATGGGAGGCACTTCCCTGATTTTTACCGGTATTTCCATCGGAATTATTTTAAGTGTGAGTCGTAACGAAGGCGAGCTGGAGCGCGCAGCTATGGCAACGTCGACTGTAAATGCACCTGTTAATGTACCAGTAAATGCCTGAGTCTAACAGACCATATCGCATCATTATCAGCGGTGGCGGCACCGGCGGGCATATTTATCCGGCGGTGGCTATCGCAAACCAACTTCGGGAGGTAAACCCTGAAGCGGAGATCCTATTTGTGGGGGCGAAGGGCCGGATGGAGATGACGCGTGTTCCTGAGGCTGGCTATAAGATTGTGGGCCTTTGGATAAGCGGAATACAGCGCCGCCTGACACTCGACAATTTGTCGTTTCCGTTCAAGGTGCTTTCCAGTGTGCGTGCCGCCCATAAGATTATCCGGGATTTCAAGCCGGATGCCGTGGTGGGTGTGGGAGGCTATGCCAGCGGACCTTTATTGTATGCCGCTACGGCACGTAAGGTGCCGGCGCTTATACAGGAGCAGAACTCTTACGCAGGCATCACCAACAAATTATTGGCGAAGCGGGTGGATAAAGTATGTGTGGCCTATACGAATATGGAAGCTTTTTTCCCGGCTGAGAAGCTGGTGCTGACCGGAAACCCGGTGCGCAGCGACATCATGAACAGCCAGCTGAAACGGCAGGAGGCGCTGCAGCATTTCGGCCTGATAGGAGAAAAGAAAACAATATTGGTGATTGGTGGAAGCTTGGGTGCCAGAACCATAAACCACAGCATAGCGGCTGGGCTGGAGCAAATACTGCAGGCAGGTTACCAGTTAATCTGGCAAACCGGCAAAGGGTATTATGCAGAAGCGCAGGCGCTGGAGGAAAAATATAAGGCGCAGGATGTGCGGGCTTTTGATTTTATCAAGCGCATGGACCTGGCTTATGCCGCGGCTGATATTGTGATTTCAAGGGCCGGGGCACTGTCTATATCAGAATTGTGCCTGGCGGGGAAACCTGCCATCCTAGTGCCTTCGCCAAATGTGGCGGAAGACCACCAGACAAAAAATGCCATGGCACTGGTGCAGCAAAACGCAGCCATACTGGTGCGTGATACGGAGGCAGCTGAAAAACTAGTGCCGGCTGCATTGAAACTGGCACAGGACGAGCAGGAGCAGAAACGCCTGCGCACGAACATCCTGAAAATGGCCCGCCCGAACGCGGCGGCTGATATTGTGAACGAGTTAATCGGGTTGATCAAGTGAAACTGGAAGACTATACATACATCTACTTCTTAGGCATCGGCGGCATCGGGATGAGCGCCATTGCCCGCTGGTTCAAGGCTAAAGGTTTTCCGGTGTGGGGATACGATAAAACCCGCACCACCTTAACCGAGGCACTGGAGCAGGAGGGCATTGTGGTGCACTATGAGGATGATGTAAACCTGCTGCCGCAGGAGGTTTTGCAGCATAAAGAAGAGACGTTGGTGGTATTAACACCAGCTATTCCGGCAGAGCACACGGAGTGGGCTTACCTGAAGGAGCAGGGTTACACCATCAAAAAGCGGTCGGAGGTGCTGGGTATTATCACGGCCTCGGCTTATACCATCGCAGTGGCCGGAACACACGGAAAAACGACAACGTCTTCTATCGTCACGCAACTGCTGCACCATGCCGGTGTAGACTGTTCCGCCTTTTTAGGCGGTATCGCCACGAACCTCAACTCGAACCTGCTCATTGGGAAAGGTGCCGCTGAGAAAGAGGTAGTAGTAGTGGAAGCCGACGAGTACGACCGGTCGTTTCTGACGCTGTTTCCGGAAATTGCAATTGTAACTTCCGCAGACCCAGACCATTTGGATATTTATGGCGACAGGGAGGAACTGATACGTACTTTTCAGAAGTTCATTAGCCAGGTAAAGCCCGGCGGCTTCCTGTTCCTGCATGAGAATACGGACCCACGGCTGACGGAAAAAGTGCAGGAAGGCGTGCAGGTAATCAGGTACAGTTTGAACAGTGGAGCAGCACATGTAGAAAACCTTCAGATCAACGGGCGTTGGTTTGAATATGATATGGTGAGTCCCTTCGGGAATGTCCAAAATCTGAGCTTAGGCGTGCCGGGCTTTCACAACGTGGAAAACACGCTGGCAGCTACTTTGGCAGCGCAGGTTTTGCAGGTGCCGGAGGACGAAATAAGAGGTGGGGTAGCAGCCTACACCGGTGTGAAGCGGCGCTTTGAATTTGTGTACGAAAGCAAGGGCAAGGTATACATCGACGACTACGCGCACCACCCAAAAGAGATAGATGCGTTCATGACTTCGCTGCGTGCGCTTTATCCAAACGAGAGAATTTTAGTGATATTTCAGCCGCACCTTTTTTCGCGTACAAGGGACTTCGCAGACGAGTTTGCAGAGAGCTTAAGTAAGGCGGATGAGCTCATTCTGTTGGATATCTACCCGGCACGCGAAAAACCGATTGAAGGGGTGACTTCTGACATCATTCTGGAGCAGGTAACCTGTCCGGTAAAAGCCTTGGTTTCAAAAGAAAAAGTAGTGGAAAAACTGTCCAAAAACAGTAATTTTGACGTTTTGGCCACCGTTGGAGCAGGCGACATTGACACACTAGTAAAGCCATTAAGAAATTTTTTAGAAAATAACTGAGATGGGCTTGAATAGTAAAATAAAATCTTTAATTTTTGCAGGTTGTAGCATTGTCTCTATCGGCGCTTTGGCAGGATTTGCTTCTTCACGGCAAAATGAAAAAGTCTGTGAGAAAGTGTCAATAAATATTGATAATGAGTACAATAATTACTTTATTGGGGATAAGGAAGTTCGGGACCTGCTAACCCGTGAGGGGGAGCGGAAACTTGAGGGCCTTTATAACCAGGACATCGACCTGAAGAACCTCGAAAATCGCATTGAAGCAAACAAGTTTGTGAAGGATGCGGAAGTATTCAGGGGCTTAGATGGAAACGTGCATGTACAAGTAAAACAAACAAGGCCTATTGCTAGAATTATACGAACAGATCAACAAGATGTCTACATAGATGCAGAGGGTAACATCCTTCCTCTGTCCGACAGATACACCGCTCGTGTAATACCAATAACCAAGTCAGCACTTATTAAGTCATCTGACAAAGGATTCTTTAAGGACTCCATAGGCCATTCTTACCTTTCCCTGCTGCAGTTCATTGAGAACGACCAGTTTTGGAAGGCCCAGATTGCCCAGATGCACATAGACGGCAGAGGGGAAGTCTCTTTCCTGCCGCAGGTAGGCGAGCACACCATTGAGTTTGGTAAGCCGGTGCGGGTAGAGCAAAAATTTAAAAAGTTAATGATCTTCTATAAAGAGATTCTACCTGTAATGGGGTGGGAGAAATACAAGAGAGTTAACATTGAGTATGAAGACCAGATAATTTGTGAATAACAGAAAAAAGATATGCAGAACGACAAAATAGTAGTAGGCTTGGATATTGGCACAACCAAAGTTTGCGCACTTGTAGGTCGTAAAAATGAGTTTGGCAAGCTGGAGATATTAGGAATGGGAAAGGCTACCTCTGAAGGGGTAGTACGAGGCATAGTAAGCAATATCGACAAAACAGTGGAAGCCATCCGCAAAGCGATTCGTCAGGCCGAGGAACAGTCGGGTATCAACATAGGTGTAGTGAACGTGGGCATTGCAGGGCAGCATATCAAGAGCCTGCTTCACAATGGCAGTATCACGCGGCAGGTGACCGACCATGAAATCACGGTGGAGGATGTCAATCGCCTTACGAACGACATGTACCGCCTGGTAACTCCCCCGGGTAGCGAGATCATTCATGTGATGCCTCAGGAGTATAAGGTGGATTATGAAGAAGGTATTGTCGATCCGGTAGGAATGTCTGGTGTGCGCCTGGAGGGCAACTTCCATATTATTACAGCGCAATCGAATGCCATCAATAACATCAACAAGTGCGTGTCACGCGCTGGCCTCGAAGTCGACCAGTTAATCCTGGAGCCACTGGCATCCAGCATGTCTGTGCTGAGTGAAGAGGAGAAGGAAGCAGGTGTGGCGCTGGTGGATGTTGGCGGCGGCACTACTGATGTAGCGATTTTCAAGGACAATATAATCCGCCACACGGCAGTTTTACCTTTCGGAGGGAATATCATTACGTCTGATATCAAGCAGGGCTGCATGGTCATGCAAAACCAGGCAGAACAGCTGAAGGTGAAGTTTGGAAGAGCTATTGCCGATGAGGCTTCCGAGAACGAGATTGTTTCCATCCCAGGTTTGCGGGACCGTACGCCAAAGGAAATCTCGCTTAAAAACCTTGCTTATATTATCGAGGCAAGGATGGAAGAGATTGTAGAGTTAGTATATGCTGAAATAGTGCGCTCAGGTTATGCGAATAGCCTGGCGGGGGGCATTGTAGTGACGGGAGGGGGATCCCAGTTGCAGAATCTGGTGCAGTTGGTAGAGTACATCACGGGCATGGATACACGTATCGGATACCCGAACGAGCATCTGGGCAGGTCTAAGATAGACGCTGTGAAGAGCCCGATGTATGCGACGAGTGTCGGATTGGTGCTTGCCGGCTACCAGCCGCTTGACCAGCGAGTAGATCATTACACAGCTGTAAATGAGCCTGTGTATCAGAAGCAGCCAGAGCCGAAGAGCACATCTGGCAGCAGTAACAGTGGAGGTGGCCTTCTGCAAAAGCTGAAGGGCTTCTTATCAGACGACATCGACAACAAACAAAGTTATTAACCCATTTTAGAGCAGGAGAAATTAGCATGACTTCAATGTATACGTTTGACTTGCCAGCCAGCAGTAAGTCTATCATAAAAGTAATTGGCGTCGGGGGCGGCGGTAGCAATGCTGTGAACCATATGTACGGCCAGGGTATAAAAGATGTAGAGTTCATCATCTGTAACACAGACGCGCAGGCTTTAAAAAGCAGCAGTGTTCCAAACAAGCTTGCGATTGGTCAGAACCTGACGGAAGGCCTTGGTGCCGGTGCTAACCCTGAAAAAGGAAAACATGCTGCGCTGGAGAGCAAGGAAGAAATACGCGAGATGCTAAGCAACGATACCAAGATGGTGTTTATCACGGCTGGTATGGGCGGTGGTACCGGAACAGGTGCTGCCCCGGTTATTGCGAAAGTAGCCAAAGAACTTGGCATCCTGACCGTAGGTATCGTAACTGCTCCTTTCGTTTTTGAGGGTAAAAAGAAGAAGACAGCTGCTGAGAATGGTATCAAGGAACTGAGCGAGAACTGCGATACAATCCTCGTAATCCTAAACGACAAGCTGCGCGAGATGTTCGGTAACCTGACCATCCGGGAGGCTTTTGCGAAAGCAGATAATGTGTTAACAACTGCGGCTAAATCTATCGCTGAAATCATCACGGTTACTGCTGAAGTAAACGTTGACTTTGAAGACGTTAAGACAGTAATGAAAGACTCTGGTGCTGCAGTGATGGGTTCTGCAATAACAGAGGGCGAGGGCCGTGCCCTGCGTGCTGCTGAAGAAGCTCTTTCTTCTCCGTTGCTGAACAACACTGACATCCATGGTGCACAGAAAATCCTGCTTTCAATTATGTCTGGCGAGCAGGCGGAACTGGAAATGGATGAACTGACTGAAATTACAGAATACATTCAGGACAAGGCAGGCCAGGAAGCGGAGGTTATCTTCGGCCACGGCATTGATTCTTCTCTTGGCCAGAGCATTCGTGTAACGGTAATCGCCACTGGTTTTGCCAGTGACGCAGAGAGCATTATTGAGCCAAAAAAAACTTTTTTTGACTTAGAGAGCCAAAAAAAAATTGAAGTAGCGGAGCCAGCAAGACCAGAGCCTGCACCAGAGGTAGCCGCTTTCGTGTCACGCCCCGTAGCACCTGCTCCGGTAGTTACACCACAGCAGCCGCCAATACAGCAAACACCGCCACCTGTTGCGCCACCATCTTATGAGCAGCAGCCAATGCAACGCCCGGAGCCGCAGCCAGTACGGCCGCAGCCGATAGTGTTTGAATTAGATGGCAATGTGCAGAACAGTAACAGCAACGCTTACAGTGCCCGTGAGGAGGAAAACCGGTTAGCACGTGAACGCGAAGCCCGTTTAGCGGAAGAGCGTGAACTGATGCAGCGCCGTGCAGAAGAGCGCCGTGAGCGCCTGCGTATGCTGAGTTCAGAAATTACTTCAGAGGCTATCAAGGAAAAACTGGATGTGCCTGCGTACCTGCGCCGTAATGTAGCTTTAGACAGAGTGTCTCATTCTTCTGAGCGCAATATCTCTCGCTTCAACCTGAACGACGATAACGAGATTTTAGGCGACAACCGTTTTCTTCACGACAACGTGGACTAAAAATGTGGACTAAATAAGAAGATTAGTATAAACAGAAAGCCCCTGCATGAGCTCATTCAGGGGCTTTCTGTTTATATACCTGTCAGAAACAGCAGGGGCCGTTCCGTTAGAACCGGGTAAGCTGTTCAATATGCTCTTCCATCAGCTCCTTGTATAGGTCGCTGGTGATAATTTTGCCGTCAAAGTTTTTCTCGATGTGGGCAAACTTCAGTTTCATGGCCATAATGTGCATGCCCAGGTAATGCAGTATATCTGTGAGATGGCTAAGGGCAAGGCCGCTGCCCTGCATACCGGATGATAGGCCAATCAGTGCCCCTTTCTTATCCTTGAATGGGCAGGGATAACTTAGCGCATCAATGAATGCCTTGAGTACACCAGGAAAAGATGAGTTATACTCCGGAACTATGAAAACAAATTTGTCAGACGATTCAATGACTTTGGTGATGTTGTTGAAGGCCTCGTTTTTGCCTGAGTTCTTATACATGGCAGAAACAATGAAATCAGCGGGTAGGTCGGCCAGATCGATGATATGATTGGCTTCGCCTCGTGCTTCTAATTTAGAGGCATATAAGTCAGCGATAGCTCTTGATCTGGAGGCAGGTCTGTTAGTACCTGATATGAGTGTAATCATACTGTAATGTTTCTTTTATCTCCTTTAACAGTTTTCATTATCATAAGTTATAGGAGAGGATGTTTTACTTCTGAGGACGTACTTACCACCTATAAAAGCCAGGGGCGACGTAAATAAAAAAGGCGGAAACAGTAGCTGTCCCGCCTTTTTTTATAGTTGAGATTTGCTTACGCTACGTTCTCTGATGTTGCTTTTGCAACAATAAACTCTCTTCTGAGTTTGTTGATGTTCTCTAAAGAGATACCAACCGGGCACTCGGCAGCACAGGCACCTGTGTTGGTGCAGGCACCAAAGCCTTCTATGTCCATCTGAGCCACCATGTTTTCCACACGTGTTTTACGCTCTGCCTTACCCTGCGGTAGCAGCGCCAGTTGTGACACCTTAGCGCTCACAAACAACATAGCAGAAGCATTCTTACAAGCGGCCACACAGGCACCACACTGGATACAGGTAGCTGCGTCAAATGCTTTATCTGCAATTGTTTTTGGGATCGGAATCTCGTTGGCATCAGGTACACCTCCTGTATTCACAGAGATATACCCACCCGCCTGCTGAATACGGTCGAAAGCGGAACGGTCTACCACTAAGTCCTTGTGAACCGGGAAAGCAGCTGCTCTCCATGGCTCAATGGTAATGGTGTCGCCGTCTGCAAAGTGGCGCATGTGCAACTGGCAGGTTGTGGTGCCACGCTCCGGGCCATGAGCACGGCCGTTGATGAACAGGCTGCACATACCGCAGATACCCTCACGGCAGTCATGGTCGAAAGCGATAGGCTCTTCGCCGCGCACCTCCAGGTCCTCGTTCAACACATCCAGCATCTCTAAAAAAGACATGTCCGGGGATACGTTTTTTACAGGGTATGTTACCAGCTGACCTGCTGTGTCTCTATTTTTTTGGCGCCAAACCTTTAACGTCAGGTTCATTGGTTTAGCATTTGGATTACTTCCAGCCATCTTATCTTAAATTACGAATTTTGAATTACGAATTAGTTAAAGGAGTACTACATACTCAACATTCATCTCTAATTCATAATTTCTAATTTTTGATTTATTATTTATAGCTACGCTGCGTGAGTTTCACATTCTCAAATTGCAGATCCTCTTTGTGGAGTATCGGGTCGTTGCCTACACCCGTAAACTCCCAGGCTGCTACATAAGCGTAGTTCTCATCATCACGCAGGGCTTCATTTTCCGGTGTCTGAGACTCCTCACGGAAGTGGCCGCCGCACGACTCCTTCCTGTTCTGGGCATCGTCTACCATCAGTTCAGCAAGCTCGAAAAAGTCAGCCACACGGTTTGCGCGCTCTAAAGTCTGGTTCAGCTCTTCGCCTACGCCGGTTACTTTCACATCACGCCAGAACTCATCGCGCAGTTTGCGGATTTCCTGCTTGGCTAATTTCAAGCCCTCTTCGTTACGGGCCATACCGCAGTGGTTCCACATGATTAGGCCAAGCTCTTTATGGAAAGCATCTACCGTGCGGGTACCTTGGATAGAGAGTAACTGGTTGTTTTTGGCAATAACAGCTTGCTCTGCTTCTTTGAAAGCCGGGTGGTCTGTCGGCACTTTATCATAAGGCATCTTTGCCAGGTAATCGCCGATAGTGTAAGGGATTACGAAGTAACCGTCAGCCAGGCCCTGCATCAGCGCAGAAGCTCCCAGTCGGTTAGCGCCATGGTCAGAGAAGTTACACTCACCGGCGGCATATAACCCTGGAATAGTTGTCATGAGGTTGTAATCTACCCACAGGCCACCCATGGTGTAGTGAACTGCCGGGTAAATACGCATTGGCCTTTCGTACGGGTTCTCGTCCGTGATCTTGGCATACATCTCGAACAGGTTACCATATTTCGCCGCAATGGCCGCCTGACCTTCACGCTTGATGGCATCTGCAAAGTCAAGGTAAACGGCAAGGCCTGATGCACCAACACCGCGCCCTTCGTCGCAAACCAGTTTTGCATTACGGGAAGCCACGTCGCGGGGTACGAGGTTACCAAAAGCAGGATACTTGCGCTCCAGGTAGTAATCACGATCCGCCTCGGCAATATCATTTACTGTGATTTCACCTTTTCTTAGTCGCTGCGCAATCTCTACCGTCTTAGGTACCCACACACGTCCGTCGTTACGGAGTGACTCAGACATCAGCGTTAGCTTAGACTGGTACTCACCGGATACCGGGATACAGGTCGGGTGAATCTGCGTAAAGCAAGGGTTCGCGAACAAGGCACCTTTCTTGTAAGCTCTCCATGCCGCTGTGGCGTTTGAGCCCATGGCGTTGGTAGAAAGGAAGAATACGTTACCGTAGCCACCTGTTGCCAGAATTACGGCATGTGCACTGTGCGACTCGATTTTACCTGTTATCAGGTTACGCACTACAATACCACGCGCTTTTCCGTCAACCATTACCAAGTCCAGCATCTCTGTGCGAGGGAACACCTTTACCTTGCCATAAGCCACCTGGCGGTTAAGGGCAGAGTAAGCACCCAGTAACAGCTGCTGTCCGGTTTGGCCACGGGCATAGAACGTACGGGATACCTGCGCACCACCAAACGAACGGTTGGCAAGCAGCCCGCCGTAGTCACGGGCAAAAGGAACACCCTGGGCTACGCACTGGTCAATGATGTTAACAGACACCTGCGCCAGGCGGTAAACGTTTGCTTCGCGTGAGCGATAGTCACCACCTTTTACCGTATCGTAGAAAAGGCGGAAGATAGAGTCCCCGTCGTTCTGATAGTTTTTAGCGGCGTTGATACCACCCTGCGCGGCGATGGAGTGTGCACGGCGAGGTGAGTCCTGAAAGCAGAAAGCTTTTACATTATAGCCAAGCTCACCCAGTGTGGCGGCGGCAGAAGCACCAGCTAAACCGGTACCTACTACAATAATATCGTATTTACGTTTGTTGGCTGGGTTTACCAGCTTTACATTGAATTTATGCTTATCCCACTTCTCAGCTATCGGGCCTTCCGGGATTTTAGAATCTAATATCATAGCGAAATTAAAGACAGGTTAGTATACAAAGAAGAAGTATAGTGGAATGATGGCAAAGCCAAGGCATACTATAACAGAAAAGGCATAACCAAAAGTCTGAATGAAAGGAGTATACTTTTTATGGTCTAAGCCCAGTGTCTGGAAAGCACTCTGGAAACCATGAATCAGGTGGTAAGCCAGTGCAACCATGGCCAGTACGTAGATAGCCACATACCACCAGATCTGGAAAGACTCCACCACTCTTATGTAAAGGTTCTCATACTCTGCTCCCTCAATCACAACGCCTTCCAGGCCACCGAAGCGGGCAGGAACAAAGAAGTTCCAAAGGTGGATGATCAGGAAAACCAATATCACGGTGCCTAACAGACCCATGTTGCGGGAAGACCAGGTGCTGTTCTCCTGCGGGCGTTGCTCTGCATATTCAATAGGTCGGGCTGCCTTGTTCCTGCGGGTCAGCACAATAGCATCGTAAATATGGAAGAGGAAGCCGGCCACCAGCACTAATTCCATAATACGGATAATAATGTTGTTGGCCATAAAATATGAGTAGAGGTTAAAGGCTGCACCTCCGTCATCATTAAAGAGCTGAAGGTTACCAATAAGGTGTACTACCAGGAAAGAACACAGAAAAAGGCCCGTAACCGACATCACGATTTTGCGCCCCATTGTACTGGAAAACGTTTTAGTAAACCAACTCATTTGTGTTTGTTATAGGTTAAGTAAATAAGGGTTTTTAATTATCAAAGGTAATAGCGGGCCCTATATAAACCAATTTTAGCTTCATATTTTGAATCAATCTAAATTGTTACGCGTACCACAAAAGGCTATAGGCTAATAACCCACTTTCTGTCCTTTTGTTAATAATAAAAGCGAAAAAACGGAGTTTATATTATTACCTATATTTACACCTATACTTACCGCCAAACCTAAAATTGTATGCCAAACAGTTTACGCTTAAGGTATTTGCTGCGCGGCAGTCTGTTCTTCATGTTGATGTTGTTGTGGGGATGTTTTACAGAAGCACAGGCTACGCATATCCGGGCAGGAGATATCACAGCAGTACGAGACACCACGCCCAACCCTAACCCAAGAAGGTTTTTTTTCAGAATGAATATATTCACCGATCAGGCTTCCTCCGCTGAAGACCCGATCGTGTACATGAACATGGGCGGCGGCGTGATTCTGGAAGTGCCACGCGACTCAGTGGTGAATATTGGAAACGAGACGGACAGAGAAGTTTACATGTGGGAGTACACCTTCCCTTCTGATGGTACCTTCCGGGTATCCTGGGTGGGGGTAAACCGAAACCTCGGTATCCTGAACATGGCGCCACCCTCTGATCAGCGCTCGTTTTTTATCGAAACAGTCATCAACATCAACGCCCTGCGGGGCTTTAACAGTACGCCTGTTCTGACCGTGGATCCGATAGACATAGCGGCGGTGGGCAGGCGTTACGTCCACAACCCCGGTGCCTACGATGCCGACGGCGACAGCCTTTCCTTCAAGCTCCTGGTGCCGCGGTACGAGGACGTGAACGGTAACATCTCGCCAGTTCCGGGCTATAACCTGCCCCACCTCATCTTCAATTGCACTACCTCCGATGGCTCGGGCCCGGCCACTTTTTCGCTGGACCCTTTGACGGGGCAGATGACCTGGGACGCCCCCTGCCGCAAGGGTGAGTACAACGTGGCCTTCGTGGTGGAGGAGTGGCGGGTGTCGCCCAACGGCGGGGCCGTGAAGCTGGGCGAGGTGGTGCGCGACATGCAGATTCTGGTGCGGGAGACGCCTAACCGCCCTCCTGTCCTGGAGCCGAAGGACACGTGCGTGGTGGCGGGCACGCTGCTGCGGGGGGTGGTCTCGGCCACGGACCCCGACGGGGACCTGATAAACCTGACGG